>JBAZCE010000016.1:0-24053 GCA_041671105.1 Gallionella sp.
CGCTATTGTCATCTGATCGATCCGTGTACCGGTTATCCGATGCAAGGCGTGGAAGCCGTGACGATACTGACGCACGGGGTGCATGCCGGGGTGTTGTCGGATGGTGCTTCCAAGCCTTTGTTTATAAGCGGTATTGCGGGTTGGCGGGCGGCGGCTGTGCGGATGAGTCTGAATGATGCGATGCTGGTCGATAGTCAGGGCAACATTCATCTAACCGGCGGCTTGCAGAAACGGCTAGAATTCACCGACAAGGACATAAAATTGCAGGTTGAATAGGGTGGGCTTAACCAGCCACTTGGCAAACGTATTGTGGTTGCTTAGTGGAATGGCTATGCAAAGCTGCCCGCCATGTCGGGCAGGGCCAGACCTACAGGTGGAATAAGGGAGGGATTGAATTGGTCGGAATTTTATTGGTAACGCATAACGGCCTGGGCGATTGTCTGGCCGATTGCGTCAAACATGTCTTGGGCGAAATCCCTAAAAATCTCAGAGTGCTGTCGGTTTGGGCGAAAGATGATCCGGAGCACAAGATGGTTGAAGGCGAGGCCATGATCAAGGAGCTCGACAACGGCAGCGGCGTATTGATTCTGGCCGATGTGTTCGGCGCTACCCCCAGCAACATCGGGCGCCGGCTCTGTCACGCGGAACGCATAGAGGGTGTGGCCGGCGTGAATCTGCCGATGCTGTTGCGCGTGGTGTGTTCGAACAACAAGAACCTGATTGAATTGGCAAGTATCGCGGTCGAGGGCGGGCGCGAATGTATCGTTCATATGGAGCATTGACATGCAGCAAGACGCACTGATCATCAATAAACTCGGCCTGCACGCACGCGCCTCGGCCAAACTCACCCAGTTAGCTTCAAGTTTCAAATGCGATGTGATGCTCACACGCAACAACCGCCGCGTGAATGCCAAGAGCATCATGGGCGTGATGATGCTGGCAGCCGCCAAGGGAACCACCATCAGCATCGAGACGAACGGTCCCGATGAAGAAGCTGCGATGCAGGGCTTGCTGGCGCTGATTAACGATTATTTCGGGGAAGGCGAATGAGCTTTACCCTCCACGGTATAGCGGTTTCAAGCGGCATCGCGATAGGTCATGCGCACCTGCTCTCTCACAGTTCGCTGGAAGTGGCGCACTACGTGCTGCCCAAGCAGTTTATAGGCGACGAGATCGCGCGTTTTGACGCGGCGTTGCTGGCCACCCGTAACGAATTTTCGAGTCTGCGCAGCAACCGCCCCAGTTATGCCGCAGCCGAGTTTGATGCTTTCCTTGAGTTGCATCAGATGATTCTGGACGATCCGCTGCTCAGTGTCGGGCCGCGCGAGATGGTGGAGCGTGAAAGTTGCAATGTCGAGTGGGCTGTCAAGGTGCAGACGGATGCACTGGCGGCACAGTTCGACGAGTTCGAAGACGCCTATTTGCGCGAGCGACAGGCCGATGTGAAGCAGGTTGCCGAACGCCTGCTCAAGCAATTATCCGGTCAGCCCGGGCACCAGCCCAGCCATCTGCGCCAGGACGTCGAGACGATACTGGTGGCTCATGATCTGAGCCCCGCCGATCTGATTCAGTTTAAACCGCAGCAATATGGCGCTTTTGTCACGGATGCCGGCAGTGCCACATCGCACACGGCGATTGTTGCGCGCAGCCTGAGTACGCCTTGCGTGGTCGGGATGCACCATGCGCGTGAATTGATCCGCGAGGACGATCTGCTGATTCTGGACGGGGAGCAGGGTGTCCTGATCGTCAATCCGGACAAGGCCATACTCGCAGAATATAAGCTGCTGCAAAGCGAATGGGAGCTGGAGCGCAAGAAGCTCAAGAGACTTCGAACCGCACGCGCCAACACGCTGGACGGGGTAGTCATCGAGTTGCACGCCAACATAGAAAAGCCGGAAGACGTCATCGAGGCCAGGGAAAACGGCGCGACCGGCGTAGGCCTGTTCCGCAGCGAATTTTTGTTCCTTAACCGCGATCAGCTGCCTGATGAGGAAGAGCAGTTCGAGGCCTATCGTTCAGCCGCAGTCGGCATGAAAGGCCAGCCAGTCACGATCCGCACCTTCGATCTGGGCGCGGATAAACAGATCAAGGGCGCGGAACGCGTGGCCAGCAATCCGGCCCTGGGGCTGCGTGCGATCCGTCTGTGCCTGGCCGAGCCGCAGCTGTTTCGCACCCAGTTGCGTGCGCTGCTGCGTGCCACGCACTACGGAAACATCAAAATATTGATCCCGATGCTGTCCTGTGTGTCGGAACTCAATCAGACTCTGCAGTTTATCGAGACGACCAAGCTGGCGCTGGATTACGAGGGTATTCCTTACGATAAAGAGGTGAAGATCGGCGGCATGATCGAGATTCCCGCTGCCGCGCTTTCCCTGAACGTGTTTGCCCGGCGGCTGGATTTTCTGTCCATCGGCACCAACGATCTGATCCAGTACACGCTGGCGATCGACCGCACCGATGAAGATGTCGCGCATCTGTACGATCCGCTGCACCCCGCCGTGCTGCATCTGCTCTCGCATGTGATCGGCACCTGCAACAAGCTCGAAGTGCCGGTTTCGGTGTGCGGCGAAATGGCGGGTGAATTGGCTTATACCCGGTTGTTCCTGGGTATGGGGCTGCGCCAGTTCTCGATGTTTTCAGCCCAGGTGCCGACCATCAAGCAGCGTGTGCTGACCACCAGCCTGCCCGAAATATCTCAGCTCACACAGAAGATCATGCGCGCGGACGATCCGATGAAAATCCGCGAATTGCTGGATAAACTGAACAGCTGATTCCGGTAACTTCAGCCGCCTGCTACAAATTCCTTCGCTTGCAGCGGCAGGATGCCGGCACGCACGGCGGCTTCACTCAGATCAGGTGAGCAACGTTCGATGAAGCGATAGGCGAAACTGCGCAGGTAGTGGCCGCGCCGCAAGGCGATATAGGTGGTATTCGCGCCGAACAGGTGTTCGCATGAGAGCAGACGCAGGTCGGTATCCTTGACGGGATTGAACGCCATCGAAGCGATGATGCCGATGCCCATGTCCAGTTCCACGTAAGTCTTGATGACGTCCGCATCCAGCGCCGACATCACGATCTCGGGTTTCAGCCCCTCTTTTGCGAAAGACTGGTCGATCTTGGTTCGCCCGGTCAGCCCTTCGTGATAGGTGACGATCGGATATTCGGCCAGCGCCTGCAAGGTCAGCGCACCAGATGAAGAAGTCGCGTAGCGATCGTTTGCCTCCTCTCCCGCTCGCGGCGGGAGAGGATTGAGGAGAGGGGTGGCTCCATCAGTGTTCATATACCGTGTTAGCGGATGCCCTGCGGGCACGATCACTGCGTGATGCCAGGAATAATACGGGAAGGAATCCAGTTTGGTCACGTCGGCAAGCGCCTCGGTCGCGACGCCGATATCCGCTTCGCCGTTGAGCAGCATCGCAACGATCTCGGCAGGCCCCGCCTGATGCAGTTTGAGATGCACCTTGGGGAAACTCTTCTTGAATTCGGTAATGACCTTCGGCAGCGCATAGCGCGCCTGGGTGTGCGTTGCAACCACGGTCAGCTGGCCTTCGTCGCGGCTGCTGTACTGCTCGACCAGATTCTTGATGTTGTTGGCATCGAGCAGGATGCGCTCGACGATTTGCAGCAACTCGCGGCCAGGCTCGGTCAGATCGAGCAGGCGTTTGCCGCGGCGCACGAACAATTCCACGCCCAGCTCGTCTTCGAGATCCTTGATGTGTTTGGACACGCCCGACTGCGAGGTGAACAGCGCATTGCCGACTTCGGTCAGATTGAAGTTGCAACGCACCGCTTCGCGGATAATCCTAAGCTGCTGAAAGTTCATGTTGCTCTCCTGTTTCAAACACACGGAACTGCCGCGGACGAATAAATACGTTGTCGCCGCCGGCTAAGGGAGCGGCATCGAAGCGTTCGCGGCTAAGTTCAATTTCGATCAGTTCGCGGCTGTCAAAGGCGGCTACTTCCACCCGCACAATCGCACCGATCGCGCGCACCAGTTTAACCTGAACCGGCAGGGCGGTGTCATCCTGTGCGGTGGCTGAAATGTCGATGTCGTGCGGCCGCACATAGGCCACCGCATCGCCGTGCTGCTCGGTCCACGGCGCATGATCGCGGCTGTGGAACAGGTTAACGTTGCCGATGAATTGATACACGAACGGCGTGGCGGGTGTTGCATACACCTCATCGGGGGTGCCGATCTGCTCGATTTTCCCCTTGTTCATCACCACCACACGGTCGGCCACTTCCAGCGCCTCTTCCTGATCGTGGGTGACGAAGATGCTGGTGACGTGCAACTCATCGTGCAGGCGCCGCAGCCAGCGCCGCAATTCCTTGCGTACCTGTGCATCGAGTGCGCCGAACGGCTCGTCCAGCAGCAAAATTTTCGGTTCGACCGCCAATGCGCGGGCCAGCGCGATGCGCTGACGCTGACCGCCCGACAGTTGCGACGGGTAACGGTCGGCAAGCCAGTCAAGTTGCACCAGACTCAGCAATTCATGCACGCGGCGTTTAATCTCTGCCTCGTTGTGGCGCTCTTTTTTGGGCTTGACGCGCAGGCCGAACGCGACGTTTTCGAACACGGTCATGTGGCGGAACAGCGCATAGTGCTGGAACACGAAACCGACGTTGCGCTCGCGTGCATCGCGTTGTTCGACGTCTTCGCCGTGGAATAGCAGTTTGCCCGAATCAGCCAGCTCCAGTCCGCCGATGATGCGCAGCAGGGAAGTCTTGCCGCAACCGGACGGGCCTAACAGGGCGATCAATTCGCCGCTGTTCACCTCCAGATTGATGTTGTCCAGCGCCTTGTAGCTGCCGAAATGTTTGTTCAGATTTTCGATTGTTATGCTCATTTTATGCTCCGTGATGCAAAATTTCGCCGCTGCGATCAATGTGAATCCCGCACAGCGACCGACCGTACTCCTCTCCCTTCGGGAGAGGGGGAACGGGGGTGAGGGAAGTGGTCAGGGCGCCATATTCAATGCTGTAATCTCGCGCCCTGACCACGGGCCTGCCATTCGACCAGCGACTTGATTATCAGTGTGACTACCGCAAGCAGTGCCAGCAAGGATGCCACCGCGAAGGCCGCGACAAAGTTGTATTCGTTGTACAGAATCTCTACGTGCAAGGGCATGGTGTTGGTCATGCCGCGTATATGGCCGGATACCACCGATACCGCGCCGAATTCACCCATCGCCCGCGCATTACACAGGATCACGCCGTACAGCAGACCCCACTTGATGTTGGGCAGGGTTACCCGGAAAAAAGTCTGCCAGCCCGATGCGCCCAGCGACACTGCGGCTTCCTCTTCTTCCTTGCCCTGCGATTGCATCAGCGGAATCAACTCGCGGGCGATGAACGGGAAGGTGACGAAGATGGTTGCCAGCACAATGCCGGGGACGGCAAAGATCAGCTTGATGTCGTGCGCCTGCAGCCACGGGCCGAACCAGCCCTGTGCGCCGAACAGCAGCACATAGACCAGGCCCGACACCACCGGACTTACCGCGAACGGCAGGTCGATCAGCGTGATCAACAGACTCTTGCCCTTGAACTCGAACTTGGCAATCGCCCAGGCGGCCGCGATGCCGAATACCAGATTGGCAGGGACTGCGATCGCAGCGGCGATGAAGGTGAGTTTGATCGCCGACCATGCGTCCGGCTCCTGCAATGCGGCCCAGTACAAGTCCCAGCCTTTGCTGAATGCTTCAAAAAATACCGCAAACAGCGGCAGGCCCAGAAACAGCAGCAGATAGCTCAGCGCAACAGCGATGAACAGCAGTGTGACGGTCTTTGACTCGTGGGTCGCGATGCGTTGTTGTGACATTATTTGCCTCCTCGTTGCGAAGTCCACCATTGCAAGGCATTGATCCCGAGCAGCAAGGCGAATGAAATCAGCAGCATGATCACCGCGATGGCGGTGGCTCCTGCGTAATCGTATTGTTCCAGTTTGGCGACGATCAGCAGCGGCGAGATCTCGGAAATATAGGGCATGTTGCCTGCGATGAAGATCACCGAACCGTATTCGCCGATGGCGCGCGCAAAGGCCAGTGAGAAACCGGTCAACAGCGCCGGATAAATAGCGGGGAAAATCACGCGGCGGAATACATCCCAGCGTCCCGCGCCCAGACTCGCAGCGGCTTCTTCCACGCCCGCCTCAACGTCTTCGAGCACCGGTTGCACCGTGCGCACTACGAACGGCAGGCCGATGAAGGTCAGGGCGACCACGATACCGAGCGGTGTGTAAGCGACCTTGATGCCGTTCGCCGCGAAATACTGGCCTACCCAGCCGTGCGGCGCATACAGCGTTGCCAGCGTGATGCCGGCCACCGCAGTCGGCAGCGCGAACGGCAAATCGACCAGCGCATCGACGATACGCTTGCCGGGAAAGGTATAGCGCACCAGCACCCAGGCGACGATCAGCCCGAAGAAGGCGTTGATGACGGCTGCCGCAAAAGAGGTGAGAAAGGTCACGCGCAACGATGCCAGCACGCGGTCGCCCGTTGCGACATCCCAGAAACCGCCCCAGCCCAGCGTCGCGGTCTTGAAGAACAGCGCGGATAGCGGCACCAGTACGATCAGCGACAGATAAAGCAGGGTGAAACCCAGTGCCAGATTAAAGCCGGGCAGTACGCTGTGGGTTTTGAATGCGTGCGCCATTTATTGCTCCTAGAACTAATCAGGAGTGCAGTCTATAGCCATCAAAAGCCGCTGAAAAATAACAAATACAGCTTTCCTTAGCAGAAAATTGCATAAGGGGCGGCGTTGCGATACGCGCAGGTCGGCAACAACGCTCCCGGCGGATTTTGACCGGCCAGTGTCGGGAGGCTGGCATCCGACTAACAAAAGCCGAACTTCAAGTGCACCCACAGACATCCAAAACCACGGCACTATCGCCGGCATTGCCGGCAAGTGTCAGGGATGTTGCGAGCTCACAGCTTGTGATAACATCCCCGCCGCAGTCGATATAAATCACATCATTTTCAACTATAACCACTTCTCATGGAATTCAATACAATGAAAAGATTTGTTTTAGCAGCAGCACTTTCTACGCTCACATTACCTGTTTTTGCAGACACCACTGTGGACGGCAAGATCTCTACCCTGGGACTCGGACTGGAAGCGGCATTTCCCGTGATGGAGTCAGTGGATGCGCGCATCGGGTTCAACACATTCAATTACAACTTCAACAAAACATCTGCTTCAGCTACAGCATCCACAAACTACAGCGGCAAGTTAAATCTACAGAGTTTGCAGGCCCTGGCTGACTGGCATCCTATGGGCGGCAGCTTCCGCGTTAGCGGTGGGTTGATGTATAACAACAACAGCTTTACCATGACCGCATTGCCTGGTGCGGGCAGCACCTTTAGCGTGGGCGGCGTAGCCACTCCAATCGCGGCAGGCCAATCTGTAAATGCCAACGTTAACTTCAACAAAATTGCTCCCTACCTGGGAATCGGCTGGGGCAGAACACCTAAAAACACCGGGCTGTCTTTCACCAGTGACTTCGGCATTTTGTTTCAAGGCTCTCCCAAGGGTAATGTTAGCGGAAACGTGACTGGAGCGACTGCAGCAGATTACGCCAAAGCCACTGCCGATCTGAATTCTTCATTGAATAGTTTCAAAATGTACCCGGTCGCATCTATCGGTATCGGTTACACGTTCTAAACATTAATACCATCACGATTGCGTGGCGTTAAAATCACGCCACGCATTTTCACCTGCCTGTAAGCGCTGTTTATGCGGATCGCGCACGATCTCTGTGTCTTGATGCAGACGGACGCCAAACATCGCGCAGCGCTATGGCTTCAACAGCATTCGTTCGCAGCATGACTACTCGCTTTGATTTAGCCGCACGAACCTTCGGATGGGGTGTCGGCAGGAGGTGTCTGTGAATGACTTGCCTGTGATCATCACGAAATCGCCTGCACCAACAAGGCGCTGATCTATCGTCTGCTGTTTCCGGTAGCGGTTTTAAGACGCAGCACTTATATCCCGAACGTGTGGTGAAAGAGGCGATAGTAAATGCGGTGATTCACCGCGATTATCGTCTGAACCGGGATCTGTTCATTCGTCTGTTTGATGACCGCATTGAAGTGGAAAGTCCGGGGGTGTTTCCGGGAAATATTACACCTGCCAATGTAGGGAAGGCTGGTTCAAAAGCACGCAATCCGCTGATCGCACAAAACTTGAGGAAATTTCCGGTGCCCCCCAATATTGATGCCGGCGAGGGGGTGAAAATGATGTTTGCAGAGATGGCGCTTGCGAAACTTTATCCGCCACAATATCGGCAGAACACTGAGGCGGCTGTGGAGAGTGTAACGGTAACGCTCCTAAATCATGAACGCCCAACGGTGTGGGATGAGGTAAGCCACTGGATTGATGTTCACTGCGCTATCGCCAATTCAGACCTGTGTAAAATAGCCAATGTTGACACGCTGGCTGCGTCGAGGATGCTCAGGGCTTGGGTAGAACAAGGTGTGTTGGAACCGCTTCCCAATCGAGCTAAACGCAACATGGCTTATGCTAAACCTGCGCATCCTGCCGATCAGCCGGATTTATTATCTAACGGGTTGGATAATAAACTTTATTTTAATTAAAAGTCATTTAAAATCAATCTGTTGTTGTGATTGTTATTATCTTTTGCATGTGTCGCCTATGTACATCTGGCAGCGTTAGCCGCACGAACCTTCGGATGGGGTGTCGGCAGGAGGTGTCTGTGAATGACTTGCCTGTGCGCGTCGTTCGAGACGTTTTTCGACCAGAGCCCCTGCGATTGCGGCAGGCAGAAAGGCCCATAGCTCCCAGTTGGGCGCGGCGATCAGGGCGATGACCGGCCCCGGGCAATAGCCGCTGATGCCCCAGCCGATGCCGAACAGAGTCGCACCCAGCATCAGCGGTTTGTCTATTTTGTTCTCTTCGGTGATGAAGAAGCGCTCATCGAACAGCGGTTTTTTCTGACGCAGGATGAATCGAAACGTGATCAGCGTGACGCCTACCGCACCGCCCAGCACGAACAGCAACGATGCATCCCATGTTCCGGTGACGTCGAGGAAATTGAGCACCTTCTCGGGATGCGTCATGCCGGATAAAGCCAGGCCGAAGCCGAACGTCAGGCCCGCCAGTAAACTTGCCAGATTGCGCATCGTCAGAGCACTCCGAACAGGTGACGCACCACGAAGGTCGTGATGATTGCGACCAGCAGGAAAGTCAGGGTTGCGACCAGCGAGCGCAGCGAGAGCCTGCCCAGTCCGCATACGCCGTGGCCGCTGGTGCATCCGTTGCCAAGCGATGTGCCGAAGCCTACCAGGAATCCTGAGACGATCAGCAGCCATGCCGGGAAGGATGCGCGTGCGACCGGCGCACCGCCGAACAGCCCGTAACAGAGCGCTGCACCGCCGACCACGCCTGCGAGAAACAGCACTCGCCAGCGCGCGTCATCCGACTTGCCGAGAAACAATCGCCACACAATGCCGCTGATTCCGGCCAGGCGGCCGTTGAGACTAAGCATCAGGGCGGCACTGATACCGATGAGCGCACCGCCCAGCAGCGCGGGCAGTATCGTGTTGAAGCTGAAAGTCATGTCAAATTCTCCCTTTACGCGCATTATCTCACAGCGGCGTTGCAGGACACGTGCTCCGGGATTGAAAAAAGTCTGTGCTAACATCACTCCTGTGAACGATTGAGGAGGCATACATCATGAAACTGCTCGGCACTCAAACCAGTCCTTATGTACGCAAGGCGCGTCTGGTCCTGCTGGAAAAGAATATTCCCCATGAATACGCAATCGATCCGCCGACCGAGCCGGCAAGCCTGGTGTTGCGCGTCAATCCGCTGGGGCGAATTCCGGCGCTGATCCTTGACGATGGTTTCTGTGTGTTCGATTCCACCGTGATCGCGGACTATGTCGATACGCTGAACGATGCACCCATCCTGATTCCACGCGATGATCCTGGTGCACGGCTGCGGGTAAAACGCTGGGAGGCGCTGGCGGACGGCATTGCGGATTCGGCTGTCGTAGTGCGCACCGAGGTGCTGCGCCCGGCAGGACAGCAGAATTCCGCTACGCTCGATCTGCACAATACGGCGGTATCACATGCGCTGGAATACGCCTCGGCGTTGCTGGGTGAAAACGCGTGGTGCGAAGGCGAATCGATCACGCTGGCAGACTTGGCGCTGGTCAGTGCGCTGATCTATCTCGATTTGCGTCAGCCTGAGCGCGACTGGCGGTCAGCCCATCCCAATCTGGCGGCGTGGTTCGCGCGAGTCAGCGCACGGCCCAGCGTGATTGCCGCGGCTTAGCGATAAAACTGCTATTTATTGCAGAAGATATTGGTTCGCAAGCGGGGGACGGTATTTTAAGATTCAGCCATGGAAGCTTACGACTTTCATGATTCCTCCTCCACTTGGGGCACCCGCAACGGGTGCCCGTTTTTTTATCTGATCACGCCTCTTCGAGAAAACCGCCCGTGCGGAATGTCAGCACCAGGGTGTCGCGGTAGCCGCCGTTTAACGTGGGCTGTATCGGTGTGGACTCGTGGATGACGCGCTGATCGTCGAGCAGCAGCAGCGTCCAGGGTTTGCAAAGGGTGAAGCGCTGACCGTGCGGCCCGTCCGCCTCGAAGATGCGGCTCTCGCCACCGCTGACGTTCTCCCTCGCCACCAGCAGGATCGCGACGAAATCCACGCCATCCCGATGCGCGCCTTCCGGTGTCGGGCGTCCGATGCCGTTTTTGGTATCGATGCGGAACTGATGTGCTTCCACATACCAGGGCTGCGCACCTTTCAGGTTTGAGCAGACTTGCGCGATGGACAGCAGCAGGCTCGACCAGAGCGCCGATGCTACGGTGGCATCGCTAATTGGTTCGAACAGACGGTGCATGCCGCCGTGCAACGCGTTATAGGACAGCGGCTGATAATGCGCGCGATGGGCAACCTGAGTCAGCGTCTTGTCGTCCACGATAAAGCAGGAATGCCGGCGGCGCCGGTAGTGCCCGCCGTCTTTCAGGAAATTATCCGGCGGCAAATCATCCCAGTCCGCCTTCATAGCTTCGAACGAGGACTGCCCAGTGAATGAGGCCAGTCCCGCAGGACTCAGTACGCCATAACCCTGATTCTTCAGGGCGATGGCAAGTTGCGACGGGTCGATATAGGCAGGAGCAAGCGTGGTGATGGTCATCGCGATACATTCAATGAAGACAATGCCGCGATTTTACGCCCAAGCGTTGCATTTCATCCGGTAAACAATGTCGTAAATAATCGATCATGGAAGGCAGGTGGTGCCTGGATGCGAAATATTATTTAATTGGCAGCGTCCGGGGTAAGCGTCCTGTAAGTTTGTAACGTTATACTTGGCCAGAGACTCATGCATGAGCTCTTTACCCTCCTGAATTCGGGCAATCTTTGGATTGCCCATTTTTTTGATCGCGCCGATCAAAATGGCGAACTCCGGGTAGAGGTCAGTTGAATCGCACAGAAAAACAGCAGATTGAGTGCCGTAAAGCCCGCGACTGGAGCGCGTGACGGGACTCCGAAGGCTGGAGCATATCGAATTTTTGGGAACACGGTTTCGAAAGATGCTACGCTGAAGCATCTCAATTCGAACATCCCGCTAGTTTCCTATATGAAAAAAATTGCCCCGACCAGGGACGAGATCGCCCTGCTGCAACCCTTCGCAGGCCTTGCGCTTACGCACATCCATGTGCCGACCAGCAGGGAGGAGTTTGCGTCCGCTACTGCCGAGATTGTAGCAGCGGGCATGGTTGGTTTCGATACTGAATCCAAGCCGACGTTTGTCACCGGCGACGTCAGCGAAGGGCCGCACGTGGTGCAGTTTGCGCTGCACGACAAGGCCTATCTGTTTCAACTGCATCGGGCGGACGGGTTGCCGTTCCTGATCGAATTGCTGCAATCGGAACAGCTCATCAAGGTGGGTTTTGGCCTCAAGTCGGATCGCAGCCATATCCTGGCTAAACTGGGTGTGCATTTCAACGCGGTGGTCGATCTCAATACGGTGTTCAGCATGGACGGCTACCATAAAGAAATGGGCGTCCGGGCGGCGGTGGGTGTGGTGTTTAAGCAGCGCTTTGCCAAGTCGAGGAAGGTCACTACCTCCAACTGGTCGCAGCTTCAACTCACCCCGCAGCAATTGCTTTACGCGGCAAACGACGCCTACGCGGCGCTTAAAGTGCTGGAGGCGCTGAATCTGCGCCGCGAAGATCTGCCCGTTATGGGTTTGAGCCGGCATGGCGTGGTGCAGGGTTAGCCTCGCTTGCGGTGTATCGCCATCCCGGGTTCAAACCCGCACAGGGTACTCATTTAACTCCAGAAAAAGCCCCGACTTGCTGCCGGGGCTTTTTCCAGCTACTAACGACTGCCATTACCTCCTCGCCAACTGTCTCACCACACTCACCAGGCGATCAATCTCTTCGTGTGTGTTGTAGAACGCCAGCGACGGACGCACGGTGGCTTCCAGGCCGAAGCGGCGCAGTATCGGCTGGGCGCAGTGATGGCCGGTGCGCACGGCGATGCCTTCCCTGTTCAATGCGTCGCCCACTTCCGTGGTCTGGTAGCCGTCCAGCACGAACGACAGTACGCTGGTCTTGTCGGGCGCTGTGCCGATCAGACGCAGACCGGGTATCGCTTGCAATTCACGCATCGCATACACCAGCAACTCGTGCTCATAGCGGTTGATGTTGTCGATGCCGAGTTTCTGCACGTAGTCGATGGCAGCACCCAAACCTACCGCATCGGCGATATTGCCCGTGCCCGCCTCGAACTTGTTGGGGGCAGGGTGATAGCGCGTTTTCTCGAAAGTCACATCCTCTATCATGTTGCCGCCGCCCTGCCAGGGGGGCATGTCCGCCAGCACCTCCGGCTTGCCGTACAGCGCGCCGATGCCGGTCGGGCCGAACACCTTGTGGCCGGAGAACACGAAGAAATCGCAGTCGAGATATTGCACGTCGGCTTTCATATGCGAGACGGATTGTGCGCCGTCCAGCAGCACTTTCGCACCGTGGCGATGCGCCATCTCTATCATTTGTTTGGCCGGTGTCACGGTGCCCAGCGCGTTGGAGACCTGCGTGAACGACACCAGCTTGGTGCGAGAGTTGAGCAGACGCTCATATTCGTTCAGCAATACCTGGCCGTCGTCGTCCACCGGAATCACGCGCAGCACAGCTCCCGTCTCGGCACACAGCATTTGCCATGGCACGATGTTGGCGTGATGCTCCAGGTGCGAGATGATGATCTCGTCGTCTTTGCCGATGTGCTTGCGTCCCCAGCTCTGTGCCACCAGATTGATCGCCTCGGTGGTGCCGCGCACAAAGATGATTTCGCGGCTGGAACCGGCGTTGATGAAGTCGGCGACCTTGTCTCGAGCGCCTTCGTAGGCATCGGTCGCGCGCGCTGCGAGTTCATGTGCCGCGCGATGGATGTTGGAGTTCTCGTGTTCGTAGAAGTAAGACAGTCTGTCGATCACCGATTGCGGCTTCTGTGTGGTCGCGGCGTTATCCAGCCACGCCAGCGGACGGCCGTTCACCAGTTCCTTCAATATCGGAAAGTCGCGGCGCACCGCCAGCACGTCGAAGGGTGGATGCCCGGAAGTCGCAATTTGACCCTTATAAGCATCATTCGATGTTTGCGACAGACCTGCCTGCGCGGGTTTCTGGTTGACCCCATCCCCATACCAACTCTCCCCTTGAAGGGGCGAGGGCGAACGTGGGAAACCTGTTTTAATCCGCGCGGCTTCGTCCAGAAAATACAGCGTAGCGCCGGTCATCTTCGGATGTTCCGCAGCGTTGTCTTTCAATAAGTCGCGCAGCACGGCGTCATATGGCAGGTCTGCACCCGGAATCGGCAATAATCCGAAATCAATTCCGTGCGGCCGGCTGACAGGCGGTTGAGGGCGCGTATCCAGATGCAGATCGAGCGGGTCGCCCCCGGTCAGCGGTAATGCCAGATCGTTTCCACGCGGCAATGCAATTGACCCTGGCGACAACGGGAACGAAGACGGCAAGCCAGGCAGGCCGCCCGGCACCGCCGCAAACAGCTCGTTCGCCAGCCGTTCTATCAGTGCGGTGTCCGGCACGAAGCCCGCACCGCCCGGTAATGCATCCGCGCTGGTCTTGCCCGAATCGCTCAGATCACTTGTACTCATGGTACTTACCCACTTCGACGTCTTCGAGTACGGCGAGCGCGTCATCGGTCAGCACGGCCAGCGAGCAGTACAGCGAGATCAGGTAGGAGGCGATGGCCTTGCGGTCGATGCCCATGAAGCGCACCGACAAACCCATGCTTTGTTCACCCGGCAGATTCGGTTGATACAGACCGACCACGCCCTGACGACTCTCTCCGGTGCGCAACAGGATGATGCTGCTCTTGCCGTCAACAACGGGAATCTTGTCGGAAGGAATCAGCGGGATGCCGCGCCAAGTCAAAAACGGCGAGCCTGAGATCGTGATGGTCGGTGGTGGTACGCCGCGACGTGTGCATTCGCGGCCGAAGGCGGCAATCGCCAGCGGGTGAGCCAGGAAGAAACCGGGTTCTTTCCAGACCTTGGTGATCAGCTCGTCCAGATCGTCCGGTGTAGGCGCGCCGGTGCGTGTCTTGATGCGCTGGCCGTCTGCGACATTGGTCAGCAGGCCGTATTCCTTGTTGTTGATCAGTTCGTTTTCCTGACGCTCCTTGACGGTCTCGATGGTCAGGCGCAACTGCTCCTTGATCTGGTTGTGCGGGCTGCTGTACAAATCGGACACGCGGGTGTGTACATCGACCACGGTATTGACTGCCGAGAGCATGTATTCACGGCCCCATTCCTCGTAATCGACGAAGGTCTGCGGCAATTCGCGTTCGTCGCGCTGCGAGCAGGCAACGGTGACGCGCGATGCGTCTTTGACCTTGTTGACGCGATAGATGCCGGCTTCGAGCGGCACCCAGCTCAGCAATTGCGGCAGCCAGCGCGGGGTGATGATGGACAGTTGCGGCACGGTCTTGGTCGCATTCGCAAGCGTGCGTGCGGCAACATCGCCCAGGGCCAGTTGGTCTTTTGCATGTGCAGTCATGGGTTACTCCTTATGAAATAAAACGATAAAGTTATAAGAAAAAAAGCTAAGCGATGTTCCGCCTGTTAGGGAGGTACTTCAACCTGCTATAGCCACCAATATGCTTGGCAATTTTTTAATCGACAGCGTCATTCCCGCGCAGGCGGGAATCCAGGCGATTGAACAAGCCCCGCAACGCGGGACAGAAGCCTTGTCCGCTTCGCGGATTTTTTGTTTTGCTGGATTCCCGCCTGCGCGGGAATGACGGGCTAATGGAATATTTGGATCAAATATGTTCACAGCGTGCGATAAAGGACGACAGCCGGATTTCGAGTGCGGTTGCGAGCTTGGCAAGGGTGATTAGCGAAGGGACGGCGTGGCCGCGCTCGACTTCGCCGAGGTAGGAGCGGTTAAGATCGGCGCGTTCGGCCAGCTGTTCCTGCGAAAAGCCGCGTTCTTCGCGCAATTGCCGCAATACCTGTGAAAACTGGGAGACTGATGAATTCATGGTGGACTTCTTCCGGGAAGTTCATGCTGCGAATTGGCCTGAGTGATCACGCTGCCCGGCGGTACCGTACGGGTCAGCCAGACATTGCCGCCGATGGAGGAGCCTTGTCCGATCGTGATGCGCCCCAGTATCGTGGCGCCTGCATACACCACCACGTCGTCTTCCAGTATCGGATGGCGTGGCTGACCTTTTTCCAGCACTCCATCCTCATCTACATTAAAGCGCTTCGCACCCAGCGTCACGGCCTGGTACAGGCGCACCCGCACGCCGATGATCGCGGTCTCGCCGATTACGACGCCCGTGCCGTGATCGACGAAAAATCCCGAACCGATTTGAGCGCCCGGATGGATGTCGATGCCGGTCGCGGAGTGCGCAAGCTCGGCGATGATGCGCGCGATCATAGGCACGCCCAGCAGGTAGAGCCGATGCGCGATGCGATAGTGAATGATCGCCTGAGCGCCGGGATAGCACAGCAGGATCTCGTCCACGCTGTGTGCGGACGGATCGCCGTTGTAGGCGGCGCGCACATCAGTATCCAGCAGGCTGCGCACGCCGGGCAAGGCGGCCGCAAAAGTGCGCACGATGCCGATCGCCCGAACGTTAAAGTCTTCGTTTAAACCGTTGCCGGTCTGACGCGCGGTGTAGTTCAGCTCCAGCAAAACCTGCTGGTGCAAGGCATGCAGTGCGCTGTCGAGCGTGTGCGCGACATAGAAGTCTTCGCTCTCCTGACGCAGGTCGGGCGGTCCCAGCCGCATCGGGAACAGCGCACCGCGCAATCCCGCGACGATGTCGCGCACCGGTTCGCTTGCCGGTAACTCGCGCCCGCCGCACTCGTGATTGCGTGCGCAGGATTCGCGCCAGCGTCGGCGCGTCTCGCGCAGCTGTTCAACAACGCACTCCAGCCCCCAGTTCGGCTGAAGAACCTGGGAATCTGCCAGTTTCATAGCGCCAGGCCGGTCGCGTCAAAAATGCCTTCGAACAGGACTGAACTCAGATAGCGCTCGCCCGAGTCCGGAAGAATCACGACGATGGTCTTGCCCTCGTTTTCAGGGAGGCGGGCCAGACGCGCAGCAACGGCTACGGCCGCGCCGCTGGAAATGCCCGACAGAATTCCTTCTTCCTTTGCCAGCCTGCGGGCATACAACACGGCGTCATCGTTGCTGACCTGTTCGATGGAATCCACCAGTTCGAGGTCGAGGTTTTTTGGCACGAAACCGGCACCGATGCCCTGAATCTTGTGAGGGCCGGGTTGCAACGGCGCTCCTGAACGATGTTGCGTAAGGATCGGACTGGCCGCAGGCTCAACCGCCACGGACTGAATCTGCTTGCCGCGAGTCTTCTTGAAGTAGCGCGACACACCGGTGATGGTGCCGCCGGTGCCGACACCGGACACGAAAATGTCGATTTTTCCGTCGGTATCGTTCCAGATTTCAGGGCCGGTGGTGGCCTCATGAATCGCAGGATTGGCCGGATTCTCGAATTGTTGCAGCAACACGTATTTCGGGTCGGATTCGGCGATCTCACGCGCCCTGGCGATTGCGCCGCTCATGCCTTTTGCGCCTTCGGTCAGCACCAGTTTTGCACCGTAGGCGATCAGCAGCTTGCGCCGCTCGATACTCATGGTTTCAGGCATCGTCAGTGTCAGCGGAATGCCGCGAGCCGCCGCGACGAACGCCAGCGCGATGCCGGTATTGCCGCTGGTCGGTTCGACCAGCTCACGGCCGGGAGTGAGAACTCCGCGTTTTTCGGCATCGTCAATCATTGCGACACCGATGCGGTCCTTCACCGAGTACGCCGGATTCCGGCCTTCGATCTTGGCCAGCACGGTGGCTTTTGCACCATCGATGATGCGATTGAGTTTGATCAGCGGCGTATTGCCGATGGACTGGGAATTATCTGCGAACGAGTTTGACATGCTTTTCTCCTGTTAAGCGAATTAGTCCTGCGCGGACGGAAGACGGCGATTGAGCCAGCCTAGTTTCGGATTGCCGTCGCCCTCGAATCCCTCCAGCACATTGAAGGCATTGCGAAAGCCGGCCCCGGTAGCAGCCTCTGCGGCGGCTGTCGAACGTTTGCCGCTGCGGCAGAGGAACAGCACAACATTCCCTTTGCTGACCAAAGAACCCAGTTGGCTGATAAAGCGAGGGTTTTTTGACATCCCTGCGCCTGTCAGCCATTCGACATGTCCTGCACCCGGCACATGACCGGTACGAAGTAATTCGTTGTCGGTGCGCACATCGATAAGTTCTGCAACGCCCGCAGATACCAGTGTCCATGCTTGCTCTGGGGTGACATTTCCCGCATGGGGCAATTCGGATCGATGCGCTGCCTTGCGCACTGTAGCTAGAATCTCGTGTGACTGGATCTGGGCTTCGGACGATGCATGGTCGTGGCGGGTTGCGGTAAACATAGGGCTTCCTCAAGTAAATGCCGACCGGTGAAAATGGAGATGTGTCAGCGATGAGGAGGTATCGTATTCACTTTCGCTTAGAATAAAAAACAAGAAAAAACGATATGCAAAGCAGAAACAGGAATATAGCGTGGGGGGAGGGCGGCCAGTGCCGTGAAGACGGGGGAGATCCCCTCCCGTGAGGAAGGGGACGCTGAGGTTAGTCTTTGATGCGGAAGTCGTCGTGGCAGCTCTTGCAGGTTTCGCCCAGCTTGCCGAATTGCGTCTTGATTGCGCCTACATCGCCGTTTGCTGCGACTTTTGCCAGTTCGTTGGCTTCCTTGTTGAAGGCAAGCGCTGCTTTTTTCGCGTCATCCTGACGAGTGAAAAATTCCGGTTTCAGACGGGACTTTTTCCAGCCCGTTGCCTGATCTGTGCCGGGGGCGTAGAGCGCGCCCAGGCCGGAGTTGGCGACAGCTGCGACGGAATTAGCCGCCGCGATGATCTGTTCCTTGTTATAGGTTTCGGGATGTTCGACAACCTGGCTCTTGATCTTGGCGCAGTTCCACGCGGCAAACGAATAAGCGGATTGACGGAATTTGACCTGCTGATCCTCTGCTTGTCCGGCGATGGCCGACATGCTTGCGGTAGCCAGAATAAGCGACATGATTAATTTCAACTTCATTTACAACTCCTCAACGATTAAAGAAAATAACAACTAAATCCAAATAATCTATGGATCCGTCATTCCGGCGAAGGCCGGAATCCAGTCCCAAAAACACTCTGCGTAGCAGGCAAAACCATGATGTTGTCCCACTTACGTGGGAAATTGTTTATCATCTGGATACCGGCTTTCGCCGGTATGACGCAGTTTTTACTCATGAATAATTCAGGTTAAAAGCTGGGTGTAGCAGCGGGTGCGGGCAGGGGCACTAAATAACTCGCCCCGTTGCTGACTCCCCACACCACGAAGCCTGCAATCGTCAATGCGGCCAGAAAACGAATGGCGCCACCGCCGGAGATTTGAACCGCGTGACTCCTGGGCACGACTTTTTTTCCGGTCAGCATCGGCGCAATCAGGTTGTGTTTCTTGATGCGGATGTAATAGACGATGGCCGCCAGATGCAACGGAATCAGCACAATCAGCGCGTAAAAGGCGCGCGCATGCAAACCGCTCAGCTTGTCGCTGAAGGATTTGTCCACCAGCGTGAACAACGGTCCCTGAAATGCGATGTCGTCGTTGGCAAACAGGCCCGTGACGACGACGGCTGCCAGCGCGCCCAGCAGCGCGATTGCCGACAGCGCCCCCAGCGGGTTGTGGCCGATTCCCTGCCATTGCCCCTTCAAATAAGCTGCGATTTTTGCCGGCGTCGGGAAGAAGCTGGCGAAGCGCGCATGGGTCGTGCCGACGAACCCCCAGATCAGCCGGAAAACCAGCAGGCCCAACACCAGTTCGCCGATGCGGCCGTGCCAGTCGATCAGGTTGCCGCCCAGCTCCCCGCTTATCACAACGGACAGTACGGACAGCGCCAATAGCCAATGAAATAACCGCAGGGGTAAATCCCAGACTCGAATGCTGACAGACATTTTATGCTCCTCTTAACATGGATCGTTTTATGGCGCGGATCGTGAATGGTGCCGCTGCCACATTGGTAACGCACATCCCGTGCCAGCCTGTTTAAAATTAGTTGTTTTATTCTATTTTATGATGCAAGTATTTGATTTTTTTGTGTAAATTACAGATTGCCGGAAGTTTTTCAAGTGCTGCGGCTGACGTGCCTGTCCTGCAATTCTGCTGCGCCGGCAGCATCGGTGGCGATCCTGCTGCTGAAAAATCAACAGCGTTAAATCCGCGTTTAACGGGATACGCGATCATTTGCGGGATCACCGCCAGGCCAGTAGCGCCGCCCAGACGGCGCAACCGAGCGGCACTGACAATATCGCCAAAATCAGCAATGCGATCAGCCAGTGCCGGATAGACATCGATCCTGCAGACTTACTTGGCCCGCCCCGAAAATCCCGGCGTCAGCATCGCGATACGGTAGGCTGCACCGCGTCCGACGATGTAGAGGGATTTCTTGTCGCGTCCTGCGAAGGCCAGGTTTTGCGGTGCCTTCGGTAAGGCTATGATGCCGAGTGCGTCGCCTTTGGCGCTGAACACCTGGATGCCCGCAGTGGATGCGACGTAAAGACGTCCCTTGGCATCGACTGCCAGACCATCCGCGCCGCTGGAATAGCTGCCGTTGTCCAGTTTTTTGAAACCTTCCAGTCTGGCGAAATTCCGCTTGCCGCTGATCGAACCGTCGCGCGCTACATCGTAGGCCAGAATGTATTCACCCAGCGTATTGGCGACGTACAACACCTTTTCATCCGGACTCAGCTGGATGCCGTTGGGGCGCTCGACGTCGTTTACGACGCACTGCAATTCACCGTCGCTCTTGATGCGGTAGACCGCCGGACGCGGTATGGCGACAGGCTCTCCCGCCTTGGGTGCACCGAAAGCTGCGCCGGAATCGGTGAAGTAAATGTCGCCGCGCTTGATGCTGAGTACCAGATCGTTCGGACGGACGAACGGCTGACCGTCGAACTTGTCTGCCAGCACTTTTTCCTGCGGATAAACGATGCCGACGCGCGGGTTCAATACCTGCACGGTGACCAGTTGTCCCCGGGCATTGAACGCCAGCCCGTTGGAGCCGTTGCTGTTTTCCAGGAAGATCGACGTCGTGCCATCATTCGCAATGCGCGTGATGCGGTTGGCCTGAGTCTCGGTGAAGATAAGGTCGCCGTCCGGCAACGCAATCGGCCCTTCGGTGCCCTTGAATCCGTCCCTGATGTATTCGATTTTTGTGCCCGCCGTTACCACGCCTTCAATTGCCGGCGTTACAGTTTCTTCCGTATTGGATAACGCAAAGCAATACAGCAGACCGGCACCGCCGGTTTTCACCAGATTTTCCTGACTGCAACCACGGCTCGGATGCGCCGAGTTCCAGGAAATATTGCCGCCGCCGGTCCGGTCGAAGTGACCCAGTTGCGCGGAGCCATCGGCGCTGCTGCTGGTGTAGTTGCTGCAGGTGTGATCCGCTGCATCGCTATAGGCACGGCCATCGGGCAGCGATCCGGTAATGATGTCGTGTTCGTTCGGCTTGTCGCCCGCGCCTTTCACAGGCTCATTCTTCTCGGTCAGTGCGGTAGTGCGGCTCAGGTTGTTGCCAAGACGGGCGGAATCGAGCGTATCGCCGTGCAGATCGGCGACATCTTTGGCAATTTTGGCGCTGCGCGCGTTGTACCAGGGGCCTGTGCCGATACGATCGCGGGCATTGATCGCAGGCTGACCGTTCGCAGCCTGAGTGCTCAGATAAGCATGCCAGGTCTTGTTGCCTGCCCCGACGGCAGTTGCCAGTTTCTGGCAATGCGCATCCGCACCCGCCAGACCGCCAAGATCAGCACCGTTGCCGACACCGGTGCTGGTGACAAAGAAGCCCAGCGGTTGAGGCGCCGGTTTTGCAGGTGGTTGGGGGGCAGGTGCATCGGCCGCAAACGCGGATGAGATATTGAACAGCAATGCACAGACTACAAACGGCGTTTTTTTCATAGTGTTTTTCTGGTGGGGTTAAAAAATTGCGCGCAGCTTTTGCCGGTCAGCCAGCCTGATTCTCTGTTGTCAGTCCCGGCGATTCGACAGGTTGAATGAGCTTCGTCCGGGCCGCGCGTTTTTTGGGACGGAAGGTGGATTTCAAACGTTTGTAGCCGAGTACCACGGAGGTCGTGCTCAAAACCAGACCAAACAGCACCCAGCTCAGCATCCACGCATCCCACAGCGGATGCTGATAGAGAAAACCGATATCCCAGTGATGCAGGGCGGAGTAGAGCCAGCGGAAGATGCGGCGGCTTTTATCCTGTTTGATCAGCAATCGACCATCCTGCGGATCGATGTACAGATGTGTGCCGGCAGCATCGGCCAATTCGACGCGCAGCACAGGCAGCGGCCGCTCCGCGACATCGCGGTGATGGCGCAGGTAGTAGTAGCTGTCGTATTCCTGCAGCAGGGTTAGTTTTGCGATCGGGATATCGCCTGCCATGCGTTGCACTGCGTCTCGCAGCGTGTCCTGGCTAAAGCCATGCGTTGAGTCTGTTTCGGACAGTTTGCCGTCTCTGGCGTAGGCGAGTCGTACGGATTCATCGCCAAGACGTCGCCATACCAGTTCCACCACTGCAGCGTTATTGTGCAACGGTGCGGGTTGCCATGATTTTGCAAGATCAGGATTCGCGCCGCCGACATAACGCGCCAACTCCTCTTTGGCGGGATTGGCGGGTGAAAACAGCTTCCAGGGATTGTTGTTCAAAAATCCGCTCAATCCCCAGGTGAGTGCCAGAACGCCGCCGATCAGCCCGGCCCGGAAATGCCAGCGGCTGTAGAAGTCCCGATAGGGATGCGTGCGTCCTTCTGAGTAGGTCTTGCGGCCGTTAAAGCCGGGACGCCAGCGCAACCAGCCGACAATCAGTCCCGTGATAAGCACGGCAACGGCGGCAAAGGCTGTCCATGTCAGTACATCGACGCGGGACCCGGCAAAACGTGTCAGTTCCAGCGGACGGAACAGATGCAGCCAGTTGCCGGCCCAGTAGAGCCCGCGCTCGAAGCGGGTGGAGGCGTCTGCTACCTCGCCTGTCCTGGCCGAGATCAGCAGTTCGGTGCCGTTGCCGTCTTCGACTGCGATCCGGTGGAAGGGGCGCAGCGCTTCGCGGTTGCGCAGGATGGCCGGTTTTTCGATAGTTTCGACGTAGTCGATATTGACAGCCGGGTCGGCATCGTCCTTGTTAATCCAGTTGGCGGCAATGCGTAGCGCCTGCTGCACCGAGGTTTCATGCAATTTTCCGTCGATGGCCGACAGTGCAAAATGTTGTGCCCTGGCATCTTCGATCAGCCAGACCGGCTCGTCGGCCTGCATCAGCAGGCGTGCTTCGACGATCTTGCCGTTTTCCGCGTCAGGTTTTTTTGCGACGGGTTTAATGGCCGTATGGCTCGCCAGTTCCCGGCGTTGTTCTGCGCTGCGCTGCCATGCCTCGCCTGCGCTGAGCCAGGTGGGTTTAGGCTGCAACGCTTCGGCGTGTGCCAGTTGCCCGGCACGGCCGGGGGCGGTCGGCTCGGCGTAGATAATCACCAGTCCGGAGAAAAACCACAGCGTCATGAACAGGGCCAGCGCAATGCCTCCCCAGCGGTGTGCTTCAAATAACAATCGTTTCATCGGGTGGTTCTCGTGTTGAAGGATAGGATGCAGGTTGGCCCGATGCTTAACGCAATTTTGATGCCACCTTGACAGGTTATTGTAAAACAATGACTTATGTTGAATTTGCGCGAGTTGACAGGATGGCTGCTGTTGAGATTTCAGCAATGAAAGCCGGGAGATTGCTGAGAATTCAGCAGGCGTTAAAGGCCGGAGACGTAGCCCGCCAGCGCCTCGATCTCGTCGTCGCTCAAAAATCTGGCGATGACATTCATGATTCCTCCCGGGCTGTTGGCGCGCGCACCCGATCGCCAGTTGCGCAGCTGTTCGCGCAGATAGACCCGGTATTGACCGCCGATCACGGGATAGCTGCCGGTCTCCGAATAGCGGCCCTGCCCCGTCTCGCCGTGGCAGCTTTTGCAGGGCAAGATGTTTCGGCTGTTGTCGCCCCGGCTGAAAATATCCCGTGCAATCAGACTCGGGAGTGAGCCGTTGCCGCTCATGGCTTTATTGCCGGCAAACCAGGCGGCAATGTCGGCCTGATCCTGATCGTTCAGACTTTCAGCCATGATGTTCATCACCGGATGTTTGCGTACGCCTGACTGAAAATCCTGCAATTGTTTGACGAGGTAATTCGCATACTGTCCGGCAAGTTTGGGCGCAGCGGGCGACAGGCCTGCGCCGGATAAGCCATGGCATTCCTGGCAATTTTCCGACTGCACTCTTTGCTTGCCCTGTGCGGGATCGCCCTGTTCCTGCGCTTCGATCAACTCGTCGGCAATGACGATTGCCGGCGTAATCAGCATTGCGAAAACCAATGAAATGATTGAGAGCTTGCGCAACAGACCCATGCTTACCAATTTGCAGCTTTTTTATCGTCGAAGAGTTTTTGCACTGTTTCA
>JBAZCE010000017.1:0-8699 GCA_041671105.1 Gallionella sp.
ACTAAGCCACTTGTAGCCGATCGCGCCGTAAATCTCCTGTGTGTCGGCCTTGCCAAGACTCGTTCCGGGAACACCTGTGCTGCCAGCTGGCGTATATGAACCGGGATAGTTATAACGAATGAAGCCCACATCGTAGGTGAAATCGGTTGCGAAGCTGTTCTTGAAGCCGAAGTAAGTGTCCAGCTCAAGACCCGCACTGCCGCCAGCTGTCGTAGCTGCCGTATCTACAATCCAGTTCACGTTGGAACCCCATACGCCGGCATATAAACCGCTGGAGTGCGCGTAGTCGAAACCACCTTGTATCGCAGGGGCATGTGAAGTTTGGGAAATACCGCGCCATACATAGTCGCTCACCAGACCCACGTTAGCCGTCACAGGCGCTGCGGGTGCATCTTCTGCCATTGCGATAGCAGGCACAGACAAAGCTGCCAGGATCAGGGAGTTCAGTAATTTGCTTTTAAACATGACATTTCCTTTATTGAAGTTTATAAAAATTTTCTGCACCCGATTATAAGCAGAATGCGTGCCACACTTTAAATTTACTTAAAAAACAATATATTACATAAATCGCATCATTTTTTACGAACAATCTGCGCACCATACGCGCGCACCCTGAAAGCAATATGCACCGATTGCGTGCCCAGCTTCAACAGTTTTGCTACACTGCCAGAAAAGCAGGATTCAGCAATCCGCAATCCGCAATCCGCAATCCGCAATCCGCAATCCGCAATTACTATAAGGAGTTGTACCATGTTGAATGCCAAAATTTTTGAAGATTTATCCGCCAAGCTGAGCGAAGTGGTCAACAGCAGCCCGGCCAAAGACATCGAAAAAAATATGCGCGCCTTGCTGGTGCAGGGTTTCACCAAACTGGATCTGGTGACGCGGGAAGAGTTCGACATTCAGGCTCAGGTGCTGGCGCGCGCCCGCGAACAGCTTAACGCCCTGGAAGCGCGCGTTGCAGATCTGGAAGCGCAGCGCGACGTAACACCAAAATAATATGAGCCTCGCGGTGCTCTACAGCCGCGCGTTGTCCGGGATGGAAGCCGAACTGGTCACCGTCGAGGTGCATTTGGCCAACGGACTTCCGAGCTTCACCATCGTGGGCTTGCCGGAAATGGAGGTTAAAGAAAGCCGTGAACGCGTGCGTTCGGCACTGCAAAATTGTCAGTTCGACTTCCCGACGCGGCGCATCACCGTCAATCTCGCACCGGCCGATCTGCCCAAAGAAAGCGGACGCTATGACCTGCCGATTGCATTGGGGATACTGGCGGCAAGCGGGCAAATTCCTGCCGACAGACTCGCAGACTATGAATACGCAGGCGAGTTGGCGCTGACCGGCGAATTGCGCCCTATACGCGGTGCGCTGGCGATGACCTATCGCGCCGCCAGTTCTGGCCGTGCATTCATTCTTCCGGAACTGAACGCCGCCGAAGCCGCGCTGGTGAAAGACGCCGTGGTTTATCCGGCCAGAACGCTGCTGCAGGTCGCAGCGCATCTTACCGGCCGCGAACCCATCAAACCTCAAGTCAGTCAGCCGCAGGCTATCGCCCCGCAGTATCCGGACATGCGGGATGTAAAAGGACAGGAGCAGGTCAAGCGCGCGCTGGAAATTGCCGCAGCAGGCGGACACAGCGTATTGATGACAGGGCCGCCGGGTACGGGAAAATCCATGCTGGCGGCGCGCTTCCCGGGTATTTTGCCGCAAATGACACAGAGGGAAGCCATGGAAAGCGCGGCGTTGCAATCGCAGGGCGGCAGCTTCGATGTAAAAAAATTCGGGACGCGCCCCTACCGCGCGCCACATCATACGTCGTCCGATGTGGCCCTGGTCGGCGGCGGCAGCAATCCTCGTCCGGGTGAAATCTCCATGGCGTTGCACGGCGTGTTGTTTCTGGATGAATTGCCGGAGTTTGACCGCTGCGTGCTGGAGGCCTTGCGCGAACCACTCGAATCAGGACACATCACCATCTCGCGCGCCGCCCGCCGCGCCGAATTTCCCGCACAGTTTCAATTAATCGCTGCGATGAACCCCTGCCCCTGCGGCTATTTCGGTCACTACAACGGCAAATGCCGCTGCACACCCGACCAGATCGCACGCTATCGCGGCAGAATATCCGGCCCGCTGCTGGATCGCATCGATATTCAGATCGAAGTCCCCGCCGTTGCCCAACAGGATTTGCTAAGGCATGCCGATGGCGAAAACAGCGCGGCTATCCGGGCCCGCGTAGAGGCCGCAAGACGGCAGCAACTCGCCAGACAAAACAAACCCAACGCGCAACTCTCTGTCACCGAAATTGACGCATGGTGCGCGCCCGATAAAGAAGGCGAAGCGCTGCTGAAACTTGCAATTACACGACTGGATCTCTCTGCCCGCGCCTATCATCGGGTGCTCAAGATGGCGCGCACCATTGCCGATCTGGCCGGCAGCGAAACAATCCAGACAGCGCATATCGCCGAGGCGGTACAATATAGACGCATGGACAAACAATTTTAATTGTTAAAAAGGAAGACCATTGTGTTTGAAAAAAAATTGATTAGCAGCATGAAAAATTTCAATCAATTCATCCATGTGCTGCTGGCAGTGGCGTTAGGTATAGCCTGTGTGATGGTGATCTGGGATTTCGGGGTAAGGGCTACTGATGCATGGAATGCAGGAAATGCGATGAGCGGATTTTTTCATGCGCTGGGCTCGCTATTCATCCTGTGGACACTCTCCACACTGATCTCAGCAGAGATGAACTACCTGCAGACCGGACGCACTTCCGTGCGCGTATTCGTCGAAGTCGCGATCATCTCGGTGATTCGTGAAATGATTATACAACCGGTACAGGTCGTCAGCACCCCGGGCACACATGAAAGCAGCTTCAGCCCGCTCCAGTATGGCCTGCTGCTGGCAGCACTGCTGGTGTGCGGCATCGTCTACAGACTGGTGAGCGATCCCAGGCAAGACGAGGCCGTTAATACAATCGAATAGCCACCACGAATACTTAAAACTAACGGGCATGGTAGAGACGCCACCCCCGATAATAAAACACGCCATGCCCGGAACCCTCGCTTCGCTCTCCCTCTCCTCAACCCTCTCCCGCAAGCGGGCGAGGGGGCAATCGAATCGCTACGCGAGTTTCACGTTAACCGAACAGACGCGAGAAAAATCCTTTTTTCTTCTTCACGTAGTCATTTTGATTCTGATTATTCAAATAAGCCTTCACTGTCTCTGAATAATCCGCATCGTCTCGTTTGATGTGATTCAATAACCAGGTGACCAGCAAACTATTCAGCGCCCTGGTAACGTTTTCCCCCTTACTGAATCGATCCTGATACTCGGCTACTCGCCGGGTAAACAAGTCATGCACTTTCTTGTGCGCTGCCGCAAAGGGATATTTCGCTTCTTCCTGCAAGCTCTCCTCAAATGCAAAGTGTGAAATTGTGTAATCCACCAGATTATTGATCAGCAGGGATATTTCATCACGCGACTGATCCATGGTGCGGGCATCATCCAGCTGATTAATGTATTCCAGAATTCTGCGGTGTTGCTGGTCAATCACATCGATTCCAATATTGAGCTCATCTACCCAAACAAACTTAGCCATAAATCCTCCTTGCACTTCAATATGTTACCAACATCCACCCGCCGAACCGGCATTAAAGGACAGTCATAACCCTGCGAATAGTATTGACTAATCTCAATTCCATCAAGCGACAACTGATCACATGATAAAATAGCTGATCTTTTTTTAAGCCACAAATCATGACCCAGACCCCGCACCTTATCGAGCAAATTCTCCGGCAACGCATCCTGATTCTGGACGGCGCGATGGGCACGATGATCCAGCGCTACAAGCTGACCGAAGCGCATTATCGCGGCACTGTGTTGTATGGCGATTACGCAGGCGCACGCCGCACCTTCGCCGATCATCCGATCGATGTAAAAGGCTGCAACGATTTGCTGCTGCTGACCCAGCCTCATGTCGTAGGCGGTATCCACCGCGAATATCTGGCGGCCGGCGCCGACATCCTTGAGACCTGTACCTTCAACTCCACCTCGGTGTCCATGGAAGACTACCGGATGGAGCATCTGGTCTACGAGCTGAATGTGGCCGGAGCAAAACTGGCCCGCGGGCTATGCGACGAATTTTCGACTCCCGAGAAGCCGCGTTTCGTCGCGGGCGTGCTGGGGCCTACCGGGCGCACCGCCTCCATTTCGCCGGACGTAAACGATCCGGGTGCGCGCAACGTCACCTTCGATGTGCTGGTGGAAAGCTATGCCGAGGCGATACGCGGCCTGCTCGACGGCGGTGCTGACTTTTTGATGGTCGAGACCATTTTCGACACGCTCAACGCCAAGGCGGCGCTGTTTGCGATCGAACGCCATTTCGATCAGCACGGCATACGTGTACCGATCATGATCTCAGGCACGATTACCGATGCTTCCGGACGCACGCTCTCGGGGCAGACCACAGAGGCGTTCTGGAATTCGCTTTCACATTCCAGACCACTTTCAATCGGACTTAACTGCGCACTGGGTGCGGAACTGATGCGCCCGTATGTGGAAGAGCTGTCGCGCGTGGCTTCCTGTTACGTCAGCGCGCACCCCAATGCGGGCCTACCCAATCCCTTATCCGAAACCGGCTACGACGAGCTGCCGGAAAAAACTGCCGCTTTGGTGAAGGAATTCGCCACCAGCGGCTTTCTCAATATCGCAGGCGGCTGCTGCGGCACCTCTCCCGCACACATCAAGGCTATCGCCGAGGCGCTCAAAGATGTGCCTCCCCGCCGCCTGCCCGAGCTGGAGCACAAGTGCCGCCTGGCAGGTCTTGAGC
This sequence comes from Gallionella sp., assembly GCA_041671105.1. GTDB lineage: Bacteria > Pseudomonadota > Gammaproteobacteria > Burkholderiales > Gallionellaceae > Gallionella. The sequence continues at coordinate 4,824 of JBAZCE010000017.1, forward strand.
CGTTCAACATCGGCGACGATTCGCTGTTCGTCAATGTCGGCGAGCGCGCCAACGTCACAGGCTCGGCCAAATTCAAGCGCCTGATCCTTGAAGGCCAGTACGACGAAGCGCTGGAAGTCGCCAAGCAGCAGGTGGAAACCGGCGCCCAGGTGATCGACATCAACATGGACGAGGCGATGCTGGACGGCGAGGCTGCGATGGTGAAGTTCCTCAACCTGGTCGCCTCCGAGCCCGATATTTCCAAAGTGCCGCTGATGATAGACTCGTCCAAGTGGAACATCATTGAGGCGGGCCTCAAATGCGTGCAGGGCAAGTCCATCGTCAATTCGATTTCCCTCAAGGAAGGCGAGGAAAACTTCGTCAAGTATGCCACGCTGGTGCGCCGCTACGGTGCGGCGGCCGTGGTGATGGCGTTCGATGAACAGGGTCAGGCGGACACCTATGCGCGCAAGACCGAGATATGCAAACGCAGCTACGACATTCTGGTCGACAAGGTCGGTTTCCCGCCTGAGGACATCATCTTCGATCCGAACATCTTCGCGATCGCGACCGGCATCGAGGAGCACAACAACTACGCTGTGGACTTCATAGAGGCCTGCGCGTGGATCAGAAAGAATCTGCCGTTTGCGAAGATCTCCGGCGGCGTATCGAACGTATCGTTCAGCTTCCGCGGCAACGAACCGGTGCGCGAGGCGATCCACACCGTGTTCCTTTATCACGCGATCAAGGCCGGCCTGAACATGGGCATCGTCAACGCCGGGCAACTCGGTGTCTATGAGGAAATCCCGCGTGAGCTGCGCGATGCGGTGGAAGACGTGGTGCTCAACCGCCACCCGGACGCGGGCGAAAAACTGGTCAAGATCGCCGAAACCGTAAAAGGCGGCGGCAAAGAACTGGTGGAAGATCTGGAATGGCGCAAAGGCTCCGTGCAGGCGCGTTTAAGCCACGCGCTGGTGCGCGGTATCACCACCTTCATCGTCGAAGACACCGAAGAAGCGCGTCTGCAGGCGAAGTTCCCGGTCGAGGTGATCGAAGGCCCGCTGATGACAGGCATGAATGTGGTCGGCGATTTATTCGGCGCGGGCAAGATGTTTTTGCCGCAGGTGGTGAAATCGGCGCGCGTGATGAAACAGGCCGTAGCGCATCTGATCCCCTACATCGAAGCCGAAAAGCTGCGCTCAGGCGATACCAGCACCAAGGGCAAGATCGTGATGGCGACGGTCAAGGGCGACGTGCACGACATCGGCAAGAACATCGTCACCGTGGTGTTGCAATGCAATAACTTCGAGGTGGTGAACATGGGCGTGATGGTGCCGTGCCAGCAGATCCTGGACACTGCACGCGAACACAACGCAGACGTCATCGGCCTGTCCGGTCTTATCACGCCTTCGCTGGAAGAAATGGCGCATGTCGCGAAGGAAATGGAACGCCAGGGCTTCAAGATTCCACTGCTGATCGGCGGAGCGACCACCTCGCGCGTACACACGGCGGTAAAGATCGAGCCGCACTACCCTTCAGGCACGGTGGTGTATGTCACCGATGCCTCGCGCGCGGTAGGAGTATGCAGCAACCTGCTCTCTGACACGCTTCGCGATGAGTACATTGCAGGCATAAAGACCGACTATACGGACGCACGCGAACAACACGAATCCAGACAATCAAAAGCCGTGTATGTATCGCTGGAACAAGCACGCGCACATGGTTTAAAAACCGACTGGGAAAGCTACACGCCTCCGAAACCCGCCTTCATCGGGGTCAAAGAGCTGCGCGACTACTCGCTGTCCGACATCGCGGAATACATAGACTGGACGCCGTTCTTCCAGGCTTGGGAGCTGGCCGGACGTTACCCGAAGATCTTGCAGGACGAAGTGGTCGGTGTCGAAGCTTCCAAGCTGTTCGTCGATGCTCAGGCGATGTTGAAGCAAATCATCGAGGAGAAATGGCTGACCGCGAATGCGGTATATGGTCTGTTCCCGGCCAATACCGTGAACAGCGACGACATCGAGATCTACAGCGACGAGACCCGATTAAAACCTCTAATGACCTGGCACAACCTGCGCCAGCAAACCAAGAAGCCTGCCGACATCCCGAACTATTGTCTGGCAGACTTTATCGCCCCCAAGGACAGCGGTGTTACTGATTATATCGGCGGATTCGCCGTCACCGCAGGCATAGGCATAGACGCACGCGTCGCGGAGTTTGAAAAGCACCATGACGACTACAACGCGATCATGCTCAAATCCCTGGCAGATCGTCTGGCCGAAGCCTTTGCCGAACTGCTGCATGCGCGCGTACGCCGCGAGTTCTGGGGTTATGCCGCCGATGAGAGCCTCAACAACGATGCACTGATCGCAGAGAAATACCGCGGCATCCGACCCGCACCAGGCTACCCCGCCTGCCCGGAACACAGCGAGAAAGGCCCGTTGTTCGAACTGCTGGATGCGCCGAACAAGGCAGGCATCACGATCACCGAAAGCTTTGCGATGCTGCCTACCGCGGCGGTTTCCGGCTTCTATTTCTCACACCCGCAGGCGCAGTACTTCGCCACCGGCAAGATAGAAAAGGATCAGGTCGCAAGCTACGCTGCGCGCAAGGGCTGGGATATTGAAACAGCCGAGCGCTGGCTGGCTCCGGTGTTGAGCTATTAACCAGACTACCTGCAAGGAATATACAACGGGAGAGGCCCGATGCACGAAATAATGGAATTCGTCCTGCCCGTTGTTTTTGCCTCGGGCGAAGCGATGATCTGGGTCTTGCTGATCGTCACCCTGATCGTTGTCGGTCGCGGCAAGATATTGCCTTCAGAAAAGACGCTGGTCATCGAGCGCCAGTGCCGATACAGCATGGTGCTGGCACCGGGACTGAATCTTGCCCTGCCGTTCGTCGAGGCGATCGCCGAACAAATTTTCCTGTGCAAGGATGCGAAACGGGATGGCACACTGCTTTGCTTCGAAGTGCGCGATCCGCATATTGCAACGCGCAAGCAACCGTCTTATCTGCTGATGATCTCCATACGGAACAGCCTGTTGCATTTCGAGACTAAACCCGTCTCACCGCAGGCGGCATTCCACGATGCCGGCCATACGCCGTTATGTGCAAGCGACAAGCAGGGTACTGAAATTGAGAACGCAGTGCATGTGATCGGGAAAGCATGGACAATAACGCTGCGCAGGATTGCTCAACCCTCAGCGGCCATGTCTGCGTAGTCTGAACAGATGATTGGGCCATGAAATTATCATCACCGCACTATCCGGAAAATGGAAAATAAGCCAAAATCAGCCGGAACATAACCGGGCGGGCGTTATCCAGGGACTGCGCGGAACACCTGAAACGACTGCGATGGCAGAACTGATCAAGGCGAATGCCCGGTCAGCGGCATAACCAATACTGAATCGAACAAGAATGAAGATCAAGCAATACCAGATTGACGCTTTCACGACCCGAGTTTTCGGAGGCAATCCGGCTGCCGTCTGTCAGATGGACAGCTGGCCTGAAGACAGCCTCCTCCAGGCAATTGCTGCCGAGAACAATCTTTCCGAAACCGCTTTCTTTATCAAATCGGAAAAAGGTTTCCTCCTGCGCTGGTTCACTCCCGTTGCCGAAGTCAGCCTTTGCGGGCATGCGACATTGGCGGCGGCACATGTGATATTCGAAATTCTCGGCTATTCCGGACCAACGATCACCTTTGAAACACTCAGCGGCATTTTGACGGTAGCCCGTCTGGGTGCGTTGCTGGTTATGAATTTTCCCGCAACAAAGCCCGTGCCTTGCGCAGCACCGGACGCATTGATAGCCGGACTGGGAATACAGCCATCCGCAATTTTGGCAGCCGATGACTACTTCGCGGTTTTCGATAATGAGGATATAGTCCGTTCC
>JBAZCE010000017.1:8709-23793 GCA_041671105.1 Gallionella sp.
CGACCCGACTTTAGCCAGCTGGCTATGCTTGATCTGCGCGGAGTCATTGTTACCGCGCGAGGGCGTGAGGTAGATTTCGTGAGTCGCTTCTTCGCACCTAAATTCGGTATTCCGGAAGACCCGGTAACAGGCTCAGCGCATTGCTCACTGGCACCCTACTGGTCGGAAAAACTCGGCAAAAATGCATTGAGTGCGCGTCAAATATCAAAACGGGGCGGAGATATACTGTGCGAACTCAAAGGCGATCGGGTTTTGCTGGCAGGACATGCTGTTACCTTCATGGAAGCAGAAATTTACATTTAACCCGCGCCGCGCCATGCGTCTACAATTAATTAATTAAAAACAAGGATATACAATGAAACGCTTCGCTTTCTTACCACTGGCAGTCCTATTGGCTGCCGTTTCAACCACCGCGTGCTCTGAACAAGCCGCGACAACACCTGCAATGGAGAAGAGCAACATGACTGAACTGATCAAGACCGACATCAAACTGGGCGAAGGCGCAATCGCTGCTACCGGACAAAACGTATCCGTACATTACACTGGCTGGCTGTACGACGATGCCGCACCCGAACACAAGGGCAAGAAATTCGACAGCTCGCGCGATCGCGGACAGCCGTTTGCATTTCCGCTCGGCGCAGGACACGTCATCAAGGGATGGGATGTCGGCGTGGACGGCATGAAGATAGGCGGCCAACGCACGCTGATTATTCCATCCGCTATGGGCTACGGTTCGCGCGGCGCGGGCGGCGTGATTCCGCCGAACGCAACACTGGTGTTCGACGTGGAACTATTGGGCGTACACTAACGAAACTTGTAGCAGCACCACTGCCACTCGCTATATTTTTAACACAGGATTCCGCCATGTTTTACGTTGATCTCTTCGCCGCGCTGGATCGACACCAAGTCAATTACTTGCTAATTGGCGGACTGGCGGTTTCGCTACATGGCGTGGAGCGCGCCACGATGGACGTGGACATTACGGTGGCGATGAATCCAGGCAATCTGGCGGCGTTAATAGCGACGGCAATGGAGTTGCAGCTTACGCCAATTCTACCTGTCAAATTGGAGTCTCTTAGTGACATTGAATTGTTACGCGATTGGCATACGCATCGCAACCTGGAAGTCTTCGCAATGCGCACGCCGGAGTTGGCTGGCGTAACGATCGATGTGCTGTTGTTTCCCCCGGTAGATTTTTCGGGTATGGCTGACCGTGCGGTGACATTTCATGTTGCCGACACGCCGATCAAGGTGGTTGCTATAGATGATTTAATCTCGCTTAAAAATGCGGTCAAACGTCCGATAGATCTTTCCGACATTGAGCATTTGCAACGGGTCAAATCGACATGCTGAGGCAGCCTTTTAATTCCGGCGACCGCACTTATTTCGTCAGCGACGAGCGGCTGCGCGCATTCAAGGAGCTTACGCCGGAACAACGGCTGCGTTGGGTTGAAGAGCTGGCATTTTTTTTGAGGTTAGCCAAAGTTGGCAAGAAGGAATCACGGGGAGGTTAGATGTTCCAGATACGGGTTCATGGTCGCGGGGGGCAGGGAGTCGTGACTGCCACAGAGATGTTGTCCGTTGCGGCGTTCGAGGAAGGACGGCACGCGCAGGCCTTTCCCAGCTTCGGTTCTGAACGCACCGGCGCGCCGGTAGTGGCATTCTGCCGCATCTCTGACAAAGAGATCCGCCTGCGAGAACCCGTTGTGGAGCCGGATGCGATCATCATTCAGGACCCTACCCTGCTGCATCAGATCGACGTTTTCGCCGGATTAAAACCGGACGGCTACGTGTTGCTCAATTCACATCACAGCTTCGAGGAACTCGGCTTGAGCGAACTCATCAAGGGTCGAAATCCTGCACGCTTTTGCACCCTGCCCGCCACCGAACTGGGCCTCAAACATGTCGGCCGTCCCATCCCCAACGTTCCGTTGATCGCCGGATTCGCCGCCTTGTCCGGTACGATCAAACTGGAATCGGTAATCAAGGCAATCAACGAAAAGTTCTCAGGCCGCGTCGCAACCGGCAACATCGCTGCCGCGACAGAGGCTTACAATCTGGTTAAGGAAATGATGAAGGAGGCTGGCGATGCTTAAACAGACCGAAGGCTCAAAAGCCGTTGCCGAGGCCATTGCACTGTGCCGTCCTGAAGTGATCTGCGCCTATCCTATCTCGCCGCAGACGCATATCGTCGAGGCGCTGGGCGAAATGGTCAAATCGGGCGAATTGACCCCCTGCGAATTCATCAACGTGGAAAGCGAATTCGCCGCGATGTCGGTGGCGATCGGCGCATCGGCAGCCGGCGCACGCGCCTATACCGCGACCGCATCGCAGGGCCTGCTGTTCATGGTCGAGGCGGTGTATAACGCGTCGGGGCTGGGGCTACCCATCGTGATGACGGTGGCGAACCGTGCCATCGGCGCGCCGATCAATATCTGGAACGATCATTCCGATTCACTCTCGCAACGCGATTCGGGCTGGATGCAACTGTTTGCCGAGACCAATCAGGAAGCTGTCGACCTGCATATACAGGCATTCCGTCTGGCCGAAGAATTGTCCATGCCCATCATGGTGTGCATGGACGGCTTCATCCTGACCCATGCCTTCGAGCGCGTGGATATCCCCTCACAAGAACAGGTCGACGCCTATTTGCCGCCGTTTGATCCGCGCCAGGTGCTCAACCCTGCCGAACCCGTCTCGATCGGTGCGATGGTCGGCCCCGAAGCTTTCATGGAAGTGAAATACCTGGCCCACGCCAAGCAGATGCAGGCGATTGAACGGATTCCGCAACTGGCCGCCGAATTCAAACAGCAATTCGGGCGCGACAGCGGCGGCCTGATCCGCACCTATCGCAGCGAGGATGCCGAAACGATCATCATCGCAATGGGCTCGGTGCTGGGCACCATCAAGGACACCGTGGACGAGATGCGCGATGAAGGCCACAAGATCGGCGTGCTGGGCATCATCAGTTATCGCCCCTTCCCGCTTGAACAGGTGCGCGCGGCACTGATTCACTGTAAACGCTTCCTGGTACTGGAAAAGAGCCTCGCGGTCGGCATGGGCGGCATTGTCGCCACCGATGTGCGCATGGCCGTGACGGGCACCGGACTGAAAGGCTACACCGCCATCGCAGGACTGGGCGGACGATCCATCCCCAAGGCGTCCCTGCACAAGCTGTTCGGTCAACTCGAAGAAGAAACGCTGCCTCCCATCACCTTCCTCGACCTGGACTGGGATGCGGTCAACAAGCAACTGGAGCGCGAGCGTCAGACCCGCCACTCCGGCCCCATCGCCGAGAACATGCTGCACGACAAGGGCATCGTATCGGCCAAGTTCGGTTAGGAGATCAGGATGAATACGACCAGCACGGGATTTCAAGCCGTAAAGTTTTACCAGACCGGCACCTACACCGTCGGCAATCGACTGTTGGCGCCCGATGAGCGCAGCGTACAGGCAGGTCAGTTGCGCAGCAACTCGATCAACTCGGGGCACCGCGCCTGTCAGGGCTGCGGCGAGGCTTTGGGTGCGCGATATGCAATCGATGCGGCGATGGCCGAAAGCAACGGTCAGTTGATTGCGGTAAATGCCACCGGCTGTCTCGAAGTCTTTTCAACTCCGTATCCCGAATCCTCCTGGCAGGTGCCGTGGATCCATTCGCTGTTCGGCAATGCTCCGGCCGTTGCAACCGGTGTCGCGGCTGCGATGAAGGTCAAGGGAAAAACAGAGGTGCGCGTGGTGGCTCAGGGCGGCGACGGCGGGACCACAGACATCGGTTTCGGCTGTCTGTCCGGTATGTTCGAACGCAACGACGACGTGCTCTACATCTGCTACGACAACGAGGCGTACATGAACACCGGTGTGCAGAGGTCAAGCGCCACGCCGCCGGCTGCGCGCACCGCCACCACCATGCCGGTGGGATCAGAGCCCGGCAACCCGTTCGGTCAGGGCAAGAACCTGCCGGAAATCGCGATGGCCCACGGCATCCCCTACGTTGCCACGGCAACGGTGGCCGATCTGCGCGATTTGGAATACAAAGTCCGCCGCGCCATGCGCATACGCGGCGCGCGTTACATCCATCTGTTCGTCCCCTGCCCGTTAGGCTGGGGCACCGCCTCCAGCGACACGATACGGATGGCCAGACTTGCCAAGGAGAGCGGCCTGTTTCCGGTATTCGAGGCCGAATACGGCGAGGTCACAGGCGTGCTGAAGATAAGACGCAAGGTCGCCGTGGAAGACTATCTGTTGCCGCAAAAGCGCTTCGCGCACCTGTTCGGCAAACAGCCGCATCCCGAAATGGTCGCGCGCATCCAATTGATTGCCGACCGCAATATCCGCAAGTATGGATTGCTTGAAGAGGAGGCGAACTGATATGCCAAAACCATTTGCAATCACCCTCAAACCCGGCACCTCGCTTGCGAATCTGACCGGCACTTGGCGCACCGAGCGCCCCGTATATGTAAACCGGCTACCGCCCTGCAACAACGCCTGCCCTGCCGGCGAGAATATTCAGGGCTGGCTGTTTCACGCCGAGTCGGGCGATTACGAACAGGCCTGGCGCGTACTGGTTGAAAACAATCCGCTGCCGGCCGTGATGGGCCGCGTGTGCTATCACCCCTGCGAAGGTGCCTGCAATCGCGGACAACTCGACGAATCCGTGGGCATCAATTCTGTGGAACGCTTCCTGGGCGACGAGGCGATCAAACGAGGCTGGAAATTTGACGCACCCGCAGCCTCTTCCGGCAAACGGGTTTTAGTCGTGGGGGCAGGCCCCTCCGGACTTTCTGCCGCCTATCATCTGGCACGCATGGGCCATAGCGTCGAAATACAGGAAGCTGGCCCTCTGGCGGGCGGCATGATGCGCTTCGGCATTCCCAAATATCGCCTGCCGCGCGAAGTGCTGGATGCTGAAGTGCAACGCATCCTCGATCTTGGCGTCACCCTCAGGCTCAACGCTAAAGTGGCCAACATCCAGCAAAGTATGCAGGAAGGCGGCTTCGATGCGGCTTTCCTCGCGGTCGGCGCACATATCGGCAAACGCACCTTCATCCCGGCCGGCGATGCGACCAAGATCGTGGATGCGGTCTCGGTGCTGCGCTCGATGGAAGGGGAAGACAAGCCGATGCTTGGGCGCCGCGTCGTGGTGTACGGCGGCGGAAACACCGCGATCGACGTTGCGCGCACCGCAAAACGCCTGGGGGCGACGGAGGCGATCATCGTCTATCGGCGCACCCGTGACAAAATGCCCGCACACGATTTTGAAGTGGAAGAAGCCTTGCAGGAAGGCGTGATGATCAAATGGCTCTCCACCATCAAGCAGGCAGGGGACGGCGAAATCACCGTCGAAAAAATGCAGCTCGACGACAAGGGCTACCCGCAGCCGACCGGCGAATTTGAAACGCTTGCCGCCGATTCGGTAGTATTGGCGCTGGGGCAGGATGTCGATCTCTCACTGCTCGAAGGAGTAGCGGGGTTGGAAGTGAAAGACGGCACCGTACAAGTATCGCCGCACATGATGACGGGATTTCCGGGGATCTTCGCCGGTGGCGACATGGTACCGTCCGAACGCACCGTCACCGTCGCGGTGGGTCACGGCAAAAAGGCTGCGCGCAACATCGACGCATGGCTGAACGGAGCCAGCTATCAGCCCGCACCTAAACCCGAGATCGCCACGTTCGACAAACTCAACCCGTGGTATTACTCCGACGCCGACAAGACCGTGCGGCCGATGCTGGATATCATTCGCCGCCAGACCAGCTTCGACGAGGTACAGGGCGGCCTTAACGAAACTAACGCCCTGTTCGAAGCGCGTCGCTGCCTGTCTTGCGGCAACTGTTTCGAGTGCGACAACTGCTACGGCGTGTGCCCAGACAACGCGGTGATCAAACTGGGGGCGGGCAAAGGCTTCCAGTTCAACTACGACTACTGCAAGGGCTGCGGCCTGTGTGAGGCGGAATGTCCATGCGGCGCGATCAAGATGGTGCCCGAAGAGAACTGATGGGGCTGATTTCACAACCGCTGCTGGTAACGGTTCTGATGCTGGCCGTCTCGAATCTGTTCATGACCTTTGCGTGGTATGGTCATTTAAAAAACATGGCGACATCACCCTGGTATACCGCCGCGCTGGTAAGCTGGGGGATCGCCCTGTTCGAATATCTGATTCAGGTTCCGGCGAATCGTATCGGCTACACCGAACTCAATCTCGGACAGCTTAAAATCCTGCAGGAAGTCATCACGTTGTCCATCTTTGTGCCATTTGCGGTGATATACATGAACCAGCCGTTAAAATGGGACTACCTGTATGCCGCGCTGTGCATGATGGGCGCCGTATATTTTATTTTCAGAGCATAAAAACAAAAAAACATGTCCACGAACGACACGAAAATCACGAAAAAAAGCTTGTTGCAAACCAAGAACGGACAATTTTTATAATGCCTCAGTATTGCTTCCCGCCAACATACACGACGTAACCAGCCATGAACCTAACTTCATTTTCAATCAAGGGCCATCATTGAAAAGGTTTGTATTGCGTCGTTTGTTCGTGCTTTTCGTGTCTTTCGTGGACCAATTTTCTTTTTAAAATAAATGACTATGAGCAAACCAACACACATCCACATTCTCGGCATCTGCGGCACATTCATGGGCGGCATCGCAGCAATCGCTCAACAATCAGGCTTTCGCGTCACGGGGTGCGACGCCAATGTCTATCCGCCTATGAGCACCCAGCTGGAAGCACAAGGCATCGAACTCATCGCAGGCTTCGGCACCGAACAGCTTGAATTGAACCCCGACATCTTCGTCATCGGCAATGTCGTCACGCGCGGCAATCCGCTGATGGAAGAAATCCTGAACCGCAATCTGCCTTATGTCTCTGGCCCGCAGTGGCTGTCCGACACCTTGCTACGCGATCGTTGGGTGCTGGGCGTGGCGGGCACGCACGGCAAAACTTCCACGGCATCCATGCTGGCCTGGATACTCGAACACGCGGGACTGAATCCCGGCTTTCTGATCGGCGGCGTGCCGCAAAATTTCGACATCTCGGCAAGAATTACCGACTCGCCGTTCTTCGTTATCGAGGCCGACGAATACGACACCGCGTTCTTCGACAAGCGCTCCAAATTTGTGCATTACCATCCGCGCACCGTGATTCTCAACAACCTCGAATACGATCACGCCGACATCTTCGCCGATCTGCCCGCTATCGAGACTCAGTTTCACCATCTGGTGCGCACCGTGCCGGGCAACGGCCTGATCGTCTGTAATGGTCGCGAACAATCGCTGGATCGCGTCTTAACGCGCGGTTGCTGGACGCCGGTGGAATTGTTTGGCACCCCTCTCCCGCAAGCGGGAGAGGGGCTGGGGGAGAGGGGCTGGAACATCGACGGCAACAACCACGTGACCTTGAATAACGTGCCGCAAGGCACCCTCGCCTGGGAATTGCTGGGCGAGCACAACCGCATGAATGCGTTGGCCGCCCTTGCCGCCGCACGTCACGCAGGCGTACCGGTCGCCTTGGGCCTTGAGGCATTAGGTCTGTTCAAAAACGTCAAACGCCGCATGGAAGTGAAAGGCGTGGAGCGCGGCATCACCGTTTACGACGACTTCGCCCATCATCCCACAGCAATCGATACCACGGTAGCGGGATTGCGCCACAAGGTGGGTTCGGCTCGCATTCTGGCGGTGCTGGAACCTCGTTCCAACACGATGAAACTGGGCGTGATGAAGGATGCATTGCCCGCCAGCCTGAAAGATGCAGACAGGGTGTTCTGTTATTCAGGCAATCTGGGCTGGAATGCAACGGGTGCGCTGGCACCTATGGGTGAAAAAGCATTGGTCATCGATGATCTGGATGCGCTGATTGAGGCCATTGCCGCTACAGCACGACCCGGCGATCACATCCTGGTGATGAGCAACGGCGGATTCGGCGGGATACACGACAAACTGCTCAAGCGGTTGGCATAACGCACCAAGGTGCATGAAATGCACCCTACCTGACTACCTGGCGGGTCGTGAGCATCCGCTGCAGGTCTTCTACTCTTCGACGGGCATTGCATTGTGATCCACCGCGAACGAACGCTATCAGCAAGCCTACGCCCCCTGCCCTTCCTGAGTGTCCAGCCCCAGCTCCTGGATCTTGCGCGTCAACGTATTGCGCCCGATGCCGAGCAGGGTGGCGGCTTCGATGCGTCGCCCGTTGGTGTAATGAAGCGCCTGCAAAATCAGCGTGCGTTCAAACTGTGCGACGAAACTGTCCATAATGCCCTCATCACCGCGCTGCAAGGCGAGTTCAACCTGACTGGCAAGGGCGGTGCTCCAGTCGGCTATGGCAATACTTTCACCGCTACGCCATTCGGGCGGCAAATCGGCGATCTCGACCACTTGGGACGGCGTCATCACGGTCAGCCAGTGGCATAAATTTTCCAGTTGTCGCACATTGCCGGGGAAGTTTTGCGCACTTAAATGCTGCAAGGTCGCCTCGCTGAACTGCTTCTGCTCGACGGCCAGTTCAACGGCGCTCTTTTGCAGGAAATATTTTGCCAGCAGCGGGATATCCTCACGTCGCTCGCGCAACGGAGGCAGGCGCAGCCGTATCACGTTCAGCCTGTGAAACAAATCCTCGCGGAACAATCCCAGCTTGACCCGCTCCTCAAGATTCTGGTGGGTCGCCGTGATGATGCGCACGTTGGCCTTAATGGGCTGATGCCCACCGACACGATAGAAATTACCGTCCGACAATACGCGCAGCAAGCGCGTCTGCAGCTCGGGAGGCATGTCGCCAATTTCATCCAGGAACAGCGTGCCGCCTTCCGCCTGTTCAAAACGCCCGTGGCGGGTAGCTGCGGCCCCTGTGAACGCACCGCGCTCATGCCCGAACAGCTCGGATTCGAGCAAGTCTTTCGGGATCGCGGCGGTATTGATCGCAATGAACGGTTTCTCCGAACGGGGGCTGTGGCGGTGCAGCGCATGCGCGACCAGTTCCTTACCGGTGCCCGATTCACCATTGATAAGCACGGTCGCATGAGATTGCGACAAACGGCCGATCGCACGAAACACATCCTGCATCGCCGGCGCATGCCCCAGAATTTCTGCGGCTACCTCGACCTGACCCACTTCGGTGGATTTGCGGCGGCTTTGCTCCAGGGCGCGTCGTATCAGATCTACCGCGTGATTGATGTCAAACGGCTTGGGCAGATATTCAAACGCGCCGCCCTGAAATGCAGATACCGCACTCTCAAGATCGGAATAGGCCGTCATGATAATGACCGGAATCAGCGGGTAACGTTGATGCAGCACCTGTAAAAAATCAAGACCTGAACGCCCCGGCATCCGAATATCGCTCACCACAGCCTGCGGCTGGTGCTGGCTCAGGGCACGCAATGCGTCATCCGCCGAGGCAAAACTCGTGAACTCGATATCGGCACGGGCGAGGGATTTTTCCAGCACCCAGCGTATCGAACGGTCGTCATCTATTATCCAGACTGGTTTCATAATGCGCCCATAAAATATTTAATTGATCAATCACTTGGGTTTTGACAACGTCCAGCGACTAACGACTGCCTGTCACGGCAGCGGCAGCATCACGGTGAAACGGGTACATCCCGGCTCGCTGTCAAATTCAATGGTGCCCTGATGCTGACTGACAAAATCCTGGGCCAGGGTCAGCCCCAGCCCGTGACCGTCGGCACGCCCGGACACCAGAGGATAGAAAATCTTGTCGCGCAATTCAGGGGGAATGCCGGGCCCGTTGTCGATAATCTGCACCATGACCGCCAGTCGATGACGCTGCTTGAACAGCGTTACCTGACGCGCGATTCGGGTGCGCAAAACGATACGCCCGTGACCATGCATCGCCTGAGCTGCGTTGCGCACGATGTTGAGTATCACCTGAATCAGTTGTTCCTTGTCGCCGATCAGTGCCGGCAGACTGATGTCATAATCGCGCTGTATCTTGAGACCTTCCGGTATCTCCGCCAGAACAACCGAACGCACGCGTTCGAGCACCTCGTGGATATTGAGCGCACTGTGCTGTGCATGGCCTTGCGGTGTAAGCAATTTTTCCATCAACGAACGCAGCCGGTCGGCTTCCTGTACGATGACCTGGGTGTATTCGCGCAGGCCCGGCTTTTCCAGCTCCTGTTCTAGCAACTGAGCAGCCCCGCGGATACCGCCCAGCGGATTCTTGATTTCATGAGCGAGATTGCGCAGCAGCAGACGATTGGCCTGGGTCTGATCCAGCATCTGTTCTTCCCGCGCCAGCTTGAGCGGCCTGTCCATGGGATGAAATTCCAGCAGCAATCGCCCCGACAGCACAGGTGTGACCGTGCAGCGCACATGCAGCTTGTTGTGCGCATGCGTTACCAGCATCAGATCATGTTCGATGTAGCTGACATTATTTTCGACCGCACGCTGCATCGCACTGTCGAGCTGTCCGGTATCGGTAAAAACCTGTTGCAGCGAATTGCCGAGCAGATTTTTTCCACTCACTTCAAACAGGTTTTCAGCCGCAGGATTCAGGTAGATGACACGAGACTCGCCATCCATCAGGATGACGGCGGTGGCAAGATAGTCGAGCGTAAGGTTATGAAAGTCAGGCATACCAGTTATAAAGCAACAATCGTGCCCGCTAGCAGCCTGCCGGGCGAATCATTTCAATTTGGAGAGCTCTATCTTGAGCGCATTGATATTGCGTTGATGCAAATCGACCTGTCTGGTCAGCGCCTTGATCTTCTCGTCATCCTTAGGGCGAGCCGCCTCGCCCAGTTTCAGGCTTTGCTGGGCACCGCCGAGCAAGTCTTCCTCAGCTTTCAACTCATCTTCAAGAACTTTGCGCTGCATGCTATCGCGCCCTTTTTGCGTTTCCTTATCCACCTTCGGAAAGTCCTGCGGGGAGTTGCTGGTACGTGCAGGAGCACTTACGACGGGCAGCGGCGTCAGCACGACTCTTTTGCCGCCCTTGATTGGTGCACTGGAATAGGTCACATGCCCATCGGCATCGACGGACTTGTATATATCGGCCAATGCCAGTGACGGAATCAGGCATAACAACAAGCATCCAAACTTCATAATCAATCTCCTGCAAAAAGGCTCAATGAGTATAGGGCAAGCCACAGGTGCTGACAAACTTTTTGCGGCGTCATTCATACTTATGAACGCAAAAGCGGGGCACAAGGCCCCGTTTCTTTTTACAACCTGAAAATACGACTTAGATGCTGTAGTACATTTCAAACTCGACCGGATGAGTCGTCATGCGCAAACGCGTCACTTCTTCCATCTTCAATGCGATGTAAGCGTCCAAAAAGTCGTTGGAGAATACGCCGCCACGGGTCAGGAATTCACGATCCTTGTCCAGTGCATTCAATGCTTCGTCCAGGGACGAACATACGGTTGGGATCTTTGCATCTTCTTCCGGTGGCAAGTCATACAGATTCTTGTCAGCAGGATCGCCAGGGTGAATCTTGTTGGCGATACCATCCAGACCCGCCATCATCAGCGCTGCGAAGCACAGGTATGGGTTAGCGGTAGGATCAGGGAAACGAGTCTCGATACGACGTGCCTTATCGCTGGCTACATGCGGAATGCGAATCGAAGCGGAACGATTCTTGGCAGAATACGCAAGCTTGGTCGGCGCTTCGTAGTGAGGCACCAGACGCTTGTAGGAGTTGGTGCCCGGATTGGTAATCGCGTTCAGCGCCTTTGCGTGCTTGATGATACCGCCGATGTAGTACAGCGCGGTTTCGGACAGGCCTGCATAGCCGTTGCCTGCAAACAGGTTCTTGCCGTCTTTCCAGATGGACTGATGCACGTGCATGCCGGAGCCGTTGTCGCCAACGATAGGCTTAGGCATAAAGGTTGCAGTCTTGCCGTGCTGATGCGCGACGTTGTGTACAACATATTTCAAAGCCTGAGTCTGATCGGCGCGACGCACCAGTGTGTCGAACTTGGTACCGATTTCGCACTGACCGGCTGTAGCCACTTCGTGGTGATGAACTTCGACTTCGATGCCGATGTCATCCAGGATCAGGCACATCGCTGCGCGGATATCATTCAGGCTGTCGACAGGAGGAACCGGGAAGTAGCCGCCCTTGACCACCGGACGGTGACCGGTATTGCCGCCGTCGTACTTTTCATCGGACGACCAGGCAGCTTCTTCGGAGTTGATTTTCACCGAACAACCGGACATGTCGATCTTCCAGTTAACCGAATCAAAGATGAAGAATTCCGGCTCAGGACCGAAGTAGGCTGTGTCGCCTACGCCGCTGGATTGCAGATAAGCTTCCGCACGCTTCGCAATGGAACGTGGATCGCGGTCATAGCCTTTGCCATCGGTAGGTTCTACCACGTCGCACGTGATGATCAGCGTAACATCTTCGGTGAACGGATCGAGGTAGGCCGCAGCAGGATCCGGCATCAGCAGCATATCGGAGGCTTGAATGCCTTTCCAGCCGGCGATGGAAGAACCATCGAATGCGTGACCTTCTTCGAACTTGTCCATACCGACGTATTTAGCAGGCACGGAAACGTGCTGCTCTTTGCCGCGTGTATCGGTAAAACGGAAATCCACGAACTTCACATCGTGGTCTTTAATCATTTGCAACACATCATTTGCCGACAACGACATAACTCTCTCCCAAAGTATCAATCAAACAGTGAATTACAGCACGTAGTTTATATGCAGAAAGCGTGCCAACGTGTATGACACAAACTGCCCATGACGATGAAAATCGCCATGCCCGCCGCCTGCCTCAATGCTCTTGCACCAAGAGCGATAAGGTGCGCGAGTTCCACGTTAACTCTGTCTGCGTACCAAGTCAGCATTGTGCCATAAGCCTGTCAGGTAGCACAAAAATAAATCGCACCAAATACATGCACAAGATGCCCCAAATCAGTGCATCAGCGAGCCTGCACGTGTGTGAATATGAATGGCACGGAACAACGGATCGCCTTTAATCAGTTCGTCACAGCGAGCCTGCAAGGCGCCGGACTCGCCGACTGTCTGTTCGCCTGCCGGCAGATATAATTCCACATCCACACAGCCATCCAGATAATGAAACACCACCCGGTTTTCCAGCAAAAGATCATCGCCGAGTCGCCGGGCCAGCTCAGCGAGCAAAACGGGGCGGCTGGGCAGTTTGACATTGTGCCCCGCTTTCATATCGTCTTCAGGGTCGATGTGTACCAGTACATCCAGTACGTGATGGTTCTTCAGTACGGCATGGCGTGCCGATTCGGCGATGTAATGTCCTTCTGATACGCTGATTCTCGGATCAACCAGAATGTGGGCATCGACCAACGCGTTGTCAGCCATCTTTCGGGTACGCAAATCATGCAAGCCCAGCACACCGTGAGTGTTGAGCAAAGTCTGTCGTATGGCCTCAACCTCTTCGGCCGCAAGGCCGGTGTCGATAAGTTCTGCCAGCGCCTCCAGCGCCAACTTGCCGCCCATATGCGCAATCATCACGCCCACCACTGCAGCCGCAACCAGATCCAGGAAGGTATAGCCCAACAAATTGCCGATAATCCCGACCACCACAACCAATGAAGATGCAGCATCCGAGCGAGCGTGCCACGCGTTGGCCACCAGCATCTGGGAGCGCACCCGCATAGCGACTGACAGCATGTAACGGAACATGCCTTCTTTGGCGATCAATGCGACAATGGCCACGGCGAGGGCCACCGGGTTAACCGCCTGTAATGCCCCGGGATGCTGAAGACGCAACGCCGCTGCCACCAGCAATCCGACGCCCAGGGCTGCCAGAAAAACGCCCAGTATCAGGGTCGCTGCGGTCTCCACTCTCGCATGACCATAGGGATGGTTGGCATCGGCATGGCGATTGCCGTGCCGGTTGGCATACAACACCAATACGTCGGACAACAAATCCGACAGCGAATGCAGCCCGTCTGCCATCAGCGCCTGAGAGTGCGCAAAAAACCCGCCTGCGACCTGCAGACAGGTCAGCAGCAGATTGATGAAAATACTCACCCAGGTGCTTTTTTGCGCGGCGGCAAATCGTTCCGGGTTAGTTGGTTCAAATTTATCTGCCGGTGCAGGTTGCGTGTGATTTTTCATTTAGGTTGCGTTAGTATGTGGCTGCGTCGAAGAATAACATTTGCACCGGTATTTCAAGAATACTTGCAAAGAATATCCGAATTATTACAGGAAAAAATATCATGGGAAAAATTACCTCCATACTGCAAGCCGCTCAACAACGCGCAAAGGAAATGAATCTGGCTTACGAAGGCGCGCTGTTTCCCGACGAAGCATACGAAATTTTGCAATCCGCTCCGGGAGCGAAACTGGTGGATGTCCGCTGCCGTGCTGAACTGGATTGGGTAGGACGCATCCCCGACGCCGTCGAGATTGAGTGGCTAACCTACCCCGGCATGAAACCCAACCCGAATTTCATCGCTTCGCTTGAACAGCAGGTAAACAAGGAAGCGTTAGTGCTCTTCATTTGCCGCAGCGGTGCCCGCTCAAATGCATCGGCCCTTGCCGCCACTCAGGCGGGCTTTCGTGACAGCTACAATGTGCTGGAGGGCTTCGAAGGCGAAAAGGATAGCAACGGGCATCGCAACACGACTGATGGATGGCGAGCTAAGGCCTTGCCCTGGATGCAGAGTTAATCAGGAACCAGGATTCGGGATTCGGGATTCGGGATTCGGGATTCGGGATTGAATGTACAACATATTCATTTACGAGTCCTTATTCCCCGAATCGGCGGCGACCAGTAAATTATTGAGGATTACCGGGTTTCCTGCATTGCGATTCCATAAAGGGCCCCTGGACAATGGACCAGGTTTCGCCGGGTTGATTTTGCGAACACATGATCGTTTTATCAAAACTGTTTTGCCATTTATACCAGGGCGCACCGGAAGCCGATGCAGCAGCGCAGGTTAGTGCAAGCACAAGCAGTAATACCCATTTTGATTTCACCCGACATCCTTCCATAAAAAACTGACCGGCGGCCATTATAATCATTCAATCCGGTTTAGCCTGAACTTTGCATAAACCGTCTTCTGTGCGATTTCATTGCTCCCGTTGTATTTTTTCGATTTTCAGCCGACAGTCCCCCAACCCCCGCTGGCGGG
>JBAZCE010000018.1:0-23152 GCA_041671105.1 Gallionella sp.
AAGGGAGTTAATTGAACAGTTCGGTGAACCAGATGATCGCCGGTGCGATCAGGATAAGGAGGGCTGACCTGATGCCGGAGGATGAAAAATTGGCTCCTGCATCCTGTATGGCAAGGCTCACGTGCCTGGCGCTGACCTGACTCTTGCCTTGGGCGAAAGCGGCAAGCAGTGCCTTGTCTGCGATCAGATTAAGACGTCTGACACGTCCTTGTGCGTCACCTAACAGCAGCCGTTCGCCAAATCCTGAAAAAAGACGTTTGCCGCGCCATCCTGCGACTCTGAGCCGGTGATCCAGATAGCGGCTTGCATCACCGTTCGATAACTTATGCAGCATTAATCTGTATACCACCCGGTCGCGCACCTGGCGAAGCTGTGGCAAGGCCAGCAACGTGTCAAGCTCAGGCTGGCCGCAAAGAATGAGCTGAACCAGTTTGCGGTGGCAGGTCTCAAGGTTGGAGAGTCGTCTGACCTCTTCGATGGACTCGCCCGGCATGGCGTGAGCCTCGTCTATCAATACCACAACCTGACGGCCCATCTCATGGCGTCTGATCAATTCCTGCTGAAGTACTTCCAGAGATGAACCCTGACTATCAATACCCAAATCACGGGCGATGACATCGATGATTTCGTCGCGTGAAAAAGCCGGGTTGGGCAGATAAACGGTGTCCACATGATCGGGTAGTTTTGCCAGCAGCATGCGGCCCATCAGTGTCTTGCCGCTGCCCACTTCGCCGACGACCAGCACGATTCCCTCGGCTTGCAAGGCGGCATGTAAAAGGGCGTCGATGAATACGCCCCGATCGCCCCCGGCAAAGAAAAATCCGGGGTCGGGGGTGATCGAAAACGGTGGCGAACTCAGGCCGAAGTGCTGCAGATAGAGTGAGGACATGCGGCGCATCGTATGCCCCATGTTCGTGCGTCGTCAAATAAAAAGTCGGGCCAGCGGGCCGTATTTTGTATATATCTGTTTGATTATATTTCTATTATTTGATTGTGCAGCAGGCTGGAGATGCGCGTGTGAGCCTCATCCAGTCGCTTGAGCAGGATGTACAGGAAGGCGTCGTCAAACTGGAAACGGCATTCCACGGATGCTTTTGCCAGCACCTCCAGATTGATTTCAATCAGGGTGACATCGGTTTCGGCAAACACCGAGGTGGCGCGCAGATAATTGAAATCCGGAAAGCGTTTCATTTCGCCGAAGCAGTCGCCTTTGTGCAGGCGGCTTAATTCACTTCCCTGTCTGGTCACCTTGACTACACCGTTGGCGATGATGAAAAAAGCGCATTCCTGATCGTTCTCGCGCAGTATGCATTCGCCTTGCGGTACCCGGCGCCAGTCGTTGATGCGCAATACCTCCCATAGTTCGGTATCGCCGACATTTTTGAAAAAGGTCAGTGAACGCAGGATTTCGAATTTTTCCGTGTCGAAAAATTCGGTTTGCTTATGAGGGACTTTGCCGAAGAAATTCGCCAGGTCGCGCGTGAACTCCCCCCAGGTCTGGTAACGCTGCGATAAATCCTTATGCATTGCGCGTCTTACGATCGTATCCAGTTGCTCGGGAATGTCGTAGCGTAAGGTTTTCAGGGGCGGCGCCGTTTCATTGATGATCTGATAGAGCAGGCTGTAGTTGTTTTCAGAATTAAACGGCAAGCGTCCGGTCAGCAGCTTGTAAAAGGTCACGCCCAGCGAATAAATATCCGTCTGGTGCGTCAAAGGCAGTTCCTGAATTTGTTCAGGAGACATATAGGCAGGAGATCCCACGCCGGGAACCTGGGTCAGCTGCTGCGACATCTGCTGGTTTTCGATCACGGCCGCGCCGAAGTCTGCAATCTTGATGTTGCCGCCTTCCTGCACCAGGATGTTCGCAGGCTTGATGTCGCGGTGTATGACCCCTTGTCGCTGTGCATACTCCAGCGCATTGCCGCATTTGTACATGATTTCCGCCACCATGCCCGGCGACAGGAGCCGATTCACACTGGCGTATTTTTCCAGTGTATCGCCCTCGACGTATTCCATCACCATGTAATTGAGCTCGCCGGACAGAACCGCGTCGAACATTTTTACGATGTGCGGGTGCGATAATTTTCCGGCAAGTGAGGCTTCAGTCTGCAGCAGTTTGCGGTACACATTGGCGCGCATGGACTTGCGAGGCGGATTCGGGTGGAACAGTTTGACGGCTACCTGCTGGTTGTTGAACGGATCCAGTGCAAGATAGACGCAACTGGTCGCGCCGCTTCCCAGCTCACGGACAATTTCATATTTGCCGATGCGCTCTAAAGGGGGGCGCTCCTTCGTTTTTGGCTCATCCTGATTGATGGAGAGTGTTTCATGCTGCGGCTTTATTATGCTGTTGCTCATGTCGCCCGCTCGTCATTGAGTGCTGTGGATGCATTCTAGCAGGGTGTGTCCGTCTGAGTGCTTGCCCGATGCGTCTATTTGCGCTTTAATACGACCCGTTTTTAACTGTCGTATACGCAAAATGAAATATCTCGAAGGACTGTTTGAAGGTACCCTGTGGAATAGCCGTTTTGTCATTCTGGCCGCCGTCGTCGGCAGTCTGGTGGCCGGCTTTGTGATTTTTTACATGGCGACTGTGGATGTGTATTTTTTGCTCACGCATGCATTGCATTATGCAGATTCCAGTATGACTGAGGAAGCGCGCAAGGCGCTGCACGACAGCACGGTTTCGCATATCGTGGAAGTGGTAGATGGCTATCTGCTGGCGACGGTGATGTTGATTTTTTCGCTGGGCCTGTATGAATTGTTCATCAGCGATATCGATCAGGCGCACGGCAGCAAGGCGTCCAGCAAGATACTGGTGATCAACAATCTGGATGATCTGAAAGGCCGGTTGGCCAAGGTGATTCTGATGATTCTGATCGTCACGTTGTTCGAAGAGGCATTGAACATGAAACTTCAGACACCACTGGATCTGCTCTATCTGGGCGGCAGCATCACGCTGATTGCGCTGGCGCTGTATTTCAGCCATGCGGCTGAACACGGTCTGACCAAGGACGAAGAATCCGCCGACGAACCTGAAGAGCACGGCCATTAATTCCGTGGCGAGTCGTGTCTACAGGGTGTTGTTCGGGCTGTTGCTGTGTTTGCCATGTTTGGCGGCTGATTTCAAGCTGGAAGATATGCAGGGCAAGACGCACAGTTTGTCCGACTATCGGGGCAAGTGGGTGCTGGTGAATTTCTGGGCGACCTGGTGTCCGCCCTGCCTTGCCGAGATTCCCGAGCTGAAGGCGCTTGCTAATTCGCATAAGGATCTGGCCGTAATCGGCATCGCGATGGAATACGGTTCTGCCAAAATCGTCGCGGATTTTGTCAAAAAGCAGCATATCGCTTATCCGATCGTACTGGGCAATCGTAAAATCGTCTCGCAAATCGGCGACCTCGACGTGCTCCCTACCAGCTACTTGTATAGCCCGACAGGCGAACTGGTCAGTTCACAGCAGGGTGAGCTGACGCGGGCGAGCGTCGAGAGTTATATCAAGAGTAGGCAAGGAAAATAACCAGAACGCAGGTCGGTATTTCATTCAGGAATAAAGCAGGTTCATCGCTTATATTCCGAGGGAATGCCCCAGCGGCATTAGCTCAGCGTGTCGGGATAAATCCCGACCTGCGCGGGCGCTATTTATCCGGTTGTATCGGATGCGCCGTGGTAATGAAAGTCAGTGCGTGATTTCCTTCTTTTATGTTGGCATGCACGGCTTCGATCACGGGCGGGTTGGTCGCCGCATCAGCATCCCATTGAATGACAAAATTTGCGCCCGAACCACCTTCGAGCTCCTTGCGCTCCACAAACAGTTCGAGTGTACCCATCGCGCCGATTGCAACCGGCTTGTTCAGATATTCTTTCAGCAGTTTTCCTTCAGTGCTGTAATAACGGGCTGACAATATTCTGATGGATTTTTTGAGGCTGGTATTGCGTATGCTGACCAGTGCTGAGAGCGGGGTTGTCGCCGGTTGCATGGTATTGCCTATCCGGTCCCCGTACCAGATGTGTGAATAAACAGGAAGATACAGGGCTTGTCCGGTGGAGAGTTCCTCCGCTGCCAGCGGGCCGTTCAGCGCCAGAATCAATAAGGCACACAAGGCACGTTTCATGTTGTTTACTCCGATTTTTTATCCGATCAGGTGTGGATTATACCGCCCTGGCCGCACCTGACGGTGCCCTGTCGGGATGAATCCCGACCTGCGCAGGCTAACGGGCATCCGCAAGTTTAACCGGCTGGCCGTTGCCGGTAGGGGCTATCCAGTGTCCGTGCCAGGCGGCGCGCACCATGTTCGGATATTCCGGGCGCCCCAGGCTGCCGTTGTAACGTCCCAGCGCGCGATAAAGATCGCCATGTTCGATATCAAGATAGTGGCGCAGTATTGTGCAGCCGTAGCGCAGATTGATGCGCAGGTGGAACAGATCCTGCTCAGTCGTGCCGATTTCTTTCACCCAAAACGGCATTACCTGCATGTAACCGCGCGCACCCGCCGAGGATACGGCGTATTTCTTGAAGCCGCTCTCTACTTCGATTAAACCCAGTACCAGTTGAGGATCAAGTCCCGCACGGATGGCTTCGTAGTGTACGGTGTTCAAGAATTCCAGACGGTAGTTTTTATCAGGCAGGCGCTTTTCCAGACGCGGTGACATCTGGCCCAGCCAGCGGTCAGCCTCATACTGCGTGGCAAAGGCCATTCTGGGCGCTGCCTGATCGGATACGCTGCGCTGCAATACCGCACGTACACTGGCGGACAGCGGTGTTTCGATCTGCGCACCGGCAAAGGCGCTGGATGCGAACAGCGCTGCAAGGATGCAGGAACCAAGATTCAGGATCGAGGATCGAGGATTGAGGAACGAGAAAAACCCGCTGCTCCGCAGTTCGCTCAATCCGCAATCCGCAATCCTCGATCCCGTTTTCATCATAGTTTGGATTGTACAAACTCCAGTGCGCTTTGCAAGGGGACAGGCTGCGCGGCCGCATCCAGTCGTCCCTGATATTCGATTAAACCATCCTTTAAGCCACGGTCGCCGATGACGATGCGGTGCGGGATGCCGATCAGTTCCATGTCGGCAAACATCACGCCGGGACGCTCGTTGCGGTCGTCGAGCAACACCTCAATGCCGGCGGATTTAAGCTCAGTGTACAGTTGTTCGACGGCTGCGCGGACAGTATCGCTCTTGTTCATGCCGATCGGCACGATAACAATCTGGAACGGAGCAAGCGCGGCAGGGATACTGATGCCGCGTTCGTCGTGATTCTGTTCGATCGCGGCGGCCACGATGCGCGACACGCCGATGCCGTAGCAACCCATTTCCAGTATCTGTGCGTGGCCATGCGCATCCAGAAAAGTCGCCTTCATGCTCTCGGCGTACTTTGTGCGCAGCTGGAAGATATGACCGACTTCGATGCCGCGGCATATTTCCAGAGTGCCACGACCGTCCGGCGAGATGTCTCCCGAGACGACGTTGCGGATGTCGGCAATCAGATCAGGTTCCGGTAAATCGCGTCCCCAGTTGATGCCGGCGGTGTGAAATTTGGCTAAGTTGGCACCCGCGACGAAATCGCTCATCGTTGTGACGGCCTGATCGGCGATCACGCGTACCTGTGTTCTGTCTATGCCGACCGGACCTAAAAATCCCGCCGGGCAGTTGAAAAAGGCGCGTATCTCATCTTCCCGGGCAAAGCGGAAGTCGGCCAGGCCCGGCAGCTTGGCCGCCTTGATTTCGTTCAGGTTGTGATCGCCGCGCAGCAGCAGGATGTTCAGTTTGTCGGAAGCGATTACGGCCAGCAATTTCACCGTTTTTTGCAGTGGAATTCCCAGTAGTTCTGCCACTTGCTTGCAGGTGGTCTGCTTCGGTGTATCGACATTGCGCATGACCTCAGCAGGTGCGGCACGCATCGTGTTCGGATTGATCGCTTCTGCCAGCTCCACGTTGGCCGCGTATTCGGAATCAGGACAATAGGCCAGTGCATCTTCGCCCGAATCGGCCAGCACGTGAAATTCGTGAGAGCCGCTGCCGCCAATCGCGCCGGTGTCGGCCGCAACTGCGCGGAATTTGAGACCCAGGCGCGTGAAGATGCGGCTGTAGGTTTCATACATAACGGCATAGGTTTCTTCCAGGCTGGCAAAATCGGCGTGGAATGAATAGGCATCTTTCATCAAAAATTCGCGCGCACGCATCACGCCGAAGCGCGGACGAACTTCGTCGCGGAACTTGGTCTGGATCTGGTAAAAATTGACCGGTAACTGGCGATAGCTGCAGATTTCGCGGCGCGCGATATCGGTGATTACTTCTTCGTGGGTAGGCCCGAAACAGAATTGATGGTTGTGCCTGTCCTTGATTTTCAACATCTGCGGTCCGAATACTTCCCAGCGTCCGGTTTCATCCCACAGTTCTGCAGGTTGTACCGCAGGCATCAGCAGTTCGAGGGCGCCGCAGTTATTCATCTCTTCACGCACGATGGCTTCGACCTTGCGCAACGCGCGCAATCCCAGCGGCATCCAGGTGTACAGGCCGCTTGAAAGCTTCTTGATGTAGCCTGCGCGCAGCATCAGGCGGTGGCTGGGGAGTTCTGCCTCGGAGGGGGCTTCCTTGAGAGTGGAGATGAAAAATTGTGATACGCGCATGATGTATGAAAATGAGAAGTTGTGTTGAATGGGTATTTTACAGGGAACGGGCGAGCTGCGCTCGCACTCTGTTGTGCACAGTAGTCTGATGTTTATATGGGCAGAACCGGTAGAGGACGCATATTCGCCTTTTCAATAAAGGCGAAATGTGAAAGAATCCGACAATTGAAATTAGCTGATAGAGTGGAAAATGATAGACCGAGACGGCTACCGCCCGAATGTCGGCATCATTATCACGAATGACAAAAATCAAGTATTCTGGGGAAAGCGGATTCGGCAACATGCCTGGCAGTTCCCGCAAGGCGGCATACAGCATGGCGAAAATCCCGAGGAGGCGATGTTTCGCGAGTTGTATGAAGAAGTCGGCTTGAGGCCGGAGCATGTGCAAGTACTGGGACGTACCCGTGACTGGATGCGTTATGAAGTGCCGCAGAGCTGGAATAAGCGAGAGTCGCGTGGTGGTTATCGCGGACAGAAGCAGATTTGGTTTTTGTTGCGTTTAGTGGGGCGTGATAGTGATGTCTGTTTGCGCGCTTGCGCGCATCCCGAGTTTGATGCATGGCGTTGGAATGATTACTGGCTGGATATTCATGCAGTGATCGAGTTCAAACGTGAGGTTTACACCAACGCACTGAATGAGTTGGTTCGTTACCTGCCTGAATTGAAAAACAAACCCGCTTTCTTGCAGATGCAGGCCTGTTTGCAGCATGCACCGTGAATTTTATGGATGATTTTTAGGAGTGAAATATGATTAAAGAGTACACAGCGCTGCAATCTTTTCCATTGAAAACGGGCGCATCTTTTGTGCGTCCGATGCAGTCTTTCCCTGAGCGCGTAAAACTGAGCGATCCGGCATTGACGGTGATGACAGATTTGAACAAGGTTTCCGTCGTAAGCGTGCGCGCCAAGACATCGATGGACAAGGCCAACGCCAAGATGATCCGTTACGGCGTGCGTATGCTGCTGGTTCTGGACGATAATGACCAGGTGGCAGGATTGCTGACGGCCTCCGATGTGCTGGGCGAAAAACCGATGCATTTCTTGCAGAACATGGGCGGTACTCATGCTGACATCATGGTGCGAGATATCATGAGCACTCAGCGCGAACTGACTGCATTGAACATTGACAATGTGAAGCAGGCCAAGGTTGGTGAAATCGTCGCCAGTCTGAAAAAATCTCACCGACAGCATGCGCTGGTGGTTGCAGAAGGTCAGGATGGACGTCAGTCCGTATGCGGCCTGTTCTCTGTCACCCAGATCGCGCGTCAGTTGGGTGCTCAGGTGCAAAGTTTTGAATTGGCGAGCACCTTCGCCGAAATTGAAGCGGTTATTTCACACGCTTGATTGAATTGATAAATTTCTGGGTTAAGTCAATGAGTTCATTTTCGCAACGCATAGCGCTGCTTGTTTTGTTGGTCGCAGTGGCCGGATGTTCTACTCTCAATGACGCCAAGGATAAGGTTGGCGGATGGATGGGTGGCGGCAATAATACGCTGGATGCAACTACCGGCAAGGCTGCGAAGAATACCGGGCCTGCGCTCAAGTACGGTGCGACCTTGCGGATTAACAACTTTGTCGATCAGCGCAAGGTAAGCAGTCCGCGTTATTTGGGGCAGTCGACCCAGCAAATAAGAGGCCTGGACGGCAATGAGCTGATGATGGATCAGGACGTGGCAAGTATTGCGAGTACCGCGATCAAGAAGCGCTTTGATTCTGAAGGTTTTCAGGTGATGGAAGGTACGGCGGCTGCCAACGCGCTGTTCGAAGTAACGGGTGTCGTGAAAGAGTTGACTCTGAACGTCAAGGCTCGTGACGATATTTCCATCGCGATTGAAACGACGCTCAAAGACGTAGCTACCGGAAAAGTGGTGTGGTCCGGTCTGGTTACCGAGAAAAATGACAGGTTCGCCGGTGTTTCCGGAAACAACAAGGACGATGTGATCGCCTATCTCAACAAGTCGTTGCGTACTGTCAGCACCAAGACAGTCGAGGCGATCAGTGCTTCGCTGATGGCGGCTCATCCTGAGTTGTTCAACCTGACGCCGGGAACCCGCCCCATTCCGGGGGTTACAGTGTATGTTGCGCCGTCCTTGCCCAAGGCTGCGCCCGTTGCTGCCCCGGCCGCGAGCTACGGCGTACAGTCGGGTAGCGAAGTGCCTGCACCGACTTACAAGCCTCATGCAGGGGATACGACAGGCTTGTTGCTGGTGAACACCACGCCGTCGCGCGCCAAAGTCTATCTCGATGGCGTGTATTACGGTATGTCGCCGTTGCGTCTGGAAATGGAGCCTGGCATTCATGCGATCAGCGTGAAGCTGGCAGGCTACAACATGGTTACCGAAAAGGTGTCGGTGCGCCGCGGCGACAACACCGAGATCGAACTGAATCTGGAAAGATAAGAACAGTGAGTGGCAAGTAGTAAGTGGCAAGTAGAAAATAAAAAACCCGCTCAGGCGGGTTTTTTATTGGCATCAACTGTCAATTGTCCATTTTTAATTATCCATTGCTTTTTAGTGTTTTCCCGTACTGCCGAAACCGCCCGTGCCGCGTTCGCTCAACGGGAATTCTTCCACGATGTTGAAATTGGCCTGCATGACCGGCACGATCACCAGTTGTGCCATGCGCTCCATCGGCATCAGCGTGAAGGGAATCTGGCTCCGATTCCACAGCGATACGAAAATCTGCCCCTGATAGTCCGAGTCTATCAGTCCGACCAGATTGCCCAGAACGATGCCGTGTTTATGCCCTAACCCTGAGCGCGGCAGGATCATCGCGGCAAAGCCCGGATCGGCCAGATGGATTGCGATGCCGGCGGGTACCAGTTCGCACTGTTTGGGCTGTATCACCATGTTGTGCTCGATACAGGCGCGCAAATCTATTCCCGCCGACCCTGTGGTCGCATAACAGGGCATGTTTTCAAGCAGGCGATGATCCAGGATCTTGACATCCACGGCAGGGTTTTTCATTTAACAGCTCCTTGATAACGTTGTTCGATATGTTGCATCAAAAGTCTGGCCTGCGTGAGTTTATCGGCGCGTGGCAGGTGCAGCATGCCGGCATCGTCGAACAAGATCAGCTCATTGTCGTCGCTGCCGATCGCCTGTTGTGCGATATTGCCAACCAGCAGCGGCAACTTCTTGGCAAGACGCTTTTGTTCTGCATATTCTGCCAGATTCTCGCTCTCGGCCGCAAAGCCGACACAGAACGGCGGATGGTCCTGAGCTGCGACATGCGCAAGTATGTCCGGGTTGGGAATTAATTCAAGTGTGAGGTGTGCGTTGCTTTTTTTGATCTTCTGTACGCTGGGTGCAGCTACCCGGTAGTCGGCCACGGCGGCCACGGCGATGAAAATGTCGCATGTCTGTTGCTTGACGGCTTCGAACATTTGCGCGGCGCTTTGTACATCGATTCTGTGTGCGCCGGGCGGTGTTGAAAGAGCCGTCGGTCCTGATATCAGGGTGACCTCGGCGCCCATTTCACAGGCGGCCTGTGCAATGGCGTAACCCATCTTGCCCGAGCTTCTGTTGGTGATGCCGCGTACCGCATCGATGGCTTCGTAGGTCGGCCCCGCGGTGATCAGGATTTTTTTGCCTTGGAGTTTTGCTTGTAACCCGGCGCCGTTGAGTTGTGTTAAAAGCCGACCTGTATCCTGCGCCAGTTGTTCGGGTTCCAGCATTCGTCCCATGCCGGTCTCTCCGCAAGCCTGAATCCCGCTATCCGGGCCCAACACCTGTACACCGTCGCTAATCAGCTGCCGGACGTTGCGTTGTGTCGCCGGGTGCAGCCACATCTCGCGGTTCATCGCGGGGGCGATCAGCAAAGGGCAGTTTCGCGCAAGGCATAAGGTGGACAGCAAATCATCCGCAAGCCCAAGGGATAGTTTCGCAATGAAATCGGCGCTGGCAGGTGCGATCACAATCGCATCAGCTTCCCGGCTTAAATTGATGTGCGCCATGCTGTTCGGCACGCGTGCATCCCACTGATCGGTGTATACCGGCTTGCCGGACAAGCCCTGTAGCGTGGTCGGCGTGATGAAATGACAGGCAGCCTCAGTCATCACGACCTGCACCGAAAAGCCCTGTTTTATCAACAGGCGCAGCAACTCGGCAGCCTTGTAGGCGGCGATGCCGCCTGTGATGCCGAGCACGATGGAACGTTGTTTTTTAATCATGCTGCGCATCTTACAAGAAAATGCGCTGGTGCAACTAGCGAGTACCGGTTTTTGTGACAGGTTTTCCTGTCGTCACGCCGCCTCGTTTCAGGCAGCCTATATAGCGACCGTAGACCCGGTTGGCGAACCATTCGGTGGTGAGTTTTCGTTTTATCTTCGGGCTTTTCAGGTCGATTTCCGGCATGGCAACACGGGGCTGAACGCCGGTTTTGTCGGCAAGCGCGAACACTCGGATATAAAGGGGCGTTCGGCTGAAAGTCGATAATTTTTCGAGGCGCAAATCGCGCCCGATTTCAGCGCCATTCATCTGCAAGGTTCTGTTGATGGAGAGCAGCGCATTTAACGTGGAGCTGGGCTCAGGCGATATGTTGCCGTTTTGATAACGCAGCAGATCACCGTCTGATGCCAGAGCTTTGCCGCTTATCCGTGACAAGGCTTGCTGGAAGGCGGCGTTACGACTGCTGTAGCGGCCTGCGTTGAAGTCGGCAAACCGATACAGTATGTCGTCGTAGGGTGCGGGATAGTCGAGCAGTATAGCGCTGCCGAAATACACCCCGCCGCGACGGCTGAAGACCTCGTTGCGCAGGTTGCCGTTGATGGCGTAGGGGTAAGGTCGCGCGTGTACATGAGCCTCGGCAAATTCAACGCTGACCTGCATCGGGCCGCCGGTGCGCACAGGGTTATAGTTGGGAAATAATTTGTGACCTGAGGGCACCTGCGCTATGATTTCTTCGATCAAATCGCTTAGTTCCTTCTCTGTCCGGAGAGCGTTTATGCGCTGCTGGTAAGTACGACCGTCTCGCGAGTTTGCGGCCAGCATCCAGTCTATGACGGTCTGAGGAATGTTGTATTTATCGCGGCGTTGATCGATTTCGCGCCGGATAATTGCGGGCAGCCCCGGAACAACCGGGTCGGCCTGAAAGCTCGACTCCTGTTCGATGACGGCAATGGCAGCGCAAAAGTTGCTGGCGGTGGGTTGAATTTGTAACGCCTTGTATGCCGATTGCAGATCCCCCGCCCAGCCTTCCTTGTCCTTGAGAGCGCCAGGCAATAGCTTTGAGACGAGTTCATGCACGTCTTTGTCGGATAATGCGACAGGGAGGGAGGCAGGCGTTGCGACGGGCGACGGGGCGGGGGGTTTTACGGGTGCGGCGGGTTTTATGCGCGCAGGTTGAACCGCAGGTATTTCGATTACGGGCGTCGGAGCGGGGGCTTGTTCAGGCGTGCTGGCGCAGCCGGCGGTCAGTGCAATCAGAAAAAGCTGGGTGATGCGGTTAAAATTTAGCACGTTAAAACAGCGATTTTGGTTAATGGAGTAGCATAGGGCAGAGTGCTGCGATCTGCAAGGCTGTCTTTTCGCAATAATGTAACAGTGATTGAATTAATCACGGTCCTGTGGCGTGAGAGGAGTGTGTGTGAGCATAGTCGATTGGCCTGAAGGTGAACGTCCTCGTGAAAAGCTTCTGGCCAGAGGCGCTGCTGCGTTGTCCGACGCCGAGTTGCTGGCGATTTTTTTGCGCACCGGGGTGACGGGCAAGAGCGCGGTGGATCTGGCGCGCGAGTTGCTTGGCAAATACGGCAGCCTGACCCGGCTGTTCGCCGCCGACAGGCGCGAGTTTTGCACGGTTAAGGGCATGGGGTCTGCCAAGTTTGCGCAACTGCAAGCGGTGCTGGAAATGTCGCGGCGTGCCTTGCAGGAGGAGTTGCAACGCGGCGATACGCTCAACTCACCGCGTGTGGTGCGCGACTATTTGCAATTGTTGCTGTCAGGGCGTACTCAGGAAGTTTTTCTGGTGATATTTCTGGATACGCAGCATCGCGTGATCGCCTTTGAGGAGTTATTTCACGGCACGTTAAGTCAGACCAGTGTCCGCGCGAAGTCGTCAAACGCGCTCTGGCGCATAACGCCGCCGCGGTGATACTTGCGCATAACCATCCTTCCGGTGTCACCGACCCCAGCCAGTCCGATCAGTTGTTGACCAGCGCATTAAAGCAGGC
Organism: Gallionella sp.; assembly: GCA_041671105.1. GTDB lineage: Bacteria > Pseudomonadota > Gammaproteobacteria > Burkholderiales > Gallionellaceae > Gallionella. Next base: position 12,800 of record JBAZCE010000018.1, read on the forward strand.
GTTGGCGCTGGTCGATGTGAGTGTGCTGGATCACTTCGTGGTAGCAGCAGGAGAAACGCTGTCGTTCGCGGAACGAGGGTTGCTTTAGTTTGGAATGAAAGGGCGTATGCCATACGCCCCTTTTGGAGTGCGGCGACGCGTCGCCGCCATGAAACTTGCGCAGGACAAACAGCTGCGTCATGCCGCAGTACTCCAAACCGGCGCAGGCAATACGTCCCGCAAATGTTATATCCGTTTTGCCAGTTCCGCTGCACGGCCGGTATAGGTGTCAGGCGAGAGCTGTAACAGACGCTGCTTTTCGCTGTCCGGAATTTCCAGCGTGCTGATGAAGGCTTGCAGCGAATCGCGGTTGATGCCGCTCTGGCCGCGGGTCAGTTCCTTCAATTTGTCGTAGGCGTTCTCGATGTTGTAGCGGCGCATCACGGTCTGGATAGGTTCAGCCATCACTTCCCAGCTTGAATTCAGGTCGTCGGTGACACGTTGTGCGTTGACCTCCAGCTTGTTCAATCCTCTCAGGCAGGATTCATAAGCCAGCAGCGTATAGCCTAACGCGACGCCCATGTTGCGCAACACGGTGGAGTCGGTCAAATCGCGCTGCCAGCGCGAGACCGGCAGCTTTTCGGACAGGTGGCGCAGCATCGCATTGGCCATGCCGAGATTGCCTTCGGAATTTTCGAAGTCGATCGGGTTGACCTTGTGCGGCATGGTGGATGAGCCGACTTCGCCCTTGATGACTTTCTGCTTGAAATAACCCAGCGAGATATAACCCCAGATGTCGCGGTTCAGATCGATCAGTATGGTGTTGATGCGCGCGAATGCGTCGAATAATTCCGCCATGTAATCATGGGGTTCGATCTGGATCGTGTAGGGGTTGAAGACGATGCCGCGCGCGGTCACGAAGTCTTTGGCGAAAGTTTCCCAGTCGACATCAGGATAAGCTGCCAGATGTGCGTTGTAATTGCCCACCGCGCCGTTGATCTTGCCCATGATTTCGACCGCTTCGACGCGCAGCGTGGCGCGTTGCAAACGATACACCACATTGGCCATTTCCTTGCCCAGCGTGCTGGGTGTGGCCGTTTGACCGTGGGTGCGGCACAGCATCGGCAGGTCGGCCAGTTGATGCGCGAGTTCGGTCAGTCTTGATACGATCAGTTTCAGCGCAGGCAGCATCGCCGCGTCGCGGCCGTTTTTGAGCATCAGCGCGTGGCTTAAGTTGTTGATGTCTTCCGAGGTGCAGGCAAAGTGAATGAACTCCAGCACGCCTGCAGTTTCCGGGTTGCCGGACAATTGGTCGCGCAGCCAGTATTCGATGGCTTTTACATCGTGGTTGGTGGTGCGCTCTATGGCCTTGATCGCTTGGGCATCGGCCTCGCTGAAATTCGCATTGAGCGCATCCAGTTGTGCAATGGTGGCAGCTGAAAACGGACCTACTTCCAAAATGTCTGTCTGGGCCGCGAGCGCTTTGAGCCATTCGATTTCGATCAGCACGCGGAAGCGGATCAGGCCGAATTCGCTGAAATAGCCGCGCAAGGCGTCTACTTTGCCGTGATAACGTCCGTCCAGAGGGGAGAGTGCGGTGAGTTTGGTCAGTGTCATGTTGATGCCCGAAATCTTAAAACGCGTATTTTACGCGATTCGGCGTGGTTCTTGTTTGGACAGTCGCGAAAACAGGTGTGAGGAGGGCGAATTTGGCCTTGAATATGCGTAATTCTCTGGAATCAGGGCGCGCTGCGCGGATATTTCGGCTTGTGGCGAACAAGCAGCCTGATCCAGAACCACAGCTCGAATATCCCGCCGGCAGCAAATGCGGCAATACCCAAACCCGTCATTCCCAGTCCGTAGAACGCGAGCGCTGTCAGCAGAGTGGCGAGAGTGATCAGGTGGCGATTCATGCGACGTTCCTTAAAGTTGCAGAGTCCATGTGGCGTAAAGCGGCTACGCCGCCTCAAGTTCCTTTGCGGCATCTTCCAATACTGAATCGGGAACACCGCGTTTCCTTAATGCTTCAATCAGCCGTGCGGATGGGGTGCTGGCAAATTGTGCCTCATCTTTGCGCAACCCTTCGCTGATATAGGATTTCAGCAGCGTCTGGTATCCGGTAAATCCCTTATGCGGCGCAATTTCCTTGAGGGACTCCACCACGTCTACAGGAATACGCATGGTGATCGCAGTCATGGGGCGGTCTTTGTTCAGACGTTTTTTCAAGCGTTCAGTTAGCATAATTGGCCTCCTCATGTGGTTCCGCGCGCCGGGCGGAAATGATTCTGATATACGCTGCTTCGAACTCGATATGCACGACATACAGTAGGCGGCCCGTTGCGTCAAACCCGATGGCGGCATCGCGCGATTCATCGTTGCGCGTAGCGTCCACCAGAACGAATAACGGGTCAGCAAAAACTGTCGCTGATTCCTCAAAGCGGACACCGTGTTTATCCCAGTTGCTATCGGCTTTTTCATCGTTCCAAACGAATTGATCACCGTTGAGTTCAAAGTGGATGTCCATGTCAGACATTCTATTCGTTGTATTTACTTTGTCAATGTATTGAGTGCGGTTTGAATAGCGAACTGAAGCTACAGCTCAAATGCCCAATCTGTTGCTTAATCCATAGAATGCAAGCACGAAGCGGGGTTGTGAAGGTGTTAATGCATCAATAGTGTCACATACAGATCGCTGCTCGGAGGGATGATTATGCCAACTGCCGCAGCAGTAAATGCGCACATGAAAACAAGGAACGCGAACCCAAATATTCTTTTTGTTGAGCTGGTTAATGTATAAGTCGATTCAGGCGTACTCTTGCTTTCTGCGACACAAATGTAGGAATAGGAAAGCAAGATTATTGAAATGTGAATAGTACCGCTGAAATTTCGAATGGCAGGGGGATTCCTTTTGTGCCTCCATACTTGAAGGCATACCGCCAATCATGACGGGACAAATCGCGATTGTGGTCTTATGCCAGTCAAGATAATCCTTAATATTGTCTTTCGAGACAACACAAGTTTTTAGCGCAGCTTTTCTTTTTGCGAAATAGGATTTTATGTCATTCTCCTGGTTAAAAATTTAGGCCCTCCATTGATAGGGGGTTGCTGCAGGAGAATTCGAATTGATGTGGGTAAATAAAAAAGGATTTTTGTTTGTATGTTATTGAATAACATGCAATTAACAGTTTGCAATTTTTGAAAAGATAGTTTAATGGGGCGTATGCCATACGCCCCTACGGGAAGGTGAATGTGTGCGAGCCAGTCGATATGGGTGGAATACGCCCCTGCGAAGACGAAAATTACATCCCCGCCTCGATGATCGCGCCGCCCAGGCAGATTTCGCCGTCGTACATCACGACTGACTGCCCCGGTGTGACGGCCCATTGCGGCTGATCGAACGCGACTGCGCAGTGATCGCCGGACAGTTCCGTGATGTGGCAGGGAGCATCGGCCTGTCGGTAGCGTGTCTTGGCCGCATAGGGGTGATCGATAAGCGGTGCGGTGCCGCTGATCCAGTGGGCGTCGAGGGCGGTCAGACTGTTGCTTAGCAGTGCCGGATGGTCGTGGCCTTGCACGACGATCAGGCGGTTATTCTCCATGTCCTTGGCTGCGACGAACCACGGTTCATGAAGCCCCGAGCTTCCTGTTTCCGGTTGACTGTTTACGGTCTGCTGTTTGCGATTTCCTTGTTCTTTGACGCCGCCGATCCCCAAGCCTTGCCGCTGGCCCAGCGTATAGAAAGACAATCCCATGTGACGCCCGACCAGTCGGCCTTCGGGGGTGCGCATCTCTCCCGGTTTCGTCGGCAGGTAACCGCTCAAAAATTCGCGGAACGGGCGTTCGCCGATGAAGCAGATGCCGGTGCTGTCCTTCTTGGCAAAGTTGCACAGTCCATGTTGCTCGGCAATGGTGCGTACTTCGGACTTGAGCATGCGGCCCAGCGGGAACATGGCACGACTCAATTGCGCCTGATTCAATCGATGCAGAAAATAGCTCTGATCCTTGCTGGCATCGGTTGCCTTGAGCAACTGGAACAACCCGTCCGCTTCGCGTACCTGCGCATAATGGCCGGTGGCGATGGTGTCGGCGCCGAGTGCGATGGCGTGATCCAGAAAAGCCTTGAACTTGATTTCGGCATTGCACAGGATATCGGGATTGGGCGTGCGGCCGGCTTGATATTCGCGCAGGAATGAGCTGAATACGCGGTCTTTGTATTCTTTGGCGAAGTTCACCGCCTCGATCGGAATGCCGATGGTGTCGGCAACCGACACGGCATCGAGCAAGTCCTGGCGCGACGAGCAATATTCGCTGTCGTCGTCGTCTTCCCAGTTCTTCATGAACAGGCCGATCACGTCATAGCCCTGTTCTTTTAGTAGCAGCGCCGTGACGGAGGAATCAACGCCGCCGGACATGCCGACTACAACCCGAGATTTTGAATTGATTTTCACGTTTGCCCTTTCTCCTGCTTGCGGGGGAAAGTTGGATAGGGGGGCGGATTTTGTCTCTTAGTCATAATGTACAAGTAAATCAAGCGGATAGCGTTTTCCTGCAAGGTAGTCTTCGACGCAGCGCAGAATCAGCGGGCTGCGGTGCCGCGCCTGATTGGCGCGGATTTCATCCAGGGTCAACCAGACGGCGCGCACGATGCCTTCGTCGAGTTTGCGTTCCGGATGATGGGCTGTAACGCTGCCGCAAAATGCAAAGCGCAGGTAGGTGGTGTCGGATTCGTCTGCATGCCAACGATAGATGCCGATCAGATGCTGCGGCTCAAAATCATAGGCCGATTCTTCGAGCACTTCGCGTATTGTGCCGTCGGTCAGCGTTTCACCGGGCTCCCAGTGTCCGGCGGGTTGATTAAAACGCAGGCCTTGTGAGGTTTCTTCCTCGACCAGCAGGAAGCGACCTTCCTGTTCGATGACGGCGGCGACAGTGACGTTGGGTTTCCAGATCATTTATAAAGGGTGGCTGTGTTGCGAATCGCTAAATGGTATCACTTAACTTGCACAAAACAAAAAGGCAGGGTAAGCCCCGGCGATCATTGATACGGTGAGCTTATTATCTGGCAGCAGGCGAGGCCGTAGATTTTCTGCGTTTTTGTTTCTGCGGACAAGAAAAAAGCCACTGTTTAAAGTGGCTTGAATCTAATCTTGGTGCCGGGGGGGGGATCGGTCACACAGGTGCGACCCCGGCATCTGCTGCATCAGATGCCCTTCGATTCCCCCGGCGAAGCGCGCAGGTGCTTCGCTTACCCCGGACGAAAAAAAGACTGCCTAAGCAGTCTTTCTAATTTGGTGCCGGGGGGGGGAATCGAACCCCCACGCCCTTTCAGGCACCGGATTTTGAGTCCGGCACGTCTACCAGTTCCATCACCCCGGCAAGGAGGGGCGCATTATCCATGAAACAGTTTCTTATATCAACTACAATCGCGCCTTTCTTAAAATGACTGCCTGTTAATGCGTACCGAAGAATTTGATTTTGTCCTGCCGGAGCCTTTGATTGCCCAGCATCCGCCGTTGCAGCGCGGTGCCAGCCGCTTGTTAAATATACATGGCGACGTTCTGGAAGATTGCCGGTTTGCAGATATTTTGCAAAAGGTTAATTGTGAGGATGTGCTGGTGCTCAACGACACACGTGTGATTAAGGCACGTATGTTTGGTATCAAACGCAGCGGTGGAAAAATTGAGGTGCTGGTGGAGCGCGTGCTGAATGAGCATGAAGTGCTGGCTCAGGTGCGCGCCAGCAAATCGCCTGTGGCCGGCAGTTATGTTTTGCTGGCCGGTGCTTTGAGTGTCGAGGTGCTGGGCCGCGAGGGCGAATTCTTTCATTTGCGATTCTGTGCTGAAGAGCCTGTTCTGGAATTGCTGGAGCGCTACGGTCGCCTGCCTCTGCCGCCCTATATAACGCATGCAGCGGAAGAGGACGACGAGACGCGTTACCAGACGGTGTTTGCGCGCGCATCGGGCGCGGTGGCGGCGCCGACCGCAGGCTTGCATTTTGACGATACGATGCTGCAGGCGATCCGTGATAAAGGCGTTAAAATCGCCTATGTGACTTTGCATGTCGGCGCCGGCACGTTTCAGCCGGTGCGCACAGAACGGATTGCTGAACATCATATGCACAGCGAACGCTATGAAATACCACAGGCAACTGTCGATGCAATTACACAGGTGCGCGCAGCAGGAGGGCGGGTCATCGCGGCCGGCACGACCAGTTTGCGCGCGCTGGAGAGTGCAGCGGTTAACGGGGAGTTGGGTGCGGGCAGCGGTGAGACCAGAATATTCATTACGCCGGGTTATCAGTTTCGCGTGGTGGATGTGTTGCTGACCAACTTTCATCTGCCAAAATCCACGTTGCTGATGCTGGTGAGCGCGTTTGGCGGAGTAGATGAAATAAGGGCTGCGTACCAGCATGCGGTGGCGCAGGAATATCGCTTCTTCAGTTATGGCGACGCGATGCTGATCGAGAAAAAACCAGTCGCTAGTCGTTAGACGTTAGTGTGTAGGTCGGGATTTCATTCAGGAATAAAGCAGTTTCATCGCTTATATTCCGTGGGAATGCCCTTGCGGCATTATCCCGACGCATTTAATTATATTTAAGGTTGCAAATGGAATTTACTTTATACAAGACTTCGGGGCAGGCGCGGCGCGGGCAATTGACGCTGGCGCACGGCAAGGTACAGACGCCGGCCTTCATGCCGGTCGGCACCTACGGTACGGTGAAGGCGATGAGTCCGCTGGAACTGCGCGAGATCGGCGCGCATATCGTGCTGGGCAATACCTTTCACCTTTGGCTGCGTCCGGGGCTCGATGTCATCGAAGCGCACGGCGGGCTACATGGCTTCATGGGCTGGGAGGGGCCGATACTCACCGATTCGGGCGGCTTTCAGGTATTCAGTCTCGGTGCCTTACGCAAGATTACCGAGGAAGGGGTTAAATTCCAGTCGCCGGTCAATGGCGACAAGATGTTTTTGACGCCTGAAGAATCCATGCGCATCCAGCGTGTGTTGAATTCAGACATCGTGATGATCTTCGATGAATGCACGCCTTATCCTGCGACGGAGCGCGAAGCCGCGGATTCGATGAGGCTGTCATTGCGCTGGGCGGCACGCTCGAAGGCGGCGCACGAAGGCAATCCAAATGCGCTGTTCGGCATCGTGCAGGGCGGCATGTATGAGAGTCTGCGCGACGAATCTCTCTCCGAGCTGACGCGGATCGGCTTTGACGGCTATGCTATCGGCGGTCTGTCGGTGGGTGAGCCCAAGGACGATATGCGCCGTATTCTGGCTCACACGGCGCCCCTGTTGCCCAAAGACAAACCGCGTTATCTGATGGGGGTGGGGACGCCGGAAGATTTGGTGGCCTCAGTTGCGCAAGGTATCGACATGTTCGATTGCGTGATGCCGACCCGCAACGCGCGCAACGGCATGTTGTTCACCAAATACGGCGATATCAAGATCAAGAATGCGCAATACCGTCTGGACACGAGACCGCTGGATGAGGAATGCAGCTGCTATACCTGTCAGAATTTCAGTCGCAGTTATCTGCATCACCTGTATCGCCTGAAGGAAATACTCAGCGCCCGCCTCAATACCATCCATAACCTGCATTATTATCAGCAGTTGATGAGCGAGATACGTGCGGCGATTGAGGCCGATGCGTTCGCGGAGTTTGAGGAGCGCTTTGCACAGCAGCGTGCAACGTTTGTATGCGCGCCGACATGAAGCTGCAACAGGCTTCATGCTAGAATGCGACCCTTTTGAACGATACACGGAGTTATACAATGTTTATCAGCAATGCATATGCAGAAGCAGCGGCAGTACCAGCACAAGGCGGATTCATGGAATATCTGCCGCTGGCAGCACTGGTGGCGGTGTTTTATTTCCTGATTTTGCGTCCGCAACAGAAACGCTCCAAGGAAGCAAAGGCGATGATCGAAGCGCTGCAACGCGGCGACGAGGTGGTCACCGTGGGCGGTGAACTGGGACGCGTATCCAAGGTTTTTGAACAATACGTTGCGCTGGAGCTTGCCGAAAATCTGGAAGTGACCGTGCAAAAGACAGCGATTTCCGCCGTTTTGCCCAAGGGTACGATCAAGGCCGTCAAGTAAAACGTTATTGCCCGAAGTATATAAGTCCGTAACCCGGACAGCATCATTTTAGAGGTCGTTATGAACCGTTATCCGCTGTGGAAATATCTGCTGATTCTGGCCGTGTTGCTGGCCGGCCTGATTTACACCTTGCCGAATTTCTTTGGTGAATCGCCTGCCGTGCAGGTTCTGCCGTTGCGTGCCAGCATGAAAGCGGATATCGCCCTGCTGGGTCGCGTCGAAGCCGCACTTAAAACGGCTAACCTCGTTTCAGAAAAGGTTGAGCTGGACGGGACGAGCATCAAGGCGCGCTTTGCCGACACGGATTTGCAAGGCAAAGCCAAAGATGTGTTTAAGGCTCAGCTGGGTGAAGACTATGTGGTGGCGCTCAATTTGCTGCCACGTTCGCCACAGTGGTTAACCAGTCTGCACGCGTTGCCGATGTATCTGGGACTGGATCTGCGCGGCGGGGTGCATTTCCTGTTGCAGGTAGACATGAAGGCGGCGCTGGACAAGGCGCTGGAAGCTGCGACGGGCGATATACGCGTAACCTTGCGTGACGAAAATGTCGCCTATTCCGGCGTTGCCCGCGAGGGCAATTTGTTGCTGGTGAAATTTCGCGATGCAGCCTCGCGCAGTAAGGGTGAGGAGCAGCTTAAACAGCATTTTGCCGACTATGCATTGAACGAAAAAGACATCGGGGGTGAGTTTCTGCTGCAGGCCACGTTGAAGCCGGAAGCCGAACACCGCATTCAGGAATCGGCGGTGCAACAGAACCTGCTGACGCTGCGCAACCGTGTCAATGAGCTGGGTGTAGCGGAACCTGTGATTCAGCAGCAGGGAGTTGACCGCGTGGTGGTGCAATTGCCGGGCGTGCAGGATACCGCGCGTGCCAAGGATATTCTGGGCCGCACAGCGACACTGGAAGTGCGCATGGTGGACGACGAACATCAGATTTCCGCCGGCGGGGCCGCGCCGTTCGGTACTGACATGTTCAAGGATCGCGAAGGCAACAGCCTGCTGGTCAAGAAACAGGTGATCCTGACCGGTGAGCGCATCAACGATGCGCAACCGGGTTTTGATAATCGTACCAGCGAAGCGGCCGTGCATATTAATCTGGACGGTATCGGCGCACGTAAATTCAAGGATGCGACGCGTGAAAATGTCGGCAAGCGCATGGCGATCATCCTGTTCGAGAAGGGACATGGCGAAATCGTCACAGCCCCTGTGATTCGTGAAGAAATCGGCGGCGGGCGCGTTCAGATTACCGGCAAGATGAGCACCGAAGAGGCCCAGGACACGGCGCTGCTGCTGCGCGCCGGTGCATTGGCTGCTCCGATGGAAATCGTCGAGGAGCGCACCGTGGGCCCGAGTCTGGGTGCCGACAATATCGCACGCGGCTTTAATTCGACCAAGATCGGTTTTATCATGATCGCGATCTTCATGGTCGCCTACTATCTGATGTTCGGTACCATTTCGATCGTGGCGCTGGCGGCAAATCTGTTGTTGCTGATCGCGCTGCTGTCGATGCTGCAGGCGACGTTGACTCTGCCGGGTATGGCGGCTATCGCGCTGACCCTCGGTATGGCGATCGACTCCAACGTGTTGATCAACGAACGCATCCGTGAGGAATTGCGCAACGGCATTTCGCCGCAGGCGGCGATCAATGCCGGTTATGAAAATGCGTTTGCCACCATCGTGGATTCGAATATCACCAACCTGATTGCCGGTATCGCCCTGTTCCTGTTCGGCTCAGGCCCGATCAAAGGATTCGCGGTGGTGCTGTGCCTGGGGATTTTGACTTCGATGTTCAGCTCGATTCTGGTGTCTCGCGCTATCGTGAATCTGGTCTATGGTCGCCGCGCAAGACTCACTCAGGTCGCAATCGGCTGACAACCCTCTCCCTGGCCCTCTCCCGTCAGCGGGAGAGGGGCAATATTAAGGAAAAAGTTACATGGAATTTTTCAAGATCAAACGCGATATCCCGTTCATGAGCTATGGACGTTACACCACGTCAATTTCGCTGGTGACGTTCCTGTTCGCGGTGTTTTTTCTCGCAACCCGGGGCCTGAATTTTGGCGTGGATTTTACCGGCGGTACGGTGATGGAGGTGCATTACGCCCAATCTGCCGACCTGGGTAAGGTGCGTGAGCAGCTAGGCAGCATCGGCCTGCACGATGCGCAGGTGCAGAACTTCGGCTCCAGCCACGACGTGCTGATCCAGATTCCGCTCAAGCAGAACAAGGCGGGCGCCAATTTACCTGAGCAGGTGTTGGATGCATTGCATCT
>JBAZCE010000019.1:0-13921 GCA_041671105.1 Gallionella sp.
TTCAACCACGAATAACATGGGGCCTTAAACTAGCCCTTTAGAAGCCCAGGACTGAATCCAGCCGGGAAGATCGGAGGCTGGCATGGGCTTGGCGATAAAATAGCCCTGGGCAATATCACACCTCGTATTACGCAGCATATCCCAGTCGCCTGTCTCTTCCACACCGACAGCCACGACGTCCAAATCTAGTTGCCTTGCCATACCCAGACAAGCGTCGTACTTCTCCCTCACTTTTTTATTGGTTGAGGCATGATGCACGCAACTCCGGTCGATCTTGATTTCATTAAAAGGGAGATCACGCAACCGCTCCTGAGAAAAATATCCTACGCCAAATGCGTCGATAGAAAGCCGAAATCCCTTCAGGCGCAACCGGGTCAAGGTTTCAAGCGGTGCGCGCAGGTCATTCATCATTATCAAGCTTTCAGGAACTTCCAGAACCACCATCTCGGGCGGCACACCTGCGTCGCTCACAAGCCCTGCGATAAACCCCACAAAATCCACTGATACCAGACTGTGTATCGACACATTGACAGACACCTGCAACGACAACCCTTCCTTCTGCCAGGCGTTGAACTGATTAAGCGCGCCAGTCAGCACCACCCAGGTCAAATTTTTGATCAGACCATATTCTTCCGCGACACCGATGAATCTGGAAGGAAAAACAATGCCATTGCGTGGATGATCCCAGCGCACCATAGTTTCCACGCCAACTACCTGACCAGAGACAGGCGATACCTTGGGCTGGTAATAATTGACTAATTCGCCATTCGCCATGGCAGCACGCACATCTTCTGCACTGTAAATCAGCCTTACTGGCTGCGTATCGGCGTGATTCGACAAGGCCAACTTATGGATCAGCGATGTCAGACTTTCCGGCTTGATAAGGTCGATTAAAGCCGCCAGATCTTCCGGTCTGACTGGCTTGCTCAAGTGGCCCAGCACCGGAATATTATGCGCACGAACCAGTTTTTCAGTAGCCAGCAACATCTGTGCATCTTCACCGCTGATCAATATAAGGCTGCCGGCATATCTATGTTCAACCAGATGGCGCACAAATTCGACCCCGTCCATTTCCGGCATATTCAGATCCAGCAAAATCAGATCGGGACCGTCGTTTGAGTTATCGACCATTTCCAGTGCAGCACGTCCGTTATTGCAGGTAGCAACTGAGGTGTATCCCAAGTGCTTCAGCATATGTGCAAGCACCTTGAGCATAAATGGATAGTCATCGAGCACCAGAATCCTGATAGCAGGATTTTTCGTCATAACCAAGCCCTCCCTATAATATTCAGCTGTACAGGCGACACGGAACAGCATCATTTTTCAATATGCATCAAGATAACTTTCAACCCTCACTATCTCCTGCTCGAACTTGAGCATCAGCACCTCCAATGCTTTTCTGTCACCCGCCTTGCCCGCCTTCTCCATCTCGGCGCATAACTCACCCAAGGCCAGCGCACCCACCGTACAGGCTGATGATTTTAGATTGTGGGCCAACGCACTGACAATCGATGCCTGCCCGCCCGCATAGGCTGCGCGCAATTCGACTGCTATCCTGGCTGCGTCGAAGCGAAATTCGTGCAAGAAGTCACGAACGTCCGCCTCATCATCACCCACCAGCGACTTGAGTACAGTCACATCAACGGGTATTCCGCCTCCCATATCCATCGCTTCGGTTAAGTTAGTCTCAGCGAGTATTGGTTCAGAAGTAACCACTGGCAGCCATTTTTCCAACATCGCCTTCAGATTAACCAGTTGCACCGGCTTGCTCAGGTAATCATCCATGCCCACGGCCAAACAGTGCTCTGCTTCACCCCTGAGGGCATTTGCGGTAAAGGCGATGATGGGCGTACGTGACTTGTTGAATTCGCCGGCAGCTTCCGCAGCACGGATGGCGGCGGTCAGCTCGTAACCATCCATCTCTGGCATGTGCACGTCAGCAAACAGCAAGGCGTAATTACCGCTCCGCCAGCGTTCCAGCGCCTCGCGACCATTGTTTGTGATGTCGGCCGCTTGCCCGAGAAGTGCCAACTGTTGCAGGATGACTCTCTGGTTGATCGCGTTGTCTTCAGCGACCAGGATAAGACGAACTTGCTGGCGAGCCTCCTCACGTGACAGTGGCTTGGGTGCCTCTTTGACGTCAATGGGCATATCTTGCCGTTTTGGCTCTTTAATCCTTCCCGCTGCGATCGCCACCGCCTCCAAAAACTCGAGTCGATGCATACCGTCCGCATCCAGCTCTACCAGTTCGGCGTCTTTGACACGCCAGTGACGGCGCAGACCGCGCTCGACGACGACGAAATGGGCTCCCTGCTCCTGATGAGTGCGGGCTACGGCGCGCAGTTCATCCAGTAGCGGTTTGTGCCCTTCGGTATCGATGACCACAACGCACAAAACGGGTAGATGGGTATCTGTCCATTGCCGGGTGATCCATTCCTGAGCTGACACCAGATCACTCACGCGATCAACCTGTGCACCATCATGCACAAGATAACTGGCGAGATCATCTACCAAACTCTCCGCACTACCCACCACCAGACAGGTCAGTCCTGCAATCAGGGATGATGCTTCGTCAACAGAGGGCTGTTCCACCTGCAACGCGAAAGGTAGACGCACAGTGAACACGGAACCCTTGCCCTGCTCACTGTGCACTTCGATTTCGCCACCCATGAGGTTAACCAGCTGGCGCGAGATGGCCAGCCCCAGCCCTGTACCACCATAAATACGGGTAGTAGATGAATCACCCTGCGTAAAGGCGGTGAACAGCTGCGCAATCGTTGCTTCATCCATGCCGATACCATTATCGGTCACGCGAAATTCCAGCTTTATTTGCGCAGGTGTCCTTTCAAGCAGCTGAGCGCGCACCGACACCCGACCATGCCGATCCTGTCCGCTGGAAAACTTGATGGCGTTGCTGGTCAGGTTGATCAGTATCTGGCGCAGCCGTCCTGCATCACCCATGACTGCGGCAGGAATGTCCGGATCGGTGAACAGCGTCAGATCTACCCCTTGCTTCAATGCCATGTGGCCTAAGGTTTCGCACACTCCCTCCACCACTTCCGCGACAAACATAGGTTCGTTGGTAATCTGGAGCTTGCCGGCCTCAATCTTGGAAAAGTCGAGAATGTCGTTGATGATGTAAAGCAGGGAAAATGCCGAATCGTGAATGATATTGGCCATCTCCATCTGTGATGCATTCAGGCTGCTTTGTTGCAGTACCTCGAGCATGCCGATCACGCCATTCATCGGGGTACGAATCTCGTGGCTCATCGTAGCAAGGAAATCCGACTTGGCACGGTTGGCCTGTTCGGCCTCCAGCCGTGCCTGCTCCAGCTCAGCGGTGCGCGATATAACTTTTTTTTCCAGCTCTGCATTGAGTTGATTTATCTGTGCCTGTGCCAGCTTGCACTCGGTAATGTCGCGAAAAATACCCACAAGGTAATTTCTGCCGCCAAAACTTACGGGAGCCGTGTTGATATCGACGTAAATCACCGATCCATCCTTGCGCTTGACAGGCATATTCGTAGCAAGCTTAAGCTCACCGCGTGCCTGTTTTTCAAACTGCTCTAAGACATAGGGCCAATCCTGCTCACGGTGAATATCAGCAACGTTAAGCTGGACAAGTTCCTCCAAACTGTAACCCAGCATGTGGCACATAGCCGAATTTACAACTGATAGACGCCGGGTCTCTAAGTCTGCGAGCGCGATACCATCGAGCGCGCCATCAAAGATGACACGAAGTCTTTCCTCCGAGTCGCGCAGCATGCTTTCAACATGCTTTCTTTCGGTGATATCACGACTAATTGTGAAAATAACTGGCTCAACTCCTACCATTGCGCCGCCGATGCTGACTTCTACGTCATATATCGTGCCATCCTTGCGCCGATGACGGGTCTCGATGGTCATATGGGCATCCACAACATCCGCGAAACGGGAGCGAATTTCAGCCTCCGTCATCGTGGCTTCAAAATCCCATACATGTAAAGCGAGCATTTCTTCAGGGGGATAGCCCAGCATTTCGGCAAAGCGCGAATTGGCTTCCACCACCTGAAACTGCTGATTGAAGATGGCAATACCGTCTTGAGAGCTTTCCATGAGGATGCGACGGCGTAGCGCTTCGTTTTTCAATGACTCTTCGGCCGCCTTGCGTGCAGTAATGACATCGAACACAGCCACGAAATGTTCCGGTTTAGGGCTGTACACCGACACTGAGAACCACATTTTCATGGCTTCTACATGAATTTCGAACTGCTCAGGCTCGCCGCCCGACGCAACTCGTCCATAACGTTCGATCAACTGCGGGTCAGACTCTCGTAGACCGGGAATAACCTCGCTAGCGCACTTGCCAATCACATCCTTCAAGCCGGTCTGTTTTTCAAACGCGTCGTTGACATCGAGATAAATAAAGTCGCTGGGGCGATCATCCTCGTACAACATGCGACAATATGCGAAGCCATTAAGCATCATATTAAACAACGAGCGATAACGCTCTTCGCTCTCGCGCAGACTCAGTTCCGCCTGCTTGAGCTCGGTGATATCGAGGCCGTAACCAATGTAGCCAATAAATTCGCCCTCTGCGTTATAACGCGGACAGCTATCATTCTGAATCCAGCGATATTCTCCATCGTGGCGACGCAAACGGTATGCGATACTGAACGACTCGCGTCGATCAAAAGCACCAAGGTAGGTAGCCAAACATTGGGCAACGTCATCCGGGTGAACTACTTCAGACCAGCCATTACCCAACTCCTCTTCAAGCGAGCGTCCGGTAAGTTTTAGCCAGGGTTGATTGAAATAATTGCACAGTTTGTCTATACCAGAAGCCCAGATCAGAGCTTGACCCGAATCGGCTAAAGTACGATATTGAACCTCGCTTTCTAATAATTCAGACTCCGCAGCCTTACGTTCTGCCTCAAGCGCGAAGTGATCCAGTGCGTAGCCGATGTCTGTCGCCATTTCAACCAGCGGCGGGCGCACATCTTCGTCAAAAGCATTGTGCACACCGCTATAAAGGGTAAAGCAGCCTATGGCAATTCCATTCCGCTGCAGCGGCAATGAGGCTTGAGCCGCCCAGCCAAATTGAGCGCCAAACTGATGATGTTGCACAGTGAGCGGAGCATGCATCAAATCCTGACACCAGTACGGCTGATTTTTGCGTATCACCATACCGATCGACTCTTGTCCGAACGGGTCGTCAGTGTTCACCGAAATTTGTAACCCTTCCAGATCCCCCCCCTCGCCATACGAGGCAACCGGTACAATCTGCTTGCTCTTCTCATCCAGCAAACCAATCCACGCCAACTTCATACTGCCGAGCTGCACTGCCTCACGGCAGATTTGCTGAAACAATTCTTCCTGGTTTGCGCTACGCACGATGGCCTGATTGCACTGGTTCAACAGGTTGTAGAGCTGGTTCATTCGCCGGATTTTCGCTTCAGCAGCCTTTCGCCCGGTGATGTCGCGCACAATACTGATAGCCTGCCATTGACCATTCAACTGTGTTGCAGAAATAGACAGTTCGACTGGAAATTCTTCGCCGCCTTTGCGCAACGCGATCACCTCGGTCACTTTGCCAATGAGAGCTCCCTCGCCACTCGCCTGAAAATGTGGGAAAGCTTGCGTGAATTGTGTATAGGATTGTGCCGACACGATCAAGGCATGCAGCTCCTGCCCCATTGCTTCGGCAGCACTAAAACCAAAAATCCGCTCGGCAGCGGCGTTCCAAAATGAGATACGCTGGTCAGCCCCCATCATGATGATGGCATCCTGTGCCGATTCGGTGATCTTGCTGAATCTCTCCTTGCTCTCCCGCAATGCTTGTTCCTTACGCTCTCGCTCCTTCACGGCGAAGTTGAGCCTGCACATCACGATCAAAAAAATAAAAAAACTGGTACATGTTCCAACGAAGATGATAAGAAATGCCGACCGTGACACATCGTCCAAGTCATGTATTAAATGTTGGATATGTTGTAAATGTCCGCTTTCAATCTGCTCGAATGTGATGCGCAGGTTCTCCAGCAACTCTTCGCCATGACTGATCATGTTGTTCCGACCCGCACCGGTCATTCCGGTTCGTTTGGCATCAATGACTTGTTGTAACCACTGAAAAATTGAATTGGTACTTGCCTCTACTCGGGTAAATTCCTGCTGTTGATATTGGCTGACACTTAAGTTGCGCAGTCCATCCAGCTTTGCGTCGCTGCTAGTTTTTGCATCAAGAAAACGCGTTATGAAGCGTTCGTCACCGGTGATGACATAGCCACGGGAGTGGGCTTGTGCGTCAATCACTTCATTTAAAAGCCCCCTGATATCGACCAGAGTTTCTTCGCTGGAAGCTATCTGACGGCTCGTATCTTCCTGCCAAAATTGGCTGCGACTGCTGTTAAGACCGATGAACGCCAGTAGTGCCATGCCGCAGGCAAACGCCGCCGTGGTACGTTTACTGAGCGACCACGACAAGACACCTTGCTGCCAACTTGCAAAAATGACAGTCACGCCCAGCATCAAGAACAAAATGGCCGCGTGCATGGCCATGATGGGGAGACCGAACCACCCGTATGGACCGAGATAAGGCGTGAAATACGACTGTATTGCCGCAAGGGCAAGGGTGGCTACCAGCAGACCGGCAATCGCCGAGGCGAGTATGCTTCGGCGGGTCTTGCGCAAAGCACCGATGAACCACAGTGCCACTGACAGCAGGACGAAAGACAAGGCTGCCTCCGGCGCCATCCGTCCCGGAATAGAGGTGCCCAATGTAGCGACCGTTTCGCTGAATAGCCACTGGTCGATGCCCAAATCCCTGTTAAATAGATATTCACTTAGCGTCAGCAGACCGATTATTCCCGCCAGCAAGCCACACAACCGTGCAACACGAAAAGCTGATAATTTTGGATTGACATGAGAGCGAACAGTCAATAACAGCGCCCCCCCCGTCAGAATGAAGCCGATAGCGTTGTTTGCCTTCATCGAAACCCAGCCCGGCTGAATGCTTTTCAGCACGGCAATATCGAATGTCCAGCCGACAAGTACCACAGCACTCACAATTATTGTCAGCAACGCGCTCAAGAGTGCGAGTTTGTTGGCCCGCACTGGAGTGTTGCTAGTCACGTCCATATCCGTATCCATATGCAACCCCATTAGATTTAGGTTGGAACACAACAACACAACGGCTAATGGCAACTTCCTGCCCTGAACAGGGCAATGAATTTCCTTGAATTAATCCAGCCAATCTTTAGCTTAGAGACTATAAGTTATGTCAAGCGCACTTGTTTTTCACCCCAAATATTGCACATATCGTTATATTGCACATAGCGTTTTGCGTGCCCGATTGTGACCGATAAAACCATCGCAAGTAACTATCAGAACTGATAGTTTTACGAATCAAAAATGACCAATATTTTTAAAGAAACTAAGGCTCGGCTATCCACTTAGCAACAAAGGCTCGTTGTGAATTCTGGCATCGCCATTACCTTTAAACAATAGGGGTTTTCCTATATAGAAAAATATTTTAAAGGCTGCACAGGCATCCATTACCAGCGCTCGCGCTCGATCAGCAATCACCCCTGTCAGTACTTTGTAGCGATATTTCGTTACCCATACAAAGTGATACTCGACTTGAAAGACCGTATGACTCCCTGTAGTCCATCTGCGCCTCCGCTCAGAATGCGCATTTTCGCGGCCAAAGTAAACCGGCTAAAGCCGGTGGCTTTACCTTGTGCTGAAAAATAAATCATTCCTGCGGAATGTTACCGTAACGGCAAAGGGTTGTTACCGTTACGACACTTACATGACCGTCTGCATAGCGTTACTGTTCTGACCGAATCACAGGGTTAGCGCGTACGGTCCGGCAATGAGCATTTCACGTTGATTACTCACCGCTCAAAGACTCACGGCTCGATCGAGTCCGACTCCATGATTCTGTTTTTTGTCAGTTCATAAAATTGGAGACTGAAAACCAATAAAAAACGGGGCGAAGCCGAAAAGCCATATGAGTAGGTACACTAAGACGAGGTGAAATTCATGAGCAACGTAGCCGCAGCATCAGATCAGACAGCCAACATCCTTGTTGTAATCGATACTGAATATCTCAAGGCACTTCCCGGCAAGCCCAGCCAGGATCCGAATCACCCTACAGGCATTGATCACAACAGCCAGCGCATGATTGCCACCGGAACGCGGGGCATTATCAGCGGACAAGGGACTGCAGACCTTTCGTTCAAACTCAATGTCGGTGATCACGCCGCATTCACAGGCACGTCGATCTACGCCAATGCAGACGATGCCGTGATCGTTTACGGTATTAAATTCTGGCAAGGCGTCCAGGTGTTTAATGCATTCTCACCCGATGTAATAACAAGAAACAGGGCGGTGCAGCCTAATCCGGATAACGTCGCCGGCGGAGGCGTGCCCCCCGTTCAGGTAGCGCAGAATTTCAGCAGTCTGGAAGCAAAAGTGGGTAAATCCGGTAAGGAAGACTTCTACGTTTACATCGCAGTCTACACATTAGGGGCGGATGGGCAATCACAGAATCTGTTCGGATACTACTATTGGGATCCGAGCATTACTGTACAGGGTTAATTTACTCTGAATTGCAGGCAGGCCGGGCACAGAGCTGATATCGGCACTGTGCCTTATCAGGTATGGCTACCCCTGCTTAACGACTGACGAATGAAACAAACGACAGGTGAATTTTATGGAGCCGGAATCATGTGCCGCACGCGTTAACATACTGGCTGTAATCGACACCGAATATATCAAGTCCACCCACCAAAATCCCAGCCAGGACATGAACAAGCCGACGGCAATTGCTTCTGTCGGCGTGCACACGATATGTAGCGGAGCAAGTGAAATAGTCTATAAACAGGCCGGCTTGAGCTTCGTGGCGTGCCACGGGAACACGATGGCATTCAGGGGTATTTCCATCTACAACAATTCGGAGGATGCCGTAATTGTTTACAGGGTTAAATCAACCGGCAGCGGGCATATTTTTAAAGGAGACATCCCGGTTCTGACAACACGAAACGGAGCGGTACAGCCGGATCCGGATTCCGTCGAAGGGGGAATACCTCCTGTCCATACCAAGATGAATTTCAGCAGTTTGAATTCAACGCTGGAAACATCAAGAAAAGAATCCTTTAAGGTCTGTTTTGCGCTCTACACATTAGCCGACGATGGACAAACGCAACAACTATTTGGATATTTTTTCTACCGCTGGACGCTCGATATCACGGTTCAGCCTGAAAATGCCTGATTTAAAGTATACAAGGCACGGCTGTTCCAGTTCACAGCAGCAGGTTCTGCCCCCCGGCTCCGACAACTCGCTCGCGGCAGCCTCCGCCCCGTCAGCTCCTGCTCAAAGCACGTTTAACTCCCGTCGCCATCAGCCAGATACCCACTGCGGCCAGCATGCCGACACACAGAATAAGCGGCACATTCCCTGAAAAATGGAACAACCCGCGCAGCACCTGGACACTCAGCACCAGTATCAGCCCGGCCAGCGTACCGGACAATATCCAGCGCAGCGTCGGGTTTTGCTGCGCTCCGGCCCCTGTGCGGTTGCCAAATACCAGTGCGATATTACCCCCCACCATGGCCGCAAAAACAATTGCGCGCACCGTATTTTCATCATACCCGACAGACAAGGCCCAGACGTAAATTACGGCGGCAACAAAGAATGCACTGACGCCTTGCAACAGGCTGATTGCCAGCCGCCGGCCCGAGAACAGCGCTTCATTAGCCACTCTGGGCGGACGCTGCATGATGTTTTTTTCTTCCGCCTCAGCTTCAAAAAATATCGAACAGGCGGGACCGATAATCAGTTCCAGAAACATGATATGCGCCGGCAGCAGCAACAGCGGCTCGCCCGATAATATCGGCAACATCGCCATCCCGACGATAGGAATGTGTACGGACAGCGTGTAGCTCATTGCACGGCGTAAATTGTCATAGATGCGCCGCCCCAGACGCACGGTCGCAACCAGCGAGGCGAAGTCATCCTTGAGCAGCACCAGCGCTGCAGCTTCACGAGCCACATCGGTGGCGCGCTGCCCCATCGCCACGCCGATATGCGCGGCCTTCAGCGCCGGTGCATCGTTCACGCCGTCGCCTGTCATCGCAACGATCTCGCCGTTCGCCTTAAAGGCCTCCACCAGGCGCAGTTTTTGTTGCGGCACGATGCGTGCGAATACCTGAACCTCCGGCAACCGGCAGCGCAAAGCCTCATCGGATAGCGCGCTCAGTTCTGCCCCGGTCAGCACCTGGCCCGCCGGCAGGCCGAGTTCACGGGCGATGGCAACTGCGGTACGGGCATGATCGCCGGTGATCATCACCACCCGAATGCCGGCGTCGCGACACTGCAAAATGGCGTCCCTTACATCGGGACGCAGCGGATCATGCAGACCGAGCAGACCGACAAAGGAATACTCGATATCGTGCTGGCATTCCGGCCAATGCGGCTCAGCCCCGCCATCAGGCAGCAATTTGGCGCGCGCCACGCCGAGTACACGCAAGCCCCCGTCGGCCATTCCGGCTGCGACTCGTTCGACAGCGCGCGCCTGTTCTTCAGGCAGGTGGCACAGGTCGACGATGGCTTCCGGGGCGCCTTTGGCGGCCACCAGATGATGCGGCTGACCATCGCCCTGCCAGACATGTGACATCGCCAGCATTTGGGGGGACAGGCTGTATTCGTGGACGATTTCCCATTCATCATGCAGGTGTTCGCTGCCGCTCAAAGTGCGACGGCCCAGCTCATGCAGGGCGCGCTCCATCGGATCGAACGGATCCCGTTCGCTGGCCAGAATGCCGAATTCCACCAGTTCATGCCAGGGTTCGGGCAATTCACTCCCCTCCTCCACGTCCAGCATCTGTCCGCCGCTATACAGTTTGCGGATCACCATGTGATTCTGAGTCAGCGTGCCGGTCTTGTCGGTGCAAAGCACAGTCGTGGAGCCTAGGGTCTCGATTGCATCCAGCCGCCGCGTCAGGACATTGTGACGGGAGATGCGCCAGGCGCCCAGCGACATGAACACCGACAGAATCACCGGAAATTCTTCGGGCAGCGTGGACATCGCCAGAGAGATCCCCGCCAGCAGTGCGTTGAGCCAGTCGCCGCGCGTGTAACCGTAGATCAGCACCAGCGTGATGCAAAGCATAATCGCGATGATCGCCAGACGGCGCACCAAAATTCCGGTCTGAATGCGCAAGGGCGATGCACCTGCCTGCGTGTCTTCAAGCGACTTGCCGATCTGACCGATGGAGCTCAACTTGCCGGTCGCTGTCACCTGTCCGATGCCGCTGCCCTGCACCAGCACCGTGCCCGCATACACGAATGGCTGATCGTCGCCGCCCGGTTCAAGCGCGGCAACTTCCGGACTGCCCGCCCGCTTGCGGTTCGGTACAGACTCACCGGTCAGCATGGACTCATCGGCGAACAGATCGTTACAACTGAGCAACACGGCGTCCGCCGCGACGCGATCCCCTTCAGTCAACAACAGCAGATCACCTACCACCACTTCGCGTCCGGCAATGCGCTGAACCCGGCCATCGCGCATGACCTGCGCACGCGGGCTGGACAAGTCACGCAACGCTTCCAGAACCCGCTCACTTTTTTGCGCCTGAAACACCGTCATGGCGATGATCAGCACGACGAATCCCAACAACATCATCGCGTCGGAAACATCGCCCAACAACAGATAGATTCCGCCTGCCGAAATCAACAGCAGGAACATCGGTTCGTGCAGCACCTCAGCCGCGATATTCCACAGGCGGCGGGTATGAGGCGGCGTCAATTCGTTGTAACCTGACTCGACAAGGCGTTGTCTGGCCTCCGCCGAACTCAGTCCGGCCAGTTGCGTGGCGTTCATCCGTGAGCCCTCCCTTGTTGCGCAGAGCATACAACGATAGCGCGAAGAACGTAAGCCTTGATATAATTGAACCCGTGAAGACGGCATCAACGCTGAGTTTCGGGTGATTTTAAATCTTAATATTGTTGCAACGGAACTTTGTCAGAATTGCGTTATCACACGAGACAAAAAATTTTTAGGGAAAGAAATAATGACGCAATACAGCACTCGCATGGTACTCATACACTGGCTGACTCTGGCGCTGCTGGTCGCAGCCTGGTTCCTCGGCGAAGAATTGGCCGAGGCTACCGATGATAACCGTGCAACCCTTTCCGGCTATATCGTACATGGACTGGTTGGCGGCTCGATTCTGTTGCTGACCATCGCCCGCCTGTTATTCCGCAGCAAGGATGGAACACCTCCGGCCATCGGTCAGACGGCTATGGATAAAGTAGCCAAGGGCGTGCATCACCTGCTGTATACCTTGCTGTTCATATTGCCCGTGAGCGGCTTTGTGACCGTCGTGACCAGCGATGCAGGACGTGCCTTACTGTCGGGTGATGCAAGCTTGTTGCCGAAAGACGGGGGGTACGACGAGGTATGGGCTCATGAAGTGCATGAAGTACTGGTAACGGCATTGATCGCTCTGGTCATCGTACATCTGCTGGGTGCAATCAAACACCAGTTCATCATGAAGGACGGCCTGATGGAACGCATGCTGCCGCGCCGCAAGTAAGATTCACAGTATACAGAAAGGCACTGCGGTGCCTTTTTTAACGTCCGTAAAACGTTGAATCATAGATAATCGTTTATCCACAGAATCTGTGGATAAACGTGTGGGCAGACCTGTGGGGCAAGCTGCCAAGTGCATGACACAAAATGATTTTTAGCCGACCGCCTGTTTTATATCCTATAAAAACTATCCGGCAAACAGTCTGTATAAAATCAAACTGCACACCCCGCCGGCAAACCCGAAAACCAGCCTTACCTGGATGTTGACGCATTTACTCACAAAATCTGTGCATAACCTTGTGGGGCATTGTGTTGATTAAGAGGCTAAAGTCATGTCCGGCAAGACTTTTTGCCAGACTGCCTGCTTTTTGTCACAGATCCGCATATGGCGCATGGCAAGGGCGTTTTCTGCCCCGACATCACAACTTTTAACCTGTCCGGTCCCCCTTGCGACCGACAGCAGGTTTTGTCCACATGATCTGTGGATAACGTTGTGGGGCATTGTGTGAGTTAACAGGCTAACAGCTTGTCTTAAAAGAAATTATGCGAGGTTGCCTGTTTTTTGTCATGCGGCGGACATCGTCAGTCCGGCAACCGTCGCATCTTAAAATTCGCCGCCTATCCAGCCGATGCCGCCCAGTGCGCCGAAGAAGATGATCAAATGCAGCCAGGCCCAGACCAGATAGCGGCGCGACAGCCTTTCCGGTGACAAGTTACTGATCAAAAACAACTTGCCGTCGCGCGGCGCAGCTATCACGTGCATATCCGGCAGCGCCTCCAACTCACGCTGGTTTTTCGCTGCGACCCGTTGCGCTGCCCGGCGCACCAGCATCCATTCATCCATATCCAGCTCGCCGTCCTGGTTCAGATCAAAGCGCCCGAGCAATCCGGGCATATCCTTCTTCCATTCGGCAAGCAGCGCACTGACTTCCGCACGGCTGTTGAATTCGAGTGCACAGCTTTTGGTTGCAAACTCCCCGATGACATAGACGGAATCATTCTTGAGCAACTTCCATTCGGTATAGCGATAGTCTCCTGCCTGCCAGCAATCGCGGTGACGGGTGGAAATTTCGGCGCGTTCAGGGTCTACGATGCACACGCCGGAATCATCGCGCAGCAGGAAGGAATCATCGCTCTCGCCGCTGTCTTCGGTTTTCCATTCATTTTCCGTGGTGCGGTGCTCAAGCTGATAGCGATACCAAAGACACGGAAGGTGCGACAACTTGCCCAGCACGGGCGTGTCGCCGAATTGCTCGCCCTGTCCGATCAGTTCCACATAACCCTGAGTGGCGGAGGCAATCTTCGAGGTGGGCGTATCGCGTATCGCACGCAGACGCTTCAAAGCCGAC
>JBAZCE010000019.1:13931-22566 GCA_041671105.1 Gallionella sp.
CCGACAGCCACGTGAATACGCTGATAGCAGCAAGCGTGGCCAGGCAATATATCCAGCCTGTGGCGGATCCGAGTTGAAAGCCCAGCAACACCAGAAACAGTTGAACGCCGGAGGTGATGAGTGCAGCATAACTGCGGCGCAACGAAGCTAGCATGCCGGGTATCGCGATGGCTTAACTGAACAACGATTTCATGTCGACATCCGCTTTTTCGCTGCTTGAGAATTCCAGCAGCGGCATTTCCGCGTAATGAAACAGATTGGCGATCAGTGCGGCGGGAAACTGCTCTATTCCCACGTTGTAGATATTGACCGATTCGTTATACAGCTCGCGACGGTCGGCGATGCCGTTTTCGAGGCCGGTGATGCGCGTCTGCAACTGCATGAAATGCTCATTGGCACGGAGTTCAGGATAGGCTTCCGCTATCGCAAAGATGCCGCCCAAACCGCTGCGCAAATGTCCTTCCGCCTGCCCTAACGCACCGATGTCCTGCCGTTCGCGCGCCGCCTGCACTTCACTGCGCGCCTCGATCACTTTTTGCAGTGTGACTTGCTCGAACTGTTTGTACTGCTTGCACACTTCCACCAGCTTGGGCAGTTCGTCGTGGCGCTGCTTGAGCAGCACGTCGATATTCGCCCATGCCTTGGCAACCGCATGTTTAATTTGAACCAGATGATTGTACAAGCCGACGCCATAGAAAAGCACGACCACAACAATGCCCGCTAAAATAAGATTTGTCATAAATACGCCTCGCTATCCGGTTGAAGTTACTGTAATTCTATCGTGCCGCTGATCTGCACCGTGATGCGCGACTCGCCACCTGCAAACTCGGGAGCCGCGTCACGAACCGCGCTCATCGCCATCGGATTGGCAAACGGCATAGCGTTGATCGATAAATGCACGATCTTATAGGACTTGGCGCCCATGGCTGCCCGGATATCACCGGCTCTGCCCTGAAATGCCGCAATCGCCTCGTTAATCAGCATATTTTCGATATGAAGGCGCGTGTCGGGTGCGATGGTAAATTGCAAGCCGGCCACTTGAAGCGCCCCTTGCAACTGCATGATGAGTTCACTTACCGCCCTGAAATCGCGACTTTCCAGATAAATCTGCCCGTGTCCGCGCCATGCGCTGATCTGATTGTTCTTCCCGTAGACAGGAGAAGTATTCCGATTGCCGCTGCTGGTCTTGACGACAGTAAATGCGGCAGACTTTTTGAGCGCATCGTTCAACACTGTATTCAGTTGCTGTGCGACCTGTGCAGGCTGCTTGTCCTGGATGTCCACGCTCAAATTGACGATCAGCAAGTCATTGGCAACCTCGCGCGCCGCCTCGACCTGAAAGTCGACGCGGCTGTACGCTTCGGTATCGGCCTGTGCAAAAAGGTTGAGGCTCAACAGACAGCAAAGCAAGGCTATGCGCAACATGACGATCTCCCTCCGTGGACGTAGGCGTATGCTAAATCAAAATGCGCTCGCGCGGTCTGCCGGATTATAAAATCAGCGTGTTATCCGTACAGGTTCCGGCCTGCACCAGCCTCGTCAGCGTCGGCAGCAGATTCATGCTGGTTTCTTCCTTCAAGGCCAGCACTGATACTTTCAGATCAACCAGGTCGATGCTTACCTGATCGCCGTCCGCAGCGAAGGCGATGGTGTTGCCGCTCTCGCAGGACGGGAACAGCAGCGCGCGGTCATCGAATGCGCTGAGGATATGAGCGAAACCGCCCTGTACACCTTTGCTCAGTCCCAGCAGATTGACCGCCATGATGCCCTGATCGCTGAGACGGCTGCGGCATGCCTGATAGAAAGGCAGGCTGTTTAACTGGCCGGGATGCGCGTGTTCGTTAAAGCCGTCGACCAGAATCAGATCGAACTTCTTGTTGGTGCCAAGCACGAATTCGGCACCGTCACCGACCACCATGTGGATGCGCTTGTCATCCTCCGGCAACTTGAAGAAATGCCGTGCGGCGGCAACCACAGCAGGCTCGATCTCGACGATGGTCAGATGTGCGTCGGGACGATGGCGATACAGAAATTTGGTAAGCGATGCCGCGCCCAAACCGATCAGCAATACTTTGCGCGGCCAGCGCGCCTTATCGCGCAGCAGCAAGGATGCCATCATCTCACGCGTGTATTCGAGTTCGAGATTCCACGGGCGTGCGATGCGCATCGCACCCTGCACCCAGGATGAACCGAAATGCAAAAAACGCACCCCGGCTTGTTCGGAAATGTCGATAGGGGTAGTCATAATGTAGTCGTTAGTGGCTAGTCGTTAGCTAGTGGCTGGTGGGTGAAAGCGCGGATTATACCCGCCACCTGCCGCCTGCGCGAAAACTGCAATACGCGCCTGAATTAATGAGAATGAGCTAAGGTTTTCACAATCAGCGACAAAGTCCGCCCACTTTGCATCGAAACCAACGGACCATTCCCCTGTCATTCTTCATCTTCCGGCACCGTATTTTTCAGCACCTTGAAAACAACATCCAGCGAGAAGCCGCGCGACTGCAGGAAGCGCATTTGACGCGCGCGCGCCTTTGCATCGTGCGGATCATACGGATGCGAACCGAATTTTCGCTGCCAGACATCACGGGCCGTTTCCAGCTCGCTGTCTTTCAATGCGGGTAAGGCCTGCTCGATCAGTTCTTCTGAAAGTCCCTTCTGGCGCATTTCGTGGGTGATGCGTTGCGTGCCAAAGCGGGGACGTCTGGCATGCAGCAATTGCGTGGTTGCACGTTCATCGGACAGGTAGCCGCTGGCGACAAGGCCGTCCAGCAGCACATCCATATCAACCGGTTGCAACTGCTCGAAATCATCTTCTACCTGAGCATACGGGCGCAGCTTGGCCGCCAGCTCGGCGCGGCTGTATTCGCGGCGCGCCAGATACTGCAGCGCCCGCGAACGAAGGCTAAGTTCAGGCCTTTTCCTCACGGTTGCCGGCCAAAAGTTTTTCGGCGGCTTTCGCCTTCGCTGCGGCTTTCGGCGACTCGCCTCCCTCAATCAGCGCCACACCGACGATCGTGCGTATCTTGTTTTCGATTTCATGCGCCATTTCAGGACGAGTGCGCAATAATTCGCGAACATTGTCCTTGCCCTGGCCGATCTTCTCGCCGTTGTAGCTGTACCAGGAGCCGGACTTTTCGATCAGCTTATGCAACACGCCCAGATCGATAATTTCACCTTCGCGGGAGGTACCTTCACCGTACAGAATATCGAACAACGCTTCCTTGAACGGCGGTGCGACCTTGTTTTTCACGACCTTGACGCGTGTCTCGTTACCGATCACTTCGTCGCCCTTCTTGATCGCGCCGATGCGGCGAATATCCAGACGCACCGAAGCATAGAACTTGAGCGCGTTACCGCCTGTGGTGGTTTCCGGGTTGCCGAACATCACGCCTATCTTCATGCGCAACTGGTTGATGAAAATAACCAGCGTGTTGGAACGCTTGATGTTGGCGGTCAGCTTGCGCAAGGCCTGCGACATCAGGCGTGCATGCAGCCCCATTTGCGCATCGCCCATCTCGCCTTCGATTTCAGCCTTGGGAGTCAAGGCGGCAACCGAGTCGATTACGACCACATCCACCGAGGCGGAACGCACCAGCATATCGGTGATTTCCAGCGCCTGTTCGCCGTTATCTGGCTGCGAGATCAGCAGATCTTCAACCTTTACGCCGAGCTTTTGCGCATATTGCGGATCGAGCGCGTGTTCCGCATCGATAAAGGCTGCCGTGCCGCCCAACTTCTGCATTTCAGCGATGACTTGCAAGGCCAGCGTCGTCTTACCGGAAGATTCAGGACCGTAGATTTCAATCACGCGACCGCGCGGCAAGCCACCCACACCCAGCGCGATGTCCAGCCCCAGCGAACCGGTAGACACCACCTGTATGTCCTGAGCCACCTCGTTTTCACCGAGGCGCATGATGGAACCCTTACCGAATTGTTTTTCAATCTGGCTCAGTGCAGCTGCCAGTGCACGGCTTTTATTTTCATCCATGGTTTTTCCCTTCAAAAATAGTGCGCGGATTATGGCACAACAACTCGCATCTGAACAGAACGATCGTTCTTTGTGTGATTTTAAGCAATTTGGGTACGCTGATTCAGCAAGTCCAGTACGCCCTGTAATGCGATACGCACCGCATGCGCCCGAACCTCTGCACGATTTCCAGATAGCTGATGTCGCTGTGCGTGAGTATGAACAGCACTGTTTTTTATACCCCAGGCAAACCACACCATACCAACCGGCTTGTCAGGTGTACCGCCGTCGGGTCCTGCGATACCGCTGACGGCCAGCGCAACCCGCGCAGTGCTATTGATGATCGCACCCGCTACCATTTCCCGCACGACGGCTTCAGATACCGCTCCGTGCTGTGCAAGCGTCAACTCACTGACGCCGAGCATCTGGTGCTTTGAAAAATCGGAATAGGTCACGAAACCGCGTTCAAACCACGCGGAACTGCCCGCCACATCGGTAATCGACTGGGCCACCCCGCCGCCGGTACAGGACTCTGCCGTCACCAGCATCAGTCCGTGTGCCCTGAGCAATCCGCCTACCTGAGCCGCCAGAATATCCATTGAGACCTCCGCCAAACGTGGTTGCTACAAGCCGCGGCAATTACCCGTGATGACTATTTCAATCCTCGCGCCAGATCGTTCTGTATATCGCAAACCGCTTCAAGGCCGACCGCGATGCGGATCAGTCCGTCGGTAATGCCTGCCGCTGCGCGCGCTTCCGGGCTGATACGCGCATGCGTGGTGCTGGCGGAATGACAAATGGTCGTGCGTGTATCGCCCAGATTTGCCGTGATAGACAGCATCTCGGTGTTATCGATCACGCGCCATGCAGCCTCCTTTCCGCCCACCACCTCGAACGACACGATGCCACCGCCTGTTTTCTGCTGGCGCATCGCCAATTCGTGTTGCGGATGCGAGGGCAGGCCAGGATAGAACACGCGCGCCACGTTGGGCTGCGCTTCCAGCCAGGTAGCCAATGCCAGCGCAGATGCTGAATGCGCGTCCATGCGAATTTTCAGCGTCTCTATGCCTTTGAGAAATATCCAGGCATTAAACGCGCTCATAGTGGGGCCTGCGGTACGCAAAAATCCGTACACACCTTCCATGTTCTTGCGACTTCCCAGCACCGCGCCGCCCAGCACCCGCCCCTGACCATCCAGATACTTGGTCGCCGAGTGAATCACAAAATCTGCCCCGAACTGCAAGGGACGTTGCAGTATAGGGGTGCAAAAACAATTGTCTACCGCCAGGAGCGCGCCGCAGCCCTTCGCCACAGCAGCGATCGCGGCGATATCGGAAATCTCGGTCAGCGGGTTGGACGGTGTTTCCAGGAAAAATAGCCGGGTATTCGGGCGCACTGCCGCCTGCCATTGCCCGACATCGGTTGCGGAAACATAGCTTGTCTCAACACCGAACTTCTTGATGATGTTGTTGAACAGATTAACCGTCGAACCGAACAGACTGCACGAGGCCACGATATGATCGCCGGCTTTCAACACGCCCATCACGCAGGACAGGATCGCCGCCATGCCGGAGGCGGTGGCGACGCACTGTTCTGCACCTTCCATCGCGGCCAGACGTTCTTCGAACATGGTCACTGTCGGGTTGGTGAAGCGCGCGTAAATATTGCCCGGCTCCTCGCCGATAAAACGGGCTGCGGCTTGCGCTGCGCTCTCGAAGACAAAGCTTGAGGTCAGAAACATCGCCTCCGAGTGTTCGCCAAACTGGCTGCGCACAGTTCCCGCACGTACCGCCAGCGTTTCAGGTTGATATTTTGTCTCGCTCATCTTGATCCTTCACTCAGAAACAGGAGCTTTAGCTCCGTTGTTTCGTGGGAATGCCCTTGCGGCATCACACCAGTTTACGGTTTACGGTTTACGGTTTCCCGAATCCTGCTTTTCTCACATCGAGCTGGCGCTCATCGCCAGTTCCAGTTCCATCTGATCGTCATCAGTCGCCTTATTGGCCTTGCTACTCGCGCGGCCACGTTCGACCTTATCCAGGTACTCAGCCGTGATGTCGCCCGTGATGTAGATTCCATCAAAGCAGGAAGCCTCAAAATCAACAATAGCCGGATTAGCCTTGCGCACCGATGCCTTGAGGTCTTCCAGATCCTGATAGATCAGCGCATCTGCACCGATCTCGCGGCAGATTTCCTCGTCGGAACGCCCCGTTGCAATCAGCTCGGCACGGCTGGGCATGTCGATCCCGTATACATTGGGAAAACGCACCGGGGGTGCTGCCGAGGCGAAATACACTTTCAATGCACCGGCATCCCGCGCCATTTGCACGATCTCGCGACTTGTCGTGCCGCGCACGATGGAATCGTCCACCAGCAGCACGTTCTTGCCCTTGAACTCAAGACCGATGGCATTGAGTTTCTGGCGTACCGATTTTTTGCGCATCGCCTGCCCCGGCATGATGAAGGTGCGGCCGATATAGCGATTCTTGACAAACCCTTCGCGGAACAGGATGTTGAGACGATTGGCCAGTTGCATCGCGCTGGGGCGACTGGAGTCCGGAATCGGTATCACCACGTCAATCTTCACATCAGGCCAGGTGCGCGCCAGCTTGTCGGCGAGATACTCGCCCATATAAAGACGCGATTCATGGACCGATATGCCGTCCAGCACGGAATCAGGGCGGGAAAAATATACATATTCAAAAATGCAGGGACTGAGCCTTGCCTTATCGCTGCATTGCCGGGTGTGCAACCGGCCCTCGAAGTCGATAAAGACGGCCTCCCCCGGCGCGATATCGCGCAAGAACCTGAAGCCCAGGGTATCGAGCGCCACGCTTTCGGATGCGATCAGGTATTCAGTTCCTGCACTGGTTTCGCTCACACCGATGACCAGCGGACGTATGCCGTGAGTGTCGCGAAACGCCAGCAAGCCGTAACCTGCAATGATCGCCACCACCGCATAGGCGCCGTGGCAACGCAAATGCACACCGGAAACGGCATCAAAAATGGTCGTCGCATCCAGGCGCAAGCCTTTCGATTTCGACTGCAATTCATGGGCCAGCACATTGAGCAACACCTCGGAATCGGAATTGGTATTGACGTGGCGCAAGTCCTGCACGAACAGTTGTTTCTTGAGTTCTTCGGCGTTGGTCAGATTGCCGTTATGCCCCAGCACGATGCCGAAGGGCGAATTCACATAAAAAGGCTGCGCCTCATTGTGATCCACAGCCGAACCCGCCGTCGGATAACGCACGTGCGCAATACCGGTATTCCCCTGCAAGGCGCGCATATTACGGGTGCGGAAGACATCCCGCACCAGGCCGTTGCCCTTATGCAGATGAATGGTGTCGCCATCCATCGTCGCAATGCCGGCCGCATCCTGACCCCGATGCTGTAAAACCTGCAAACCGTCATACAACAGCTGATTGGCTGGCGTATACGAGACCACTCCGAGAATGCCACACATATTTATATCCTAATAGTTAACTTCTGTAATGAATGCGCTGACCGATATTGTCCGGCAACAGGGATTTGGACAGCACGGCAACGGTTTCTATTGCTCCGCTCGAATACGCGTTGCGCCAGAAAGCCTGCTGTGGAACATCCGTCAACCCGGCCGCCCAGACCAATGCCAGGATTACCAGCGCACCGCGCAGCAATCCGAACAGGCCACCTAAAAAACTGTCCAGCACACCTAAACCCGCCGCCTTGACCAGTTTGCAGAACAACCATACCAGCGCACTCCAGACGATCAGCGCCGCAACAAACACCAGCGCATAAGCTAATGCAATCCTGGCGAAGTCCTGGTTGACAGGCAACAACGGTTCAAAGTTCCCAGCAAACTGACGACTCAGTACAAACGCCAGCGGCCACCCCAGTAACGACAACACTTCATAAACCAGACCGCGCCATATTCCCAGCAGCAGCGATACCAGCACGACGCCTGCGACGACATAATCAAAACCCGTCATTTAACCGCCGTGATCACCGGGTGCTGGCCGTGTTTTTCCAGCAACTGTCGCACTTCATCCGCCTTGTTGCGATCCGCATAGGGGCCGACCCGCACCCTTGTAGTGCCGTTCACCTGTTCTGTGTAAGCCTTGAAACCCCAGCCTTTTAACTTGTCGGCTTCCTGCGAGGCCGTACCGGCATTGGAAAAAGCACCTACCTGAACGATATAGCCGGTAGCAAGCTTCTCTTCCGGCTTGTTATCTGTCTGACGGGCTTCAGTCTTTTTAACCTCGGCAGGTTTTACTTCAGCCTTTTTTACATCAGCCGGTTTAACCTCGGACTTTTTGACTTCCACAGGTTTAGCTTCTGCCTTTTTTACCTCAACAGGTTTAACCTCTACCTTTTTGACTTCGGCAGGCTTAACTTCGTCCTGTTTAGCTTCAGCCGGTTTAACCTCAACAGGTTTAGTCTCGATTGTTTCAGCCGCAGGTTTGGCAATCTTGCCCGATACGGCGGCGCCGGACACGACGGAAACAGGCACGCTTTCAGCAGATTCAACCGCTGCCACCGCAGACATCGCAACACCCGGCACAAATTCACCCGCCTTGTCAGATGCAGGAATGCGCAATTCGATGTCCTGCCCGGTCACCTTGGGTTCACTGTCCAGCACCATAGGCAAGATCACCACGACGGCCAACGCTAACGCGACTGCACCGA
>JBAZCE010000020.1:0-21801 GCA_041671105.1 Gallionella sp.
CTGAGGTATTGCAACCTTACATGGGCGGAATGAAAGTATTGAGCGCGAGTTGATTGTTTCAGCGAAGTCAAAAGGCTGAATAAGTCCGGAGCTAAAATTATCAGCAATCCGATGGCAGTATCGTGATTCCTGAAGTGCTACGGCCTTATATGGGCGGAATGGAAGTGTTGCGCTGATTCTTATTCGGACAGGGAATAGGAAGACGACGGCGGTTTGTGCAGTGCGTGCAGGGTAAAGGCTGGTTTGTCGCGCGTGCTGACTAGCTGGTAATCGTGTTGTGGTGTGCTGACTGTATCGCCGGTAAGCCTGGACAGCATGTCGTAATAGGCGCGGATGTTCTCGACAAAAATCACCGCCTCGCCGCCTCTGGCATATCCGTGCTTGAGATTCTGGAAATAAGCCGGATTATTTAACGAAGGCAGCCATTTCTTCACTTCTACCCAGGTGTCGGCATTGCCGCCTTTTCGTTGTGTCAGGATGCGCGCGTCCTCAAGATGACCCTGCCCCTGATTGTAGGCGGACAAGGCCAGCCAGGTTCGCTCGGGTTCTTCGACGCTCTGCGGCAGTTGTTTCTTGATCAGTTCCAGATACTTTGCGCCGGCCATGATGCTTTCGCGGGCATTGAGGCGGTTCGATACATTCATGCGATCGGCGGTCGCTTCGGTAAGCATCATCATGCCGCGCACGTTGGTGACAGAGGTGGCCAGCGGGTCCCAGTGTGATTCCTGATAGGCCATCGCCGCGATCAGGCGCCAGTCCTCATTGACTTTTCTGCCCGCCTCTTCGAACAGGGGACGATACTTTTGCAATGCCTTGCCGGTTTGCTCGATAAACTCGGCCGCATCCAGCGGTGCCAGCCGGTCGTTGTGACCATAGTAACGATCCAGCAGTTTATGCAACTCGCCATTCTTTTGAATTTCAGCAAAGAATTGCTCTGTTTCACCGATAAGCTGATTGTCCGCATCAGCAGGATATGCCCAGGCCAGCTTCGACGGTTTTCCGATATCGAATGCGACGGCTAAATTTTCGTAATAATTGAGCATCTGCGAAATCTGCTCATGATTGGCAATGGTGTAATCCAGTTTTCCCTGTGCGACTTCTGTCAGCAGATCCTCAACCGTCTGCGCTGCACGCGACTCCCACGCGAGATCGGGGATTTGTTGTTTTAGTGCGATCAGCGCCTTCTCATGATTTGATCCTGCCACCACGGCGATGCGTTTTCCGATCAGATCGTTTAAATGTCGGGGAGGCGTCTGATCCTGGTTGAAGGCCACCTGTTCGAGCGAGCTCATATAGCCCGGGCCAAACAGCAGCGCATTGTTTTTTTCGTCCAGCCTGAAGCCGGAAGCCGAAAAATGTGCCTTGTGCTGCTGCAGTGTGGCTTCAATCTGATCGGCGGGCACCAGGATGATTTTCAGCGGAACGTAGAGGTGATCGGCAAACTGCTGGGCCAGCTGCTTTGAAAATTCCTCATCGGACAGGGTGGAATCCTCAGCAATAACAACGACCAACTCCTCGTCGCTCCACGACGATAACGGTTTGTATAGATGGGTATAACCATACAGTAACAGCATCAGGAAGGTGCTGATCTGTAATAACCTGATGATGACTTTATGTCTACGCATACCATCATTCTGCACGAAATCATCGGTATCTGGTAGAATTCGCTTTCCGGAGAGGTGGCAGAGTGGTCGAATGTACCTGACTCGAAATCAGGCGTAGGTATATGCCTACCGTGGGTTCGAATCCCACCCTCTCCGCCAAATTAAAAAGGACATCCATCAGGGTGTCCTTTTTAATTTGTGAGACGGGTGGGTGGACGACTAGCGAGCACTGCTCGCGCAGGACGCACGAAGTGCGGTTCCGAGTGCAACGAGGGATGAGGTGGTCGCAGATGAAATGCGACCAGCGAACAATCCCACCCGATAAAAATGGAAATTTCAGTGTCTGCCGAGAAAAATGCAGTTGCTCATACATTGAAATTTAACGGCTGCTTGCAAATTCACAGCTGACGCCGGATGATTTGACCGGGCAATTTTACGTCGCAGCTCCCGTGCGTTATTTGGAGCGAGAATGAGGATAGATAACAAATGAAACTTATAACGATCATCTGCATGTTTTTTGTTCTGTTGTTAAAGTCTGAAGTACAGGCTGCCGACGGGCGTAACCTTCAAGTGGCGGGTAGCGCCAAGCGTGTTGCACTCGTTATAGGTAATGATCGCTATAAGTACGTTACGGAACTACAAAATGCAGCGGGTGATGCGCGTTCGATGGCGGTCGCACTGGAACGTGCCGGATTTACAGTTACGTTCAAAGAGAATGCTGACCTTGCTACCATGAAACAGTCTGTTCGCCAGTTCAAATCCAGCCTTTCCGGTGGCGATGAAGCGATTTTCTTTTACTCGGGCCATGGCGTTCAGCTTGGTGCGGCCAATTACCTGTTGCCGGTGGATATTACCAGCGACAACGAAGATCAAGTCAGGGACGATGCCATTCCATTGCAACGATTGCTTGATGATTTTCAAGAACAAAAAGTTAAATTCGCACTGGCGATTATCGATGCTTGTAGAGATAACCCGTTCAAAGGCAATGGACGCAGCATTGCTGGCACGCGTGGTTTGGCGCCTACCAGTGCAGCCAACGGCGAAATGGTGATTTTTTCAGCAGGTGCAGGACAGCAAGCCCTCGACAAACTGGGTAATGCGGATCGAGATGAAAATGGTGTTTTTACCCGTGTGTTCCTGCAAGAGATGGAAAAGCCAGGAGTAGAAGTTCATCAGGTGCTGCGCAATGTACGTAGCCGTGTTGTAAAAATGGCAAAGAGTGTCAACCATAACCAGATGCCGGCTTTATACGATCAGGTGGAAGGGGATTTTTATTTTTATGCCGGAAATGCCAATCAAGTGGCAGGTTTGGTGCCAGTGCCGGTACAGCAATTAACGCATATCAAGACAAATGACGAGATTGAGGACGAATATTGGGGGGCTATCAAGGACAGTAGTGATCCGAGAGGATTTGAGCAATACCATAAGGTTTATCCTAAAGGACGCTATCTTAAACTTGCCAACCTGAAGATTGAGCAATTCAGGAATCCGATACAGGTAATGGCGCCGAACAATCCGCCTGTCATAGCAAGAGCAGATGCTGAGACGGATCTGTGGAATGCCGCGCAGAAGGGTAATACTCGTGAGAGTTACCAGAGATATATTTCAAATTATCCAAATGGCAGATATTCGGCGCAGGCTAAGTTAATAGTGATGAAACTTGATGTCGATGCGGCACGGCAGTCTAAGCTTGAACGCGAAGCTCAGCAGTTGTCACAGCAAGAAGCCGAACGTTTGAAGGATCAAACTAAAAATACGCAAAATTCAGGCGGCATAGATCGTTCCGGCTCAGAAGAAAACCTGGTATGGAATATGCCAACGCAAGGGAAGTTGATAAAAGTATTCTCTGAAGCAGAGAACAGCAGGGGGATCGATATTGCAGGCAAGCTCGGGCAACCTGTTTTTGCCAGTGCGCCAGGCAAAGTGGTGTATTGCGACAGCAAATTGCACGGTTATGGCAAGTTAATTATCATTAAGCACAACGCTACTTATCTGAGCGCCTATGCACATAACGATCAGATACTGGTAAAGGAAGGAGAGAGCGTTACTCGCGGTCAGAAAATTGCCGAGATGGGAAATACAGAATCAGACCAGGTAAAACTATATTTTGAAATTCGACGTCAAGGGAAACCGGTTGACCCCGCCGAATATCTGTCGTTGTGACCGGCGACGGTATTAAAACCGACCGAAATGGGCAGGAATTTTCCTGCTTTGGACGCCTTGAAGCGGGCTGGTGCAATGCGATGCCCGATCACCAGCGAGCACCCCCGCCTTCTCCAAAGACAGATCGCCGTAAGCGGGCGACAACTTTTTTTGCTTTTGATGTTCCGTCAATCCCGTCACCGAAGACTTCGGGGGCGTCAGCTAAGGCTGATATAAAGGTCGTTTTTGACACGATAGAGCCGGGGATTAGGTGCCAAAACCCGCCCTTGTCCATCATGGAAAACAGACGTTTACAAGTTCAGCGTTTATTGCGGTGCTTGAAGTGCAGTAATTCGCGCGAGTTCCAACATGTTTGACGCGCCGGTTTTTTGCATGACATGAGCGCGATGAATTTCCACCGTCCGGTAGCTGATGTCCAGGCGCTCTGCAATTTCCTTGCTGGTATGACCGTCAACGGCCAGAATCATGACTTCTCGCTCGCGCTCGGTAAGCATTGCCAGTCGTGCGCTAACAGATTGAGAAACCCTGGCCTGATTTTGCAGAAGGGAGCACCGCTGCAATGCTTCCTGCACGCGGGCCAGCAATACCGCCCCCTCCACCGGCTTGGTCAGAAAGTCTATCGCGCCGGCCTTGATGGTGCGCACCGTTAACGGGATGGTGCCTTGCCCGGAAAGAAAGATGATCGGCAACAGCAAGCCGCGACGCGCCAATTCTCCCTGCAACGTCGGCCCGTCCATGTCAGGCATATTCACGTCAAGGATGATGCAACCCACGGTGTCGGGAGTACATGCATCGAGAAAATTGTTGGCACCGGAAAATGTTGCGACGGTATAACCGGCAGCCTCCAGCAACATGGAGAGCGAATCTCGCACTGCATCATCATCATCCACGACGAATACCTTGTTGATATCGTTCATCATGATGCGAAGGGCAACGTGATATGAAAAGTAGCGCCGGGCCCTTCTTGCGGATCAACCCATAACTGGCCGCCATTCTCCTCGATCAGCGAACGACTGATTGATAGCCCCATGCCGATGCCCCGTATCTTGGTGGTATAGAACGGCTCAAACAAACGGTGAAAAACTTCCTTTTTTACGCCCGGCCCGTTGTCCTGTATCGTCACCTGGGCGACATTTTCATCTTTCATGGTGCGCACGGTGACGCTAATGGCAGGCAGCGGTACACCGGCTTCGTGCATCGCGTCAACGCCGTTATGCAGCAGATTTAACAGCACTTTTTGTACGTGAATGCGGTTGGCCCGGATTAACGGCAGCGCCTTCTCCAGCTGGAGATCGTGTTTGAATTGCAATTCGTATTCCGAGCGGGCCGCGTTCAGGATACTGTGAATTTCCTCGTTAAGGTCAAATGCCTCCGTCGATAATTCTTTAATGCTCAAAAACTCAAGCAGTTTGCGGATTGCTTGCCCTGCACGATGAGATTGTCGTTCGCTTCCTTCGACAGCCTTGTAGATTTTACCGAGGTCGGGTTTTTCGGTTTTCATCAGCATGAGCGCGGCCTCGCTATAGGCGGAAATGGCCAGCAGCGGCTGATTCAATTCGTGGGCGATGGCGGCAGCGGTCTGTGCGGCGAGATACTTTTTTTGCAGATATTCCATTTCATTACGCCGCTTTGAAACTTCCATTTCCATGATTTTTTGAGAGGTCATGTCCTCGGTGGAAATGATGATTCCGCCAATTTTTGCATTTTCATCAGTCCAGGGCAGTGCCGCCCAGCGCAGCCAGTGTTTGCTGCCGTCGCCCTGAATCCACAGGTCCTCTTTGTTCTCCAGGCTAGCTCCTGCCAGCGCCTGCTGATGGACAACCTTCCATTCGGCGGGTATATCAGGGTGCACCTCGTAATGATTGTGCCCGGTCAGGTCGGTATACCCCCGTCCGTATTCCGCCAACCAGCGACCGCTGCTAGCCAGATAGTTCATTTTCCGGTCAAACATGGCAATGCTGATCGGAGCGTGACGGATGAAGGCCAGCAACTGTTCACGGGATTTTCTGAGATTATCTTCCGCGCGCTTGATCTCGGTGATGTCGAAAAAGGCACCGATATAATGGGAAATGTTCCCGTCCGGTGCTACGACAGCGGAGATGGTCATCCGCTCAGGATAGATATTTCCGTCCTTGCGCCTGTTCCATAGCTCGCCCTGCCAGTATTGTTTCTGCTTCAGGGTTGCCCACAAGCGCAGGTAGAACGCCTGATTCTGAAGACCTGAGTTAAGCATTGCCGGGGTCTTGCCTACCGCCTCATGCTCGCTGTAACCGGTCAGTTTGGTAAAAGCATGATTGACCCGCAGGATGACCGCGTTAGCGTCGGTCACCATCACCCCCTCCTGAGATTCGAAGGCAATAGCGGCGATACGCAATTCTTCGTCGATCCGCTTGCGTTCGGAGATATCGGTAAGGGTGATGCGCAGCAGAGGTGAGGCGTTGGCAATGCTGTTCTGGAGTGACGATTCATCGAGTTTAAGCGAACTTAAGGTGTCTCCGGCTTTCAGTGAACTCAGCTGCGCATGAAACAAGGTGCCGTCATTGCGCCGGAGCGCCAGTTCGCAACTCTGCCGCCCGTCGCGTTGCAACACGTTAAGAAAATGCTGATGCCAGAAGTTGCTGTCCTCATGGTTGACAAAGCCGGCGAAGCGGCGTCCGAGCAATTTTTTCCGATCCACTCCCAGCAGCGCGGCCCCGGTGAGATTCACTCTGTCTATCATGCCGCTGCGGGTAAGCGTGAAATGTCCGACGGGCGCGAATTCATACAGATCCATATAGATGTCGCGCGACTCTTCGAGCGCAACCTGCGTCCGTCGCAGCTCTTCATTCTGCATCTCCAGTTCGATTTGATGCACCCGGAGTTCATGCAGGAGTTCCTCGGCAGAGTTGACTGGCGCCTCTGTCGGCAGCAAGTGTTTGAGTTGCGCCAGGGCTTTTGCGCGTAATGCTTTGTCTGGCTTGTCGTTCATGGTGTCTCTGCATAACTCCGTTCGTATTATCGATTCGCATATCGATTGTCGGGGCGAAAAATCGATAAAAACCGTTGCGACAAGGATATTCCGATGCTCGCGTTTGCCAGCCACATGCGCCCTGGCCAGGACAGGTCTCAACGTATCAACATCTCCTGTGAATACTACTCTGAATGGAACGGGAATAGCCCAATTATCAGCAACCTACGTATTCATACGTAGGTATCCGCACGTATTTATTAAGTCGCAATATGAAAGTAATGTTCGCTTACGTACTTAAATCAATTTCCTTTCAAGCCAAGCCAAGAATGAACATTGTCAAGCCAGCTTTAGGATATCCCGCTGAGCGCGCCACGGCGGGTAGCACCCTGTATTTTGGTTCATGTTCCCGTTTAACCTCTCCCAAACTTCAAGAGTT
This sequence comes from Gallionella sp., assembly GCA_041671105.1. Taxonomy (GTDB): domain Bacteria; phylum Pseudomonadota; class Gammaproteobacteria; order Burkholderiales; family Gallionellaceae; genus Gallionella. The sequence continues at coordinate 7,154 of JBAZCE010000020.1, forward strand.
GCAGGCAAGATCTGAAGCTGCTCATGCAAATGTGGGTGAATGCAAAAACTGCCGGATGCGCAGGGTGGGTGGTGCTGACCAGGTGGAGTGCCTGATGGAAATAGTTCACTGCCAATGGGCAAAGCTTTCGGTGGGTACACGTTATTGCGAACACCCGTCCGCAACGCAGTTCTGTTCAGTTTATTAAGCGCGCCCCCCGATATTTGTAAGAAAACGCGGCATTCCCCTGATCGCACCTCCAAAACCACTACAACGGATGCCCGCCATGTACGCCAAATAATCCATGAAGTTCAACGAATACGCAAAATTCACATCAATCCAACGCCCTGAATTCCTTATGCGCTAACGGATTTTTCACTCCTGCCAACTGCCAGATGCGAGGAGATAACACTGGCGCAGCTTTGCCGTGTTCGTTAGCGCACAGTATTGCTACGGCAGCGCAGCGTATTGTGTCGGCACACGGCGACGGTGACTTTTTACGTCATGTACTACAGCCCTGTAGTTTAACCACGACTTTCTGTCTTTTTTTCGATCTCTGATGGAATTTAATCACATGATAACCGGTACAGTGACATGGTTTAACGATGCAAAAGGTTTTGGTTTTGTCACGCCCGACGATGGCAGCGGGGATTTATTCGCACACTTTTCTGCAATCAATATGGACGGGTTCAAGTCGCTCATGGAAGGCCAAAAAATTTGTTTTGAAGTGATGCAAGGCCAAAAGGGCAGGCAAGCCTTCAATATTCAGGCCGCTTAGCAGAAACGTTGATCCTTAAAACCGCAGTTGTCCACGAAAGTCACGAAAAAACACGAACAAATTCAAGCTCTTACCTTGGGTCTGTTTTTTCACTGACGTGGTGAGTCATAAAGCTAGCCTAAGGTTTTGATCTATTTAGTGAATTTCGTGTTGTTCGTGGATGAAAAGCTTTTTCAAGGTTGATTTAAGGAAACACCAATTAAGTCTGTATATATCGCTACAAGCTTTGTCAGTAGCTGCATCAATGTCAATTCGGATTTGAATAGTCTGTGTTTCATAAGGTGGGCGGGAGAGCCATCAGTGGTGCCGGGCTGACTATTGATATGCATGTAATGTTAACGGAGAGAGAAAATGGTAAGTGTTATGTTGGTTGAGGAGCAGTCCATTTTTCGCTGTGGGCTCAGGGCGATTCTGGCATCCATAGATGGGTTCGATCTGATTGGAGAGGCTGTCTGCGGCAGCGAACTAATTGAGCTGTTGCGGCAACGCATGCCTGATATTGTGATAATTGGTATGCCCGACATCTGCGACATTGACTTGATCGCGCGCATACACAGTCAATATCCGGTGCTGCCCATCCTGGTGCTCAGCATGCTGGGCAAACGGCAGATTGCATTAGGCGTCATCAAGGCGGGGGCACATGGATACATTACCAGGAACGCAGAGATTGCAGAAATGATCTTGGCGTTGAGGAAGGTGGCACGCGGCGGAAAATATGTTGCACAAGAAATTGCCGAGTGCATGCTGTTTGACCATGATATGGATTCGGATGACGGGCCCTATGGCGCGCTGACCGATCGTGAACGTACCGTTTTAGATCAGCTGGTTATTGGCAGGAATTCCAACGAGATTGCCCATACACTTTTCATCAGTAACAAAACGGTCAGTACGCACAAAATGAATCTGCTGGAAAAAATGCATCTGAAAAACACCGCAGAACTAGTGAGATACGCCGTGCAACATGGACTGTTGGCGTAAGGATTACCGATAAACCAGTCGTTTTGTACATTGGCTTCGTCTCGTTTGCGGATACTGGTCTTTCATCAAGGCGAAGCACGACTCTGCGTTTACAGGCAGTCGTTCACGAAGCGCACTTTCTCCCCGATAAAAATTTCAGCACCCGCAAGTCGCCAAAACATTCCATCCCGGCTCAGGTAAAAATTCAGACATAAAAATTTAATACGCTTTATTGTCATGATCTGCTACAGTCAAATCAGCAAGGTTGTAAAGGGCAAAACCGACCGAAAGGCGGGGACGCAAAACCACCGGTCTAACTGGCTATGCCACATGACAGCGGAGTCGCCAAACTGATGAAATTTTTCTGTTTCGCCGCGTCCTCCCTCATTTGCTACCGCAACCTTTTTCAAAAACAGATTGATCCGGTTGTGCGTAGTTCGTGCCCGGAGCAACACGATGAGAGGAGAGGCACCATGCTACAGTCCAATGCGCTGATCGTTGACACGTCCATATCCATGCGGAATTACATCCGAACAATTCTCCATCAGGAATTGGGCTTTCATGAAATTCACGAAGCCAAAGATGCTGACGATGCATTTCAAGTGCTGAAGTCCGGACGCGTCATCAACTGGATTTTCAGCTCGCTGGAGATGCCCGGTTTGTCCTCCCTCGATCTTCTGGGGATCGTTCGTAACGACCCCGGCCGCGCGCACACCCGTTTCGTTCTGATGTCCTGTAACGATGAGCCTGTCACACGGGAGATCGCAATCCGAAAAGGCGCCACCGATTACCTGCGCAAGCCTTTTGCTCCCGGTCACCTGGTTAATATGGTGCACCGGCTCGCCGGTTTGACTGAACGGCGTGTCGCCGAGCGATTCAAGGTCGTACCGACTTGCGAAATCAACATTGGTTTCGATTCGTTTCATCACTATGGCGCGGAATTGGCAGATATTTCGATGACCGGCTGTCGAATGAAAACGTCGCAAATTAAACCTGGCAGCGGCTATCTCGGCGACTTGTCCACTGTTAGCCTGCAGCTGGGAAATGGCACTCCGTTCCATGTTCAGGCAAAAATAAAGCGAGTGGAATTCAACAATTCCTGCTCCGACCCGTTGCGCAATACCGAGATTGCAATTGAGTTTATTGACATCACCCATGCGCTTAAAGAAAAACTCGAAGCGTTTATCGATTCATGCAAGGCAAAATCTTCCGCTAAATGGCAAAGCTAACTGTCGTAGCGGCTCTCACGGGGGGCGTTCATCGCCTTTTTCTCCTGCACGGCTAGCCGTCCAAAGTGGCGCCCGAACACTAGCGAGGATTGAGGGAGCCGCGGAGGCAACGCGATTCCCTCAATCCTTATGGGCGCAGGTAAGTTGGTATCTTTCCACTTATCGGCAGTGTGTTATCCGAAATAGCGTAAAATGAGCGCGGATGAGGCAGGTGATAGAGAATCTGCCGGGGGCTTAGTTCCGTGGAGGCGTGATGGCCCGGAGTCAGCACCACGGCTACTCTGAACGATGTCATCTTCACCCCGAATTTCAAATAAATCCTATTGGCACATGAAAGACGATCCAAGCAAAGAGGCAGTGCGTCTGATGCAGGCGTTGATCAGCCGTGAAACCGGTAAGCCTCTTGGGCTGCCTGCTGAAGCAGAGATGGCTTCTATCGTTCAGTATGCGCTCGGCGTGAGCAAAGAGGGCGATTCGGTTGAGTTCAGGCATTCCTTCGTGCGGCGCGAGGTCACCATTCTGATTGCCGACTTGAGGGGGTTTACCTCGATCACTGCCGCACTTCCGACCGGAACTGTCATTGCGATGCTCAATCGCTGTCTGGGGCGAATGAACGAAGTGGTGTCCCGTCATCATGGTGTGGTCGATAAATTCATGGGCGATTCCATCATGGTGTTGTTCGGTGTCCCGGACGAGCACCCGGATGATGTAAAACGGGCGTTGACCTGTTCGATTGATATGCAACTCGCCATGGTGGAAATCAACAATCAAAACCGGGAAGAGGGTATCCCTGAATTATTTATGGGTATCGGCATTAATACCGGCAGTGTCATGGCCGGCAAGCTTGGTTCACATTTTTATTCCGAATACACCGTGATCGGCGAAGAGGTAAACCTTGCCTCGCGTATTGAATCCTTCAGCCTCAGAGGTCAAATTCTGATCGGTGAAAATACGTATGATCGCTGCCGGGACTTTGTCTCTGTCAGCGAGGCAATGGAAGTGTTTGTCAAAGGTAAGGCGCACCCGGTCAAGTTGCGCGAGTTGTATGCGATTCCATCGTTGAGCATTGAAGTCATGCGCAATGAAGTGCGTCGAAGTCACCGCATCGAAGTCAATCTGCCCTGTTGTTTCAGGCTGATTAAAAACAAGATCGTGATGCCGCAAAAGATAAATGCAACGATTCGTGATATCGGCTTTCACGGTATGCTGATAGAGAGCGATACTGCGCTCAGGGAACTCGATGATATCAAGCTCGATTTTAATATTCCGCTGGTCGATTTTGAGGCGTTCGATGTGTATTCGAAAGTCGTCCAGTCCAGGCGTGTCGGCAACCGGCATCTCGCAGGGATCGAGTTTACTTCCATGAGTCCAGATGCCAATATGAAAATACATTTTTTTGTACAAATGCTGGTGACGACTGAACAGGAATTAACGCCTGACTTTCTGGCAACATGACAGGGTGTTGCACCTGTAACGATTGAGCAAGCGGTGCTGCCATCATCGAATACGGGCTAGCCTGCGAGCAAAACGGAAAATTATGAACCAGACTTCTGAAGAAATTACCAGGAAATTATCCACTGCCGTGGAGAAGATGCCCGCTTTTCCGAAAAGCGTGCAACGCATTCTGGAGTTGACGCGCGATATCAATTGCTCGCCCAAGGAACTGGTTGCGGTTATTGAAACCGACCCCGTGCTGACGATGAAGTTGTTGCGCATCCTCAACTCGGCTTATTACAGCTTCTCCAAGCAGATTACCTCGGTAAATCAGTCCGTGGTTTATCTGGGCTTGAATACGATCAAAAATCTGGCGCTGTCGTTTGCTGCGATGGGCTCTCTGCCGCAGCAGAATGCCGCAGGATTCGATGCGCAGCGTTACCTGATACACTCCCTGTCCACGGCGAGTCTTGCGCGCACCTTGTGTCAAAAATACAGCAAGGATGATACCGATCCGGCCGATTGTTTTATCGCCGGCTTGTTGCACGATTTCGGCAAGGTTGTGTTTGCCCAGTTTCTGGCCGCAGAATTCAAGGAGGCGCTTGCGCGCAGCGAATCCCGGTCAATCTCGCTGCATCTGGCAGAGCAGCAGATCATCGGTACCGATCACACGGTGGTGGGCGGCATGCTGGTGGAAAAATGGCAGTTTCCTCAACAGCTTACCGACAATATTCGTCACCATCATAGTGAGATCGAGCCCGGCAATACGGTGCAAAGTTGCCTTTTTGTGGCGAATCAGATCAGCAAAAAACTTGAGATCGGCAATAGCGGAAATCATGTGGTGGAGGAATTGCCGCCCATTTTGGAGGCGTATTTCGGCGGGGAGTTGCGCGATGTCATCGCGAAGTTGGGTGATATTTCCAGGCTGGTGAACGATGCTCAGGTCTTTGCAAGAATCAGCAAGAATCAGTCGGGAGGGTAAGGAATGAAATTGAAATTTTGGGGGGTGCGCGGGTCGATCCCGTCACCCGGCGAAAAAACGGTGCGCTATGGCGGCAATACCACCTGCATCGAAATACGCACCGATGATAACGAGCTGATCATTCTGGATGGCGGTACGGGTATTTTTCCTCTTGCGCAGACCTTGCTCAAAGAGCTGCCGATTGTCGCGCATATTTTCAATACGCACAGTCATTGGGACCACATACAGGGCTTGCCGTTCTTTATTCCCATTTTCATTCCGGGCAACATCATCAAATTGTACGGCGCATTCGATCCGATTGCGGGTTGCGGCCCCGAGCACATCATGAACGTTCAGCTGCAATACAGCTATTTCCCGGTGCGGGAAGCCGAGATGAAATCCAATTTTGAATACATTGCACTTCTGGGCTACCGCGTAGACTGCAACGGTAAGTCGATTTTCTTTACCGGGGATCATGAGCCGCATTTCAATATTTACGATGTCGGCGATGAGGGGTATGACGAATATCAGGCCTTGATTGAGGAGCAGCGCTTGTCGATCGTCGAGGCGATACGCGGTGTCGATGTCATTGTGGCTGACGCATCCTATACGCCTGATGAGTATCTGACGAAAAAAGGCTGGGGGCACGGCACCTTCGACAGTTGTATCCGTCTGGCTCAGGATGCGGGTGCCAAAATTCTCTATTGCACTCACCACGAACCTACCCGTAGCGATGACGATCTGGAAAAGGTGTTTGCCGAAGCGCTGGCGCGTCATCCGGAGGCTGCGGGGCGGCTTGATATAAGGCTTGCGCGTGAAGGTGACGAGATCGTTATTTAAGTGTGGATTATCGCGTGCTGTTGAGGCAGTTTTTTAAGCTTGTAGGTCGGGATTTATCCCGAACAGATATGCGCGTACCTGCCCGATATGTCGGGCTGATGCCGCATGGGCATTCCCACGGAATATAAGGCGACAAATCGCCTATTCCTGAATGAAAGCCCGACCTGCGCCCCTCTGTGATCCCGGTGTTCTCTGATGAAACAACTCAATTCCTGCTAAGAGCTTTGCTCTTGCAATCATTGATGTGGCTATATATTTTGTTATAGGATTATCGCGTGCTGTTGAGGCAGCTTTTTAAGTCGGCCAGATTGACGATCTCGATGGATCTCACTTTTACGCTGATGATGCCGTTGCTCTGAAAATGCGAGAACGCGCGGCTGACCGTTTCGAGTTTCAAGCCCAGATAACTGCCGATCTCCTGACGCGACATGCGCAGCTGAAACCGGGTCGCAGGCAGCCCCCTTGCTGCGAAACGCTGCGAGAGGTTGAGCAGGAAGGCTGCCAGTCGTTCTTCGGCGCGCATGGAACCCAACAGCAGCATGATGCCCTGGTCGCGCACGATTTCGCGGCTCATGATCTTGTGCAGATGGCGCTGCAGCGCGGGTATTTCACGGCTCAGTATTTCCAGCTTGTTGAAGGGAAGTTCGCAGACCTCGCATTCTTCCAGTGCGACGGCTTCGCAGGTGTGAATGTCGGTGCTGATCGCGTCCAGGCCGATGATTTCGCCTGCCATCTGAAAGCCTGTGACTTGCTCGCGTCCGTCTTCGTAGAGGATCTGGGTCTTGAAAGAGCCGCTGTGGATCGCATACAGGGAGCGGAATTTGTCGCCGCTGCGGTACAGATAGTCGTGACGGGAAAAACTGCGTTTTAACCGGCTGAGTTCATCCAGTTTGTGCATTTCGCCGGGCGTCAGATCAACTGGCAGGCAAAGTTCGGCCAGATTACAGCTGGAACAGGCCGCGTTGGGCTGGTGAATTGATTCGGGTAATGGCACGTCACTTCACTTGTCGAATTAAAAAGGGTCGCAGGAAGTGGGGCGAATTACCGGTACTTGCCAGCTTGTTGCATCGAAGCGCGATTTTTGATCTATATCAAACCAACGGCACGTTCAATGTGGCATTATACCCGCCCATTTAAACAGCGGCGATACACATGTTGAACAACAATCAATTGGTCGTAGATCTGGAACTCATCCGCAGGCTCGACAAAAACGGCCCGCGCTATACCTCTTATCCTACGGCAGATCGTTTCGTCGAGGCCTTCAATGCCGAGACTTACAGCCAATGGGTGTTGAAGCGCGAAATCGGCGGTGTCAGTCGCCCGCTGTCGTTGTATATCCATATCCCGTTTTGCAACACACTGTGTTTTTACTGTGCCTGCAACAAGGTCATCACCAAGGATCGCAGCAAATCTGCCGAATATGTGCGCTACCTGATCAAGGAAATGGCGATGCAGGCGAAGTTGCTGGGGCCGGGGCAGGTGGTCGAGCAGCTGCACTTCGGCGGCGGCACGCCGACCTTCCTGTCTGACGATGAAATACGTCAGGTGATGGCCGCAATTAAAACCAATTTCAAGCTGGTGGAAGACGGCGAATACTCAATCGAAATCGATCCGCGCAAGGTCAGCGACGAGACGATCGCGCTGCTGGGGCGTGAAGGTTTTAACCGCATCAGTATCGGCGTGCAGGATTTCGATGCGGATGTGCAGCGTGCGGTAAACCGCATTCAGTCTGAGGAAGAAACGGTCGGTATTATTCGTGCTGCGCGTGCCAACGGCTTCAAGTCGGTGAGCATTGATCTTATCTACGGCCTGCCTAAACAGACGCTCGAAGGATTCGGTACGACGCTGGACCGCGTGATTGCCGCCGATCCCGATCGCCTGTCTATTTACAACTATGCGCACATGCCTACGCTGTTCAAGCCGCAGCGCCGCATCCACGAGGAGGATATGCCGGCGGCGCAGTTGAAGCTGGATATTTTAAGCATGGCGGTCAACAAGCTGACCTCTGCCGGTTACGTGTATATCGGCATGGATCACTTTGCCAAGCCGGAAGACGAGCTGGCGGTCGCGCAACGGCAGGGCAGACTGCATCGCAATTTTCAGGGTTATTCCACGCATTCCGACTGCGATCTGGTCGCGCTGGGCGTGAGTGCGATCGGCAAGATCGGGCCGACCTACAGCCAGAATTACCGCGATCTGGAGAATTATTATGATGCACTGGATCACGACCAGTTGCCCATCATGCGCGGCATGGAACTCAATGCCGACGATCTGGTGCGCCGCGCGATCATTCAGGCGCTGATGTGCCACTTCGAGCTGACCAAAGAGTCGTTCAACATCGCCTATCTGATCGACTTCGACAGCTATTTCGCCACCGAGATGGAGGAGCTGCGCGAATATGAACGTGAGGGCCTGCTGGAAATGTCCCCGCAATGGATCAGTGTGACGCCCAAGGGACGCATGTTGATACGCAACATCTGCATGGTGTTCGATCGTTACCTGCGCACCCGCACCGAACATGCGCGCTACTCTAAGGTAATCTGATCCGGAGTTTCATCGGGTCAAAATGAGGTTATTCCCGCAGGAAATGGGCTGCGGGAATAATAAACTAGTGTGTCATTCTCCTGATCTCGGCAGCCAGGCTGGCTTTTTCGTTGATGTCGAGCTTGGTGTAGATCCGGCTCAGATGCCCCTTGATCGTCGACGGCGAGACCGACAACGATATTCATGCGTTACGGCAGTCGTTAAGGTAAGTAGTCTGAAATGACTTGATCGACGCAGGTTACGCTGTCATTCTGGGCTTTCTGGCTTCATCATGGTAGGATTTCGTGCCTGTATGTCGGTGCTATACAGGTGCTATCCGACTCATCATGAAGGCCCCGGCCATGAGACTTTCCGAATCCCAGCGTAAAATCATCACTGAATCCGTGACGGAGGTCTTCGGTCAGGGGGTGACTGTGCGCCTGTTTGGCTCGCGGACAGATGATTTGAAAAAGGGTGGAGATATCGATCTGTTTGTTGAAATTCCTTCGGTTGACCCGTTGAAAACGAGAAAATCCGTGCAGCTTTCCGGAAAAATCAGCCGCAGGCTGGATGATATGATCGCCGTCGATGTGATCGTCAAGGACGACTCGACCAGAATCTCCTTGATTCATCGGGAAGGAATGAGGGGTATCAGGCTATGACGCCCATCCATTCTGTTGTACGGTTTTCACCTTAAGGCGTAATCTACGTAATCTCTTGGTTTTCGTCTGACATGTGTTCACGGGGGCGATGATGAATAAGTACTTAAAATACAGTCTGTTGGGTTCTGGTGCCATGCTGGGTGTCGCTCTGGCGGGTGCCGCGTATCTGGCGGCGACCTTTAATCCGAACGATTACAAGGTTCAGATCGTTCAGATGGTCAAGGACAGCAAGCAGCGCACTTTACATCTGGACGGCGATATCAAGCTGACATTTTTCCCAAGTATCGGAGCGAATCTGGGCAGGCTGTCTTTGTCCGAATATAACAGCGACAGGCAATTTGCTGCAGTCGAAACTGCAAGAGTATCGCTGGCACTGATGCCGCTGCTGAGCAAAAAAATTGTGGTCAATGAAGTGCTGGTGAGCGGACTGAGTGCGACGCTGATCAAGCATAAGGACGGTACAACCAACATCGACGACCTGCTGGGCAATGATCAAAAGCCCAAAGACGCCAGCCAGCCGGTCAACTTCGACATCGCCTCCGTGTCCATTGAAAAAACCAATCTCAGTTACCTTGATGAAGGTTCAGGCAGTCTTTACGCGATTAAGGAATTGAACCTTAAGACGGGGCGCATCGCCAATGGTGTACCGTGCAAAGTGAATCTGTCGGCCGGTGTACAGGCGAATGAGCCAATGCTGGATGTAAAAACGCAATTTGCGAGTACATTGAGTTTTGATTTGGATCGCAAGTTTTACCAGCTCAAGAACATGGATTTTCGTGTCACAGGCTCGGCGCTGGATATCGCCGGTTTGAATGTTAAGGCCATCGGGGATGTGAGCGCCAACCTTGCCAAGGGGGAATACGTTGCAAGCAAGTTTGAGTTCAACGTCAAGGGTATCCGGGCAAAAGCGCCATTCGAGGCGGTTCTCGATGCGCCCGATCTGAGCCTCTCAAGCAGCAGTGTTTCCGGCAAAAATCTGGTTTTGAGTGCTAAATTCGACAGCGGCAATGTGATAACTGCCCTCTCCATCCCCGAGTTGTCCGGCAATGCGCAGTCATTCAAGGTCGCCAATCTGGCGCTGGATATGTCTTTACAGATGCCGGATCAGGCTTTCAAGATCAAGCTTGCATCAATGCTGTCGGGCAATCTTGATGCCAGACAGTTCAATCTGAGCAATCTTAAGCTCGCCGTGAATGCGTTGTCCGACAAATTGCCGGGCAAGGAGGTGAACAGCGAGATGAAGGGCAGTGTTCAGGTGGATGCCAGCAAGCAGGTCGTGCAGGCCAATCTGGCCGGGGGCTTGTTGCAAAGTCAGGTTGTGGCAAAAGTCAGCGTAAACGGTTTTTCAAATCCTGCGATTCAATTCGATGTGGATGTGGATCGGTTCGATGCCGATCCGTATCTGCCGAAAAAGACCGACGTAAAGACAAATCAACCCGAACAGCCGCTCGATCTGTCTGCCTTGCGTAAGCTCAACCTTGACGGAAGTTTGCACATCGGGCAGCTTAAGGTGGCGAATATCAGATCAAGCGGGGTGCGACTGGATGTGAAGGCGCATAACGGTCAGGTCAACGTGAATCCCCTGTCCGCCAATCTGTATCAGGGCAGTGTGAAGGGCAGCCTGAGTGTGAATGCGCAAGCGATGCCTGAAATTTCGATCAATCAGGCTCTCACGGGTATTAATGTTGCTGCACTGACGAAAGACGCGGCGAACTTCGATACGCTGGAGGGGCGCGGGAATGTCGCGATGAACCTGACCATGCAAGGCAACACGGTAAGCAGCATGAAGAAGGCGATGGGCGGTAATCTGTCGCTGAATCTGAATGACGGCGCGATCAAGGGCATCAACATCGCCAAAAAATTGCGCGATGCGCAGGGTATGCTGGGCAAGACGCAAACGCAATCTGCCAACCAGACCGAGAAGACCGACTTTTCGGAACTCAAGGCAAGCTTCAAGGTGGCGGACGGTGTGGCGCATAACGACGATCTGTCGATGAAATCGCCGTTCCTGCGTATGTCCGGGGCAGGCGACATCAATATCGGCAATGACAGCATGAACTATCTTGCCAAAGCCACCCTGGCCAGGACGCTGGAAGGGCAGGGCGGGCGGGATAATGTCGGCGGTATCACCGTGCCGGTTCGCGTGTCAGGCCCTTTTGCCGATTTGAAATACACCCTGGATTTCGGCGCGATGGTGAATGAGCTCGCGAAGCAGAAAGTCGAAGCCAAAAAGGAAGAGATCAAATCGAAAGTGCAGGATCGGCTTCAAAACAGCCTGAAGGGATTGTTCAGATAAAATCTAGTCGCTAGTCGCTAGTCGCTAGTCGCTAGTCGCCATTTGCAATTATCAATTATCAATTATTACGTTATGCATAGTTTTTCCTCGCGTTTAATCTCCTGGCAACGCAGTCATGGTCGGCATAACCTGCCGTGGCAGTGTGCCGACGCCTACTTCGTATGGCTGTCCGAGATCATGTTGCAACAGACGCAAGTCGTGACCGTCATTCCGTATTTTCAGCGCTTTATCGCTTCATTTCCGAGCATCGCGGCATTGGCCGCAGCCCGCGAGGATGAGGTGCTGGCTCACTGGAGCGGGCTGGGCTATTACGCGCGGGGCAGAAATTTGCACCGTGCCGCACAGCTTATCGTGGCGCAGCACGGCGGGGAATTCCCGCGTCAGTTTGAACAGATACTCGAATTGCCCGGGATTGGACGTTCTACCGCAGCCGCGATCTGTTCGCTCGCGTATCAGGAACGTCGCGCGATACTCGACGGCAACGTCAGGCGCGTATTGGCGCGTTATTGCGGAGTCGCGGGTTCGCCTGCCATCAAGTCGGTCGAGGAGAAGCTCTGGACTCTGGCTGAATCGCTGTTGCCTGAGTCGGGCGTGGATCGTTATACGCAAGCGCTGATGGATATGGGCGCAACGTTATGCACCAGAAGCCGACCTAAATGTGAGTCGTGCCCGGTTCAAGGCGATTGTGTCGCGTTCCGGACCGGACGCGTGGCTGAGCTGCCAACGCCGCGCCAGCGCCGCGCCGTGCCTGAAAGAAGCGCAACCTTTCTGCTGGCAATGGCAGGGCGCGACATACTGCTGGAGAAACGGGGCTCTTCCGGGATATGGGGCGGTCTGTGGTGTATGCCGCAATTCGACGAAGAGTGGGGGGCGTATGCGCAGGGCTGGAATGTCACGGAGCAAATCGTATTACCCGCTTTTACGCATACCTTCACGCATTTCAAGTTGCATATCACGCCGCTGTTGCTGAGATTGCCGGAGAAGCCGATTGAACTGCGCGATGCGGTCTGGATGGATGTAAATGAAGCCTTATCCGCTGCTATTCCCACGCCGGTGCGCCAGCTGCTGGAAAAGATTTAGTCCGCGCCCTTGTGCAACCTGGTTTCGGCAAGCTCCAGGGCTTCCTGCAGTCCCAGCAGCACCAGCACATCCCCGGTCTGCAATATCATTTCCTCGCTCGGCTGTGCGCCGTGCACGTTATAGCGCCGCAGCGCCCTGACTTCGATATCCAGCGTATCCAGTTCGGCCTCGCGCAAGCGATGACCCACGGCGGCTGAATCCTCCCTCAGAAGCACGTTTAAAAAGCGCGGTTGCATGTCATCGCTGATGTCGCTGTCATCGTTTTGCAGGCCGCGCAGATAGCCGTTAAACATCGCATAGCGGCGTGCGCGATTCTCCTGGACGCGGCGTATGACGCGGCTGAGGGGGACGCCCGCCATCAACAAGGCCTGGGATGCCAGCATCACACTGCCTTCGAGCACCTCAGCTACGACCTCGGCAGCACCTGCATTCTTTAATATTTCGACATTGGTGTCGTCGTTGGCGCGCACCACGACCGGTAAATCCGGGCGCAGTTCCTTGACGTGCCGCAGAATGGCCAGCGCCGAGTGCTTGTCCTTGTAACTGATAACCAGCACCTTGGCGCGCATCAGGCCTGCGGCCATCAGCACTTCGCGTTTGCCGGCATCGCCATAGACGACGCTTTTTTTTGCGGCGGCGGCTTCGCGCACTCGACGGGAGTCCAGATCGAGGGCGATGAAACGCAGATTCTCGGCCTCCAGGATGCTCGCCAGCTTCTGCCCGCTGCGCCCGTAGCCGCATAAGATGACGTGGCCGGTACTGGACATGCTCTTGATGGCGATCTGATGCATCTGCAAGGCGCGGTTGGTCCATTCGTCAGCCGAAAGACGGCGCGCGATGGCTTCGCCGTATTGAATAAGGAAAGGGGCCGCGAGCATCGACAACAACATGGCCGCGAGCGTGATTTGCAGTATCGAACCGGGTAGCAGGTGTGCATCATCGGTCAGCGTCAACAGCACGAAGCCGAATTCACCCGCCTGCGCGAGACCAATGCCGCTGCGCAGAGCGACCCCCCAGTTGCCTTCGAATATGCGTGCCAGCAGGGCCAGCAGCAGCGCCTTGAACAGAATCAGGGTCACCAGTGCAAGCAGTATCCAGGCAAAGTTGTCGACGATGCTGGCGACGTTGAGCTTCATGCCGATGGTGACGAAGAATAAGCCCAGCAGCACGTCGCGGAACGGCTTGATGTCTTCTTCCACCTGGTAGCGGTATTCGGTTTCCGAGATCAGCATGCCCGCGACGAACGCACCCAGCGCCAGCGACAGCCCGGCCAACTCGGTGAAATAAGCCAGCCCCAGCGTGATCAGCAACACGTTGAGCATGAATAATTCGGAGGACTTCTGCCGCGCCACGACGTGGAACCACGGCCGCATGACGCGCTGCCCGAACACCAGCAGCACCAGCAACACCGCGATCGCCTTGAGTGTCGCATAGGCCAGCGTGGCGGTCAGGTCGCCGGTACTCTCCCCCAGCGCGGGGATGATGATCAGCAGCGGGACGACTGCGAGGTCCTGGAACAGCAGCACGCCCATCATCTGTTGCCCGTAAGGCAGGTTCAACTCGGCACGCTCGACCAGCATCTTGCTGACGATGGCCGTGGAAGACATCGCCAGCACACCGCCCAACGCCAGGCCGGCCCGCCAATCCAGCCCGAACAGCAAGGCCGCTGCCATGACCAGCAATATGGTCGCGATCACCTGCGCGCCGCCCAGACCGAATACCGTGCGCTTCATCGCCATCAGACGCGTCAGGCTGAATTCCAGGCCGATGCTGAACATCAGGAACACCACGCCGAACTCGGCGAGATGACGCGTCCCCTGCGCATCGGGTATCCAAGCCAGCGCATGCGGCCCGATCAGGATACCGACCGCGAGATAGCCCAGCATCACAGGCAAACGCCGGATACGGC
>JBAZCE010000021.1:0-21084 GCA_041671105.1 Gallionella sp.
TGGCCAATCTATTGGTTGCTCCAGCCTTGATTTCAGTCTGACCGGAATGCGCCTGTCTCTGAATACAAGGCTTGACGATGCAAGTCCGGTAGAGCTGTCGGTATGCCTGCCGCAGACTGAACTTAATCAATACAAAAAACAGCAGCCTCTCAAATTGCGGGGGCGGATCAGCTGGCAGCGTCTGGAAGATGAAAAAAATCAATGCGGCATTGTTTTTGAGGCCATGTCGGAAGAGGCAAGCCGCAAGCTGCGCGATTGCTTCAAATATTACAACAAGACCCCGGAATTTTGCGCGGATTCCCGATAATCTGAAATTACTATAAATTCGATTCAGCAGCCGATACTGCTGACGAAACCTGCTTTCAAACCTATGCCCTCGTCACCCATCAAAAGCGCCCGCCAGCCTCACTCGTTGAATTCACCCGGCTAAGAATAGACTCGTCTGGCGCTTAAAATCATAAGTATGCCATGTGCAAATCATTCGCCCGGCAATTAGCAATATCCATTTCACACTTACAATAACAACATCATGAAAGTTCGCACCAAGATTATCATTGGATTTTCGGCTCCCATCCTGATGTTTTTCGCATTCGGATTATGGCTGCACTTCGTGCTAAAAGACGCTTCCGACTACCTGATGCATGTCAAAAATGAAAGCGTCGCCTACGCCCTGATTGCCAAGGATATGGAAACAGATGTCATCCAGGTGCAGCAGTTTTTATCCGACATTTCCGCTACACGGGCCCGGGACGGACTGGACGACGGATTCAAAAACGCCCGGACACACTACGAACGTTTTAATGCCGATCTTGCCAAGTTTGAGCAACTGTTTGCCGCCACGGGGAATCTGGATGGCATGAAAAGCTGCCGGCTGATCAGGGTCAATTTCAACGCTTTGTATAGCAACGGAGTCAGGATGGCGCATGCCTTTATCGACGGAGGGCCGCACGCGGGAAACAGGTTGATGCTGAATTTAGACAAAACCAGTCTCACATTAAAAGATTCTTTGCAACCATTCATCAAGACTCAACTGGATGATATGGATGCCGCCGTTGAAAAAGCAGAAAGCAACGCAGACAAGGCGCGTATCGTCGGGCTGATACTCGGCTTGCTGGTCATCAATATTTCATTTTTTGTCGCAAGAGCCACGCTTCATGCTTTCAACCTGTACATTGCTCAACGCAAACAAGCCGAGCTGTCCATGCAACTGGCACAACGCGAGCTGAAGGAGAAAAACATGATCCTCAGCGACGAGAAAGAGTTGCTGGAAGACATCGTGGCAAAAATGCGCTCGGCAAGTCCGTTCAACGGTCTCAAGGTACGGCACATTCAGTCATCGCTGGAAAAAACTGCGGGCGATATCGTTTTGTCTGCCTACCGTCCGGACGGTACCCAGCATGTGCTGGTAGGCGATTTTTCAGGACACGGCCTGCCGGCTGCAGTTGGCGGCCCGCTGGTTTCATATGTTTTTTATCGTCTGACTGCCGATGGTTTTGACATGCGCTACATTCTTGAGGAAGTGAACCGCATTCTTTGCCGCAAGCTTCCACCCCAGCTTTACATGGCTGCCGACGCACTGCAGTTGTCGGCCGACCGGAAACAGGCAGCGATCTGGAATTGCGGCATGCCGCCCGTGCTTTGTCTGAGCAACGGCATGAAGCGGATCGAGTCCAGCGGACTGCCGCTGGGCCTAAGCGAATCGATAGATAGCTTCGAACCCCATGCACAGGTTGACATTAAACCCGATATGCACATCTACATGTACTCCGATGGCCTTACCGAGGCCATGTCGATTGAGAATGAACAGTATGGGCAGTCGCGTCTGGAGTCGCTGGTATCGCGCATTCAAAAGGCGGGCCTGCCGCTTGAGGTGATATGGCCGGAGCTGGAAGCATTCTGCGGTGCGCAAGGTCTGTCGGACGATGCCGTCATGGTCGAAATTTCGCCTTAACAAAAGGTCAGCGAAAAACAATTTAAAAAGCGTACCCTTTTATCATGGATGTTTTGCCCCCTTTAAAGATGTATTATTAAAACATGTTGCCAGCAGCCTTTGCTGTACATGCACTAGAAAATAGCCAGGCTCGTCAGATTGCCGCTGCTGCATAAAGCAGCCCGAGCCTGGAAAAGGGCGCTCAGAGCACGCATTGCGCTGCCTGCCCCACCAATTATAAAAATTCGTTCCGGAGAAGAGTATGCGCACCAATCTGCCTGTGACCCAAAAAGGAATTCCCGTTGGCGCAGAAATCAATATCGTTTCCTCGACTGACCTGAAGGGCTTGATCACTCACGTCAACGAGGACTTTATCGCCATCAGCGGTTTCACTGAGGATGAGTTAATTGGTCAGCCACATAACATTGTGCGCCATCCCGACATGCCTGCCGAGGCTTATGCCGATCTCTGGAAAACGCTGAAGGCCGGGCATGGATGGGAAGGAATCGTCAAAAATCGTTGCAAAAATGGCGACCACTATTGGGTACATGCACATGTCACACCGAGACGCGAAGACAACGAAGTTATCGGCTATACCTCAGTACGCAGAAGAGCGACCAGCAGCGAGATTTCACGTGCAGAAAAAAGCTACCGGTTACTACATAGCGGCAAGAAGGTAAATTTGCACGCAGGTGAGCATTCGTTACTGTCCAATGTGCAGCTGCGCTGGCGTTTGCTGATGCTGCTGTTTTTTCCGATTCTCGGTCTGCTGTATTTTTCCGCAAACAGCGTATGGGAAAAAACGCAAACTTTGAAGGAACTGCAAGCCATGCAAGTCACGACCGAGCTGGCCGTAAAATCCAGCGCAGCAATCCACGAAGTGCAAAAAGAGCGCGGCATGTCGGCCGGATTTCTGTCATCCAACGGCGTCAAGTTTGCCAACGAATTGCCACAGCAACGCAAGGAAACAGACAAGCGCATCGGGGAATTGCACAACCTGATTGCAGGCCTTGATCAGAGCCGCTTGCAAGCAGGATTTACAGACACGTTGACGATTGCTCAGGACGGGCTAAAAACGCTGGAAGTCAATCAACAGCCTGCAATTCACCCCCAGGGACTCATTCAATTTTTATACGGGATTAATCTCCTCCTGGCTGAATGTCATCTCCTATACGGCCAAAATCAGCTCAAATCAGGAACTGGCACGCTCGACCAACGCCTACCTGATGTTCCTCAACGAGAAGGAAATGGCGGGTCGTGAACGCGCCACGGTAAACGGGGCTTTTGCTGCAGATAAATTCGAAGGAGATGCATATCAGCGCTTCATCGGTTTGCTTGCCAATCAGAAAACCTATTCCGAGCTGTTCAAAGGTTATGCCAGCAAGACCGAGCAGGAGGCATACCAAAGCAAGGTAAACAAGGAGGCCGTAGCCGAAGTAGAGCGCCTGCGCCAGATCGCCATCAGCAAGTTTGCCACGGGGGGATTTGCTGTCGATCCGACCTACTGGTTTAAAACCATCACGCAAAAGATTGACGGCATGAAACTGGTCGAAGACGGGTTGGCTGATGAGTTGCACGAACTGGCAGATCAACTTGCATCGAATGCACATCGTCAATGGTGGATGTTCATGATGCTGACGGCAGTCGCCTTGTCGGCAACGCTGTTCTTCGCGATATGGATTATTCAGGTGTTATTGCGCGAACTCGGTGGCGAACCGAATTATGCAAGACAGGTCGCGCGCGCGATCGCGGGTGGCGAACTGAACTACAAATTCTCTGTCCGCGAAGGGGATAGTGCCAGCCTGGTGGCTGCCATGAAGAGCATGCAGGAAACCCTGGTGTATATGGTTCGCGAAGCACAGCGCGTATCTGATGAAGCGTTGCGGGTGCGCTCGGCTCTGGACGATGCCACGGCAAATGTAATCATTGCCGATACGACTGGCAAGATCATTTACACCAACCGCACCGCTAAACGCATGTTCCAGATCAATGAACAAGCGATTCGCGAGGTGATGCCTCATTTCACCGCCGACAAGGTATTGGGGTCGAGTTTCGACAGTTTCCACAGGAATCCTGCACATCAACAGGCGATGGTTAAGCAGCTGGCAAGCTTGCACAAAACCACGATCGAAATTGGCAGTCGCACATTTAAATTGACCGTGATACCGGTGAACAATGAAAGGGGATTGCGCATCGGCACCGCCGTGGAATGGCAGGACGCGACACTGGAACTGAAAGTGGAAGCTGAAGTCCGCAGCATTGTCGAAGCGGCTAAAAATGGCGACTTTAAGCAGCGCATCGATCTGTCCGACAAAGAAGGCTTCATGCGCGAGCTTTCACATAACGTAAACGGCCTGGTTGAAACCTCAGACAGAGGATTGCAGGAAATTGCGCGCATGTTGGCGTCATTGTCACGGGGCGATCTGACTGACCGCATCACCAACGCTTACAACGGCACATTCGGCCAGCTGAAAGACGATGCCAATGCCACTGCCGAAAATCTAAGCCAGATTATCGGCGAAATCAAGGAAGCCACCGACACCATAAACACCGCGGCAAAAGAGATCGCGGCAGGCAACAATGATCTGTCGCAACGCACCGAAGAGCAGGCATCAAGCCTGGAAGAGACCGCGTCCAGCATGGAAGAGTTGACTTCGACCGTGAGACAGAACGCCGATAACGCCAAACAGGCCAACCAGCTTGCGCTCGGCGCGTCGGACATTGCATCCAAGGGCGGCGCAGTAGTTGGCCAGGTTGTGACTACGATGGACTCGATCAATGCATCCTCGCACAAGATCGTCGACATCATTTCGGTGATAGACGGCATCGCATTTCAGACCAACATACTCGCTTTAAATGCGGCGGTAGAAGCCGCCCGTGCCGGCGAACAGGGGCGTGGCTTCGCTGTCGTGGCGGCCGAAGTGCGCAATCTGGCACAACGCTCGGCGGCGGCAGCCAAGGAGATCAAGATGTTGATCGGCGACTCAGTCGAGAAGGTTGAGGGTGGCAGCCGTCTGGTTGCCCAGGCGGGAAAGACCATGGAAGAGATCGTCAGCTCGATTCGTCGCGTGACCGACATCATGTCCGAGATCACGGCCGCCTCCAGCGAACAAAGCCAGGGTATCGAGCAGGTGAACACCGCTATCACCCAAATGGATGAGGTGACCCAACAGAACGCAGCCCTGGTGGAAGAGGCCGCCGCCGCCGCCGAATCGCTGGAAGAGCAGGCGCAAAACCTGTCGGTATCGGTCGGGACATTCAAGGTGAATTAACCTGTCTCCTTCCGGACAATGTTCCGGGCGGTCAGGCAAGTCAGCAGCACTGATAGCGCAGGGGCTTTTGCATTTTGCAAAAAATTGATTAATAACGATATATTAATCAATCCAAAAACCTGCTCGCGTTAAAATTACTGGGCCGATACGAATCAGGCCCGTCATTGGCAGTAATGACTGGCATATTCCATCTGTGGAACAAAAACGGACATGCGGCTGATCCGCGATTTATTAAACTTCAGAAGGTAAAACAGGATGGAGCGGGTGAAGGGGATCGAACCCTCGTATGCAGCTTGGGAAGCTGCCGTTCTACCATTGAACTACACCCGCGTGATAGCATCGCATTTTACCGTAACTGAAGAGTAAATTGAAAGTGATTACTGTGTATATTAACGGCGCACCGCGCCAACTGGCCGATTCGTGCAGCGTAGCCATGCTGATTGAGGAGTTAGGCTATACCGGCAAACGCATCGCGCTGGAAAAAAACGGCGATATCGTGCCGCGCAGCCTGTATGCTACGCACGCCTTGAATGACGGCGACAAACTGGAAATCGTCGTGGCGGTCGGCGGGGGATAATTGAAAATGGATAATTCACAATTGAAACCGAAAGAAAATAAAATGAACGACCCGCTCATCATCGCAGGAAAAAGCTACTCATCCAGGCTTCTGGTAGGCACCGGAAAATACAAGGATTTTGCCGAGACCCGTGCGGCGCTGGATGCCAGCGGCGCCGAAATTGTCACGGTAGCGATTCGTCGCACCAATCTGGGCCAGAACCCGAATGAACCGAGCCTGCTCGATGCCGTGCCGATGTCTAAATTCACCTACCTGCCCAATACCGCAGGTTGTTACACCGCCGATGATGCGGTGCGCACCTTGCGACTGGCGCGTGAATTGCTCGACGGACACAGCCTGGTCAAACTGGAAGTACTGGGCGATCCGCAGTCTTTATATCCCAACGTGATCGAAACCATTGCAGCCGCCAAAACGCTGGTCGCTGAAGGCTTTCAGGTGATGGTGTATACCTCGGACGATCCTATCGTCGCCAAACAACTGGAAGATATCGGCTGCGTGGCGATCATGCCGTTAGCCTCCCTGATCGGCTCCGGGATGGGCATCCTCAACCCGTGGAATCTGCAGCTGATCATGGATCGAGTGAGCGTTCCGGTGATCGTGGATGCGGGCGTGGGTACGGCGTCCGATGCCGCGATTGCAATGGAGTTAGGCTGCGCCGGGGTACTGATGAATACGGCGATTGCGGGCGCGCAAAATCCGGTGTTGATGGCTTCCGCAATGAAAAAGGCAACTGCCGCCGGACGCGAAGCATTCCTTGCCGGTCGCATGCCGAAAAAGCTCTACAGCGCCAGCCCGAGTTCCCCGACTGCCGGCATCATCGCCTCCACGCGCAGTTAAACTTTCCCTCTCCTGCCCCGCCGGGCACCCTCCCCCACAAGTGGGGGAGGAAATGGGGAGAGGGTATTCAACAAAATATACGACATGACCGACGACATCAAAAACAAGCAAGCTTGTTCCCCTCTCCTCAACCCTCTCACGGAGAAGCCCTCTCTACAATCCTCTCCCGCAAGCGGGCGAGGAAGCGAACGTAAAAAGCAATCATTAATTCCTGCGGGCGAGGGGGCAAATGAATCGCTGCGCGAACCTCTCGTTAACCGCCACATCCGCAGCTATGTACTAAGACAGGGCCGCGTCACGGTAGCCCAACAGCGCGCCGTCGATACCCTGCAACCCGTTTATGGCATTCCCTACACCGCGGCGCCTCTCGATCTTGAGCATGCTTTTAGCCGAACAGCACCGAAGATTCTGGAAATCGGCTTCGGCATGGGAGACAGCACCGCAACGATCGCGCAGGCTAACCCGCAAAACGATTATTTATGTCTGGAAGTACACACCCCGGGCGTCGGCAATCTGTTCAAAGTGATGGGAGAACAGCAGATCACCAACATCCGCATCATCCAGCACGATGCGGTGGAAGTGCTGCGCGACATGATCACCGACGCTACGCTGGACGGCGTACACATCTTTTTCCCAGATCCGTGGCACAAGGCGCGCCACAACAAGCGCCGTCTGATCCAGGGGCCATTTATTGCGAAGCTGATGCAAAAGCTAAAGCCCGGCGGGTATATCCATGTCGCAACCGACTGGCAGAATTACGCGGAACAGGTGCTGGCCGTATTGAGCGCCGAGCCGCTGTTGGAAAACACCGCCGCCGACTACGCACCGCGTCCGGATTATCGCCCTCTGACCAAATTCGAGAAGCGCGGCATCAACCTGGGCCACGGCGTATGGGATCTGGTATTCCGCAGGCGGCAGGTAGGGTGAGATGTGCGCACCACGGTGCATGGAACGCACCCTACTACGCTCGCTGGATTCCGGCCTGCGCCGGAATGACGTCGGTTTAGCTGGTTGCCAGGAAGATTTCCAGCAAATCGTTGAGAAAGCGCTGGCCCAGCTGCGTCGGAGCGATGCGCTGGTGATCCCTGAACAGTAGTCCGCGGCTTTCGGCCTCCAATAGCTCGCGCTGTATCGCGATCAGCGACAGGCTGGTGCGCTCGCCGAACAAGGTCGGATCGAAGCCTTCGTTTAAGCGCAGCGCGTTCATCATGAACTCGAACGGCAGCTCGGAGCGATTCACTTCGTTTATCGTCTGGATCGGCGCACCCAGCATGACCTGCTGCATATACGCCTGCGGCTGTTTGTAACGCGCCTGCCGGATAATCTTGTCGGGAAAACTCAGCTTGCTGTGCGCGCCTGCACCTATCCCTAAATAATCGCCGAACTGCCAGTAATTGAGATTGTGTTTTGCGCGGCGCCCGGGCTGCGCAAAGGCGGAAGTCTCGTAGTGCTGATAGCCTTTTTCCGTCAGCAATGCTTCGATATTTTCCTGCATGTCCGAACTCGCATCATCGTCAGGCAATGAGGGCGGATTGCGGTGAAACAGCGTATTGGGTTCCAGCGTCAGGTGATAACAGGACAGATGCTGCGGCGCAAAGGACAGCGCGGTCTTCACGTCCTGCAAGGCCTGATCCTGTGTCTGATTCGGCAAGGCGTACATCAGATCGAGGTTGATATTGTCGAAATGGCGCTGCGCGACATCGATCGCATTCTTCGCCTCATCGGCCGAATGAATGCGCCCCAGCGCCTTCAGCTGAGCATCGTTAAAACTCTGGATACCCATCGATAAGCGGTTCACACCCGCTTCCCTGAAAGCCGCGAATTTATCGGCTTCCACCGTGCCCGGATTGGCCTCCAGCGTGACCTCCGCGCCACCTGCTAATGGCAGCAACATGCGCACCTGACGCAGGATTTCAGCCACGCTCTCACCCGACAACAGGCTGGGCGTACCGCCGCCAAAAAACACCGTATAGACTTTTCGCCCCCAAATCTGCGGCAGCGCCATTTCCAGATCGCGAATCAGCGCCGCGACATATTCTTTTTCAGGAAATGCCCCGCCCTTCGACATGCTCAGGACAGGCTTTGTCTCGTGCGAATTAAAATCGCAATACGGGCACTTCTTCACGCACCAGGGCACGTGGATATACAACGACAGCGGCGGCAATGCCGTGAAATTGACATCGTATGATTTGAGGGAGACGGGTTGCAATGCGTGGTGTTTCATACGTACATTCCTAAATTCCAATGCTGTTGTGTCGCTCGCTCTATTTGCCCGACAAGACTCATTGCAAGCTTCCATTTCGTGACATTAGCAATAGCGACTTACCTTTTTCAGTCAGCCGATATTGTTGTAAGCGACTATTGGGTTTATCAGGAATCGTGTATTCCAAAGTTTGATCGTTCAATAACACCCGTATGACCTGATTGAGATGACCGGAAATTTCCTTCTGCCCCAATGCACTGGAAATTTCCGACTTGGAAAGAGGCCCCTTGGCCAACAAGCCCCGCACCCGCCGTTCCATCGACTGCGACTCTGGCTGCGACTCTGGCTGTGACTCTGGCTGTGACTCTGGCTGTGACTCTGGCTGTGAGGCAACGACTTGCCCGGCTTTGCGCCGAATGACAGTGACAAATCCATCCGAGACCAGGAACTGCGGCTCCGGCAGCCCGACCTCACGGCAACGGCGGATCATGTCTCCAGTGCCCGTCCCCATGCGCTCGATGTATTGGGTGAGGTAAAGCGGCTCGGCTAACTGTGGATTACCCGGCACAGAACCGTGCGGATGACGCAGTTTTTCCAACGTCAGCGATGGTGGCAAACCACCGGGATTCCACACCTCCAAACGGTCGGCAAACAGCATCACCTGCACACTACCGTTGCTGGCGTAATCTCGGTGCGCCACGGCATTAACAATGGCCTCAGCCACCACCTCGCGGGGAATTTCGTATGCCACCGGCACTGCCGCTCCGCCTTCGCGTGTACCCACCCAAAGGTTTATTTTTGACATCACAAAATCCACCGCCTGATCGACCAAGTCAAACACCGTTCCCTTGTAAACCTGATATGACGGAATCGGCTTGGCAACCTCAGCGCCGTGAAAATGAGCGCACTTCACTTCGGAAGAAATCAGGAAACGTTGCGGCTGTTTTCCAAACAGCAACATCGCAGCATTTGTCGGACGACCCGCATCAAGCAAATTGAGATGCGTCAGCAGCTCGCCTGGCGTTGCCTCCTCCGGCAGCGGAAACCCCCTTGCACGGCGGGCTCGGCGCAAAAAAGTCGCCATACGCTCTTCATCCAAATCAGCCAGCGTGGCATTGAGGCAAGGCGCGGCATCGAACGGTCCATTGCGAATAAGCTCATGCGCTTCCAGATACTGTACCAACGCCGCATACAGTCCGGCAATCAATCCGCTGGTGCTGGCATAGCGGCGGCGTATCAGCTCCTTGCCGACGCGCCCGATCAACGCCTGCATCTTGGCGTGACGCAGATGATCGTCCGCTCCTTTCACAAAAATCAATCGGGTCTTGTGTTGCAAGGCAGCCTGAGCAAATTCCCGTTCGGTAGGCGAAACACCTGCAGCATCTTCATGTCCATAGTCGTTGCCAAACAACCCAACATAAATATCACACCCCGCTACTTCATCAAGATAAACTTCATCGGCACGACGATCAGCCGCAGGCACATCCTCAAACAGAAATGGCTCGAAAAAGCGGCGCATCAAAGCGTCGTTGCGCAACCAATCACGTAGAACTAACCGTTCCCCTGCGAACTCCTTCTGCGCACTGCTGATAAAAATGCGTAACGGTCTCATAAGAACGATGAATTTAAAATTAAAAGTAGATATCTACCCGTTGCTTTCACTTCTTTGAAAAAATAAGTTTGTCCATCTTCAAAATATCCGCCACTGTTTTTAATAGCGTGAATTTAATCAACAGCGGACATTATTATTTGGGACTAACACATTCAGCAACGCGGTCTTCGCAGATCCTTAATTCCCTAAGACATGCTACACCAACCACACGACTTCACATTTTTCGTATTTTTGCGGGTTACTGCCCTCGGGCAGTAACCCTGCGAGAACCCTTATGAAGACTGTTTTTATACTGGCGTTATTTCAGAAATTTACTGCTTTAGCTTTTCCAGCAACACCTTCATCGCGCGGCCGCGATGGCTGATGGCGTGTTTTTCGTCGCGGGTCAGTTCCGAACTCATCTTATTCAATTCGGGCAGCCAGAACATCGGGTCGTAGCCGAAGCCGCCGTCGCCCCGCTCTTCATGGGCGATCTCGCCGTGCCATTCGCCCTCCGCGATGAGCGGTTGCGGATCGTCCGCGTGACGCACCAGCACCAGCACGCAATAGTAATGCGCGCGGCGATCGCTAACGCCTTGCATGTCGTGCAGCAACTTTTCGTTGTTGGCTCGATCCGACTTCGGGTTATCTCCGGCATAACGCGCGGAATACACGCCGGGCGCACCATTTAACGCTGCCACGCAGATGCCCGAATCGTCCGCCAGCGAAGGCTGTCCGCTTAAACGGCTGACATGACGCGCCTTGGCCAGCGCATTTTCGACGAAGGTGACATGAGGTTCTTCGGCCTCGGAAATACCAAGCGCCGCCTGGGTCAGCACTTCGATGCCTAATGGCGCCAGCATGTGCGCAAATTCGCGCAGCTTGCCGGCATTGTTGGAGGCGATGACTAACTTTTTCATGAACCGAACCTTAATTCCGTCATTCCGGCGCAGGCCGGAATCCAGACTATTAAAAACCTACCCCGCAACGCGGGACAAAACCAAGAGCCTTCTTGAATAAAAACGCTGGATTCCGGCCTGCGCCGGAATGACAGCTTTTTAACCTTGCAATGCGACCTGCTGCATTCCGATCAGCTCTTCGATGCCGGATTTGGCCAACTCCAGCAACTCGTCCATCTCGGCGCGCGAGAAGGCATGGCCTTCGGCTGTCCCCTGCACCTCGACAAAGTGACCGCTGCCCAGCATCACCACATTCATGTCGGTGTCGCACGCGGAATCTTCGATGTAATCCAGATCCAGCACAGGCACTCCCTGATAGATGCCGACCGAGATCGCGGCGATCGAATCTTTGACCGGCGACTCTGCGATCAGTCCCTTTTGTATCAGGCCGTTCACCGCATCGTGCAATGCGACGAAGCTGCCGGTGATGCTGGCGGTGCGTGTTCCACCGTCGGCCTGAATCACGTCGCAGTCGATCTGAATAGTGCGCTCACCCAGCTTTTTCAGATCCACCACCGCGCGCAGACTGCGTCCGATCAACCGCTGGATTTCCTGAGTGCGCCCGGATTGCTTGCCTTTAGCGGCTTCGCGCTGCATGCGACTGCCGGTGGAACGCGGCAACATGCCGTATTCGGCCGTCACCCAGCCTTCGCCGCTGCCCTTCTTGTGTGGCGGTACACGCTCTTCGACGCTGGCGGTGCAGATGACTTTGGTGTCACCGCACTCGATCAGCACCGAGCCTTCGGCGTGTTTTGTGTAATGACGGGTGATGCGTATTGCTCGCAGCTGGTTCGGAGTTCTTTGACTTGGGCGCATGGTAGATAATGAATAATTGATAATGGACAATTGAAAACTAAAAACGGGAAACTGAAAACTGAAAACTGAAAACTGGAAACTGGAAACTGGCTTTATTGGATGTCGAGGATGCTGCTGATGACAACATCGGTTTCGTGAGCGGGCTCCGCATTTCCCCAGCGCATCGCGATACCGGTGGCATTGTCGGCCTTTCCATTTTCACGCGCGACAGCCTGCTCAACCAGCTTGTCCAACGCTGCGGCAACAGGATCAACGGCAAATGCTGAGGCCAGCTCCTCATCGACAAACGGTCCGAACAAACCGTCGCTGCAAAGCAAAACCACATCCCCTGATTGCAGCGCGACAGGCTTGCCAAGCTCGATCTCAAACAAGTCTTCGACGCCGCCCAGACAATTGGTAATCTGGTTACGCCTGGGGTGAGTGCGCGCCTCTTCCGCATCGATCGCACCGCATTTGACCCACATTTGCACCATCGAATGATCCAGCGTTCTGACAAAGACCGCAGCGTTGCGCAGCAGATAAAGACGCGAATCCCCCGCATGCCCCCAGTAAAGCGTACCATTCTGTATCAGCGCAACAACACAGGTCGTACCTGGAAAGGCATGATCGAGGTTCTGCGGTAAATCCATGATGCGCTGGTGCGCAATGCGCATGGTGCCCGACAAATACGCATGAGGATCTTCAAACTGCGCATGACGGGGAAACGACTCGATAAACGTCTGCATCGCCAGCGTTGCGGCCACATCGCCGTGCGAATGCCCGCCCATACCGTCCGCCAGCACAAGCAACAAAGCATCATTACCATACGCGAACGCGACGCGATCCTGGTTGTATTTGCGGTTGCCGATGTGACTGGCCTGATGTATGGAAAAATTCATAGGTGCAATCGTAATATAATGTACATCAACCGCACAGCTATTTATTCATCCGCCGATAAATGTGACGCTCGCATAGCGACACGTTTGCTCCCTCTACCGCTTGCGGGATAACCAGCGACTTGCACAGTTTTATCGTGCTTAGACGAATGGCTAGTTGTTTTACCCGAGGGTTGGGGAGAGGGAAACGGGCATGACGGATCTATTCAAGGGCGGCTTTATGCCAAGCCCGTTATTTTGGAAGCTCACACCATGATTTTAAGTATGACCGGATATGCCAATACCAGCGCCGATTTTACCGCCGGCACCCTGACGCTGGAATTGCGCGCCGTCAATCATCGCTATCTGGATATTCAGTTGCGCATGCCGGACGAATTGCGCAGCTTCGAAGGCAGCTTGCGCGAGCTGATCACGGCACAATTACAGCGCGGCAAGGTCGAATGCCGGATCAATTATGCGGCACGCGAGGCGACAGGCGGCACGACGCTCAATCGCGAACTGTTGCAACAATTATCCGTATGGAACAAGGAGGTGCAGGCGGCGTTGCCCGATGCACAAACTTTGAGCGTTGCCGATGTGCTGCGCTGGAATGGCATGCTGCAAACCCCGAGCGCCTCCAGCGACGAACTGCACACCACCTTGCTCGAACTGATGCAGACCGCGTTGCAGGAATTCTCGGCCTCGCGCGCGCGCGAAGGTGAAAAACTCAAAGAGTTTCTGTCGGTACGCCTGGAAAAAATTGAAGCCTTGCGAACTGCCGTGATGCCGCATGTACCGGCGGCCATCGCGGCCTATGAAGCCCGCCTCATCAACCGGCTGACGGACGCGCTGCAAAATGCGGAAGAGGAACGCATACGCCAGGAAATCACGCTGTTTGCCAGCAAGATCGATGTGGATGAAGAACTGTCGCGTCTGGCCAGCCACCTTGTTGAAATGCGCCGCGTCCTCAAACTGGGCGGCGCTGTCGGCAAGCGACTGGATTTCCTGATGCAGGAACTGAACCGGGAAGCGAACACGCTCGGGTCTAAATCCGTAGATGCTGAAGTCTCCCGCTGCGCGATGGAAATGAAAATCCTCATTGAACAGATGCGTGAACAGATTCAAAATCTGGAATAACGGTCAACCCTAAAGAACATGGCAAAACCCAACGACAATACGAAATTGAAACCCGGTGAAATCTGCATCGACGCCTCGCAGCTGCGCCCCGGGGTACATGTGCGCCTGCCCGGTTCATGGCTGGAACACCAGTTTCTGTTCAGCGCTTTCGTAATCGAAGACGACAATCAGGCGCGTCAGATCGCCGCGCTGAACTTGCCTCAGATATTCTGCGATGTCACCCGCTGCAAATTACCGCCGCTGCCGAAGCGCCTGGATTCAGCCCCTGTAAACCCTGCCGACGATGAAGAAAAAGCGCGTCTGGATGCACTGACTGAGAAGCAGAAACTGGAGAAACAGGAGCGCATCAGGGTGATGAAAAAATTGCACGAGCGACTGGACACGACGATGAAACATTATCTGGATGCAGCCAAGTCGGTTGGCAGCGCCCTTAAATCCTTCGATGCGGATCCGAAAAAAAGCATAGAGCAGGTCAATCAGGTAAGCCAAAAATCAACTGAAGTGCTGATGTCGGATGTGGACAGCGCAATCGTGCTGATTGCCGAGAAAGGCCATCAGGATGGCGCCACATCCCACGCACTTTCAGTCATGACGTTGTCCTTGCTGCTGGGCAAGCAGGCGCGCCTGCCCGATGAAGCACTACGCACACTCGGCGTCGGCGCCCTGCTTCACGACATCGGAAAATCATCGATCAACTCATCGATTCTGCGCAACACCGAACGCAACAAATTCGAAGAAGCGGTGTATATGACGCACTGCCGCGCAGGTTACGAGAGTGCGTCACGTGCCGGCGGCGTACCGTCTCCAGCGTTAGAAGCGATATTGCATCACCACGAGCGCATCGACGGCAGCGGCTTTCCGGACAGACTTGCAGGAGATAAAATCCACATTGCCGCACGCGTGATTGCGATCGCCAACCGCTTCGACAATCTGGCCAACCCGATGGATTACCGCCGCGCGATGTCGCCCTCCGAAGCGCTGTCAACCATGTGGGTAAAAGAGAAAAACGCATTTGATAACAAGCTGTTGCAGCTATTCGTCCGCGCCATGGGCGTTTACCCTCCCGGCTCGATCGTACAACTCTCCGATGGCCGTATCGCGGCCGTAATGGTATCGGCGGCGACAGATAACTCTCTTTGCCCTCAGATCATGATCTATGAACCGGAAGTGCCGCGTCACCAGGCAATCATCATCGATCTGGCAAAGGATACCTCGGTTAAAATCGACCATGCCTTACGTCTGCAGGATCGATCGGACGACGAATTGGACTATCTGCTGCCGCGCCGCAGAATGAGCTGGTTCCACAACGAAGGATAAGATACAGGATTCGGGATTCATGCCGCAAGGGCATTCCCACGAAACAACGGAGCTGAAGTTCCTGTTTCTAAGTGAAGGATTCAGGATTTAAATGTAATAGTTTGATTTATTTGGAGTTTTTATGTCAGGAAGCTTATTTGTCATCAGCGCACCCTCGGGGGCGGGCAAGACCAGCTTGGTACATGCCCTGCTCGCAAACAACCGGCAGATCGACCTGTCGGTGTCATACACGACAAGGCCGCCGCGCGAGGGCGAGCAGGACGGCGTCGCCTACCACTTTGTCAGCCGCGAAGCCTTTATCGACATGGCAGGACGCGGTGAATTCCTGGAAAGCGCCGAGGTTTATGGCAATTTTTACGGCACCTCGCAAAGCTGGATCAGTCAGGAGATGGCCAAGGATCGCGACATCCTGCTTGAAATCGACTGGCAGGGCGCGGCGCAGGTGCGTCGCCTGTTCCCCGAATGCGTCAGCATCTTCATTCTGCCGCCGTCGCTTGAAGCGCTTGAACAACGGCTGAACGGGCGCGGAACAGACAGCGTCGAGGTCATATCACGTCGCATGGCGGCGGTTCGCGAGGATGTCGCGCATGTAGCCGAATTCGATTATGTTATCATCAACGACAATTTGAACGAGGCATTGGGTGAATTCAACGCCGTCGTGCTGGCCGCCAGACTACGCGGCACCAAACAACTGTCTCGTCATCAAACCTTAATCAACCAGTTACAAAATCCGGAGTAAATCATGGCTCGTATTACCGTAGAAGAATGTTTAGCTTATATCCCGAATCGCTTTGACCTGACCCTGGCAGCGGCTTATCGCGCACGTCAGATCGCCAACGGCGCCACGCATCTGGTGCCTGAGAGCCGCGACAAACCGACCGTCGTCGCGCTGCGCGAAATCAGCAAGGGCAAGGTCGGCATCGAGATACTCAACCGGGGTCAGGCTTAACCCCGTAGCAATCCTGACCCGGCCTCGATGGAATGCGAGAATGTGTCCGCGCGTATTAAAAACAAGCGGGTTCGTGCCCTGCACTCCAAAAAGGCTGGCTTCACAAGCATGCAGAAAAAACCATGGCTGACGCAGAATCGCTAATTGAGGAAGTCTCAGGCTACCTGAAGCCCCAGGATGTAGAGCTGATCCGGGCGGCAATCGAGTACAGCCGCGACGCCCATCAGGGTCAGACGCGCCAGTCCGGCGACCCTTATGTCACGCACCCCATTGCCGTGGCACGCATTCTCACGCCGCTACACCTCGATACGCAATCCATCATCGCGGCGCTGCTGCACGATGTCGTCGAGGACACCGAAATAACCACCGCTCAGATTGCGGAAAAATTCGGCCAGCCGGTTGCCGATCTGGTCGACGGTTTGAGCAAGCTGGAACGCATTCATTTCGAAACCCGCGAGGATGCGCAGGCGGAAAACTTTCGCAAGATGCTGCTGGCCATGGCGCGCGACGTGCGCGTCATCCTGATCAAGCTCGCCGATCGCCTGCACAACATGCGCACCCTGGGTGCGATGCGGCCGGACAAGTGCGAACGCATCGCCCGCGAGACCATGGAAATTTACGCGCCGATTGCCAATCGCCTCGGGCTCAATGAGATTTATCAGGAATTACAGGATTTAAGCTTCAAGTATTTGCATCCGAATCGCTACGCGGTGCTGGCCAAGGCATTGAAAGTCGCGCGGGGCAACCGTCGCGAAGTGGTCAGCAAGATACTCGACGCGATACGCACGCAGCTGGAAAAGAAAAAAATACACGCCGAGGTGACCGGGCGCGAAAAAAACATCTACAGCATCTACAAAAAGATGCAGAAGAAGTCGCTGGCTTTCTCTGAAGTGCTGGATATTTACGGCTTCCGCGTGCTGGTTGAAGATTTCGCCTCCTGCTATGTCGCGCTCGGCGTACTGCATGGCCTGTACAAACCGATCCCCGGAAAGTTCAAGGACTACATCGCGATCCCCAAGTCCAACGGCTATCAGTCGCTGCACAGCACGCTGTTCGGGCCGTTCGGCACGCCGATCGAAATCCAGATCCGCACCCGCGAGATGCACAAGATCGCCGATGCCGGGGTTGCGTCACACTGGCTGTACAAGAACGGGCATTCCACCGTCAACGAACTGCACAAGAAGACCCACCAGTGGTTGCAGGAGCTGCTGGAAAGCCTCAACGAAAGCAGCAGTTCGGCCGAGTTTATGGAGCACCTGAAAGTGGATCTCTTCCCAGATGCGGTGTATGTATTCACCCCCAAGGGCAAGATACTCTCGCTGCCCAGAGGAGCGACGGCGGTCGATTTCGCCTACAGCGTGCATACCGACATCGGCGACCGCTGCATTGCAGTCAAGATCAACCACGAACTGGTGCCGCTGCGCAGCGAACTGCGCAATGGCGACCGCGTGGAAATCATCACCGCGCCCCATGCAAAACCCAATCCGGCCTGGCTTTCCTACGTTACCACCAACAAGGCGCGCGGCCACATACGCCATTTTTTAAAGACCATGCAATCGGGCGAATCAGCGCAACTGGGCGAACGTCTGCTCAATCAGGCGTTGAACGCGTTGGGCTTCAAACCTGCTGATATTCAGGAATCCTGCTGGAACAAACTGCTCAGAGACACGGGGATCAAGACGCGTCAGGAAATACTGGCCGATATCGGTCTGGGTCGTCGCCTCAACATGGTGGTGGCAAAGCAGCTGGCCTGCAGCGGCGAAACCGTTGTCAGCGAACCAAAAATCAAACCGGTCATCACGATACAGGGCACCGAAGGCATGGCGGTACAGTTCGCCACCTGCTGTCGCCCTATCCCGGGAGACCCTATCATCGGCGTGATTAAAAGCGGCCAGGGACTGGTCATACATACGCACGACTGCCCCGCCTTGCGCAAAGGTCACAGCGGCCAGTGGCTGGATGTGGTGTGGGACAAGAATATCTCGCGCACTTTCGCGGTCAGTCTCAAATTGCTGGTCGCCAACCAGCGCGGCGTTCTGGCCAAAATTGCCGCCGCGATCGCGGATGCGGAATCGAACATCGAGAATGTCAGCTTTGCCAACGAGGGCGAATACACCGCCCTGCACTTCACGCTGGAGGTGAACAACCGCCGGCATCTGGCCGGCATCATGCGCAGCATGCGTGTGATCCCCGAAGTCATCAGGATCTTCAGGGTGCAGGGCTAGACTCGACAATCTGCAGGGCAACTCACTGAAAAAACCTGCGATTCAAAAAACGCCTCCGACATTTCAGGCAGATCACACAATAAATTCCAACCAGTTGATTAGTGAGATAGTTTTTAATCACACTCGCAAGCAATCAAATCAATTCATCCCGGGCAAAAGCCGGCTGGCGATATTCTCAAACAGCTTCAACGAAGCTGTTTGACATCCGATAAAACAAAAATCGAGCGGGATGAAACACGCCCATAGCAGGCACAAAACCAGAGCCACCCGACCAGCATTTGGTTGACACTTTCATCGTTACCACATTTTTTACCGACAAAACAACTATCAGAGTTGTTAGTTACATAACGTGATGATCTATGGTCGAATTCAATTGTGGAATGACCACTCCACAACAGGAAAAATTTCCGGCTGCATTCCCCCCGAGACAATCAGGGAAATGAATTGCCTGACATCACCATAAAGGAGAAGTGTTTCATGTCTGAAGTTTCGCTGAAAGGCGTCATCCCATCCGTTCCCTCGCCCGTCATTCATCGTGCACTTGCTGATCTGCCCGCCGACATCGCTGCCGTCAAAGCGCTGACGCAAGGTGCCATCAATGTGGAGATGTTCACCCTCCCGCTATACATGTGCGCGATGCAGTCGATTCAGGGCACTCACGAAATCAATGCCCAAGGCACAACTTATTATCAAGGACGCGTGTGGCCGGGCATGTCCACTACGGCTCCGACGCCGGGAATACCGCTCACCCCGAATCAACAGGCCTACAACAGCATCTTCAGCGTGTTCATCCAGGAGATGCTGCACCTGCAACTGGCCGCAAATCTCGCTGCCGTGCTGGGTGCAGAACCCAAGTTTTTTAACGGCACTTTGCTGCAAAACAGCGAGAATGGCTGGGGCTGCTATGGCCCGGGAAACACCGTCATTCCGCATATCATCGACTTGCAGGACACCACCAGTTTCAGCAACGTCAAGGTTAATCTCGACGGACTGAGCGGCGATCAGATTGCACTGTTTCTGGCAATCGAGCAATCCCACGATGCTGCGCGCAAAGATATCAATCCAGGCGCCCTCAACAAGTATTTCCCCGCCGTTCCCTTCGCCGGCTGGACGGCTCAGAGCACCGAAGCCAACCTGCCGCTGTTCGGTACGATAGGCTGGATGTACAACTGCCTGTTGAATTACCTTGCGATCGAATACACGGACAGCACGACACTTTGGCAACATATGTTCAATGCCGACAATCTCAGCAATCAGCGCGATCTGTTCAACACGACGTCCTCAGGTCACCAGCCCGAATATCCTCTGATGCCCGCACAAATCACCCTGACCGACACGGCAGGTGCATTGAATCAAGCCATCGACATCATCAAGGGCATTTGCGATCAGGGCGAAGGTGGCAACAGCGCCGACATTGAAAGCTTCCGCCTGCACTTTCAGCGGCGACTGCGGGCTTCCGGGATGACAGCCACCGACAATTACGTCCAGCCGCAATTTCAACCCGATAAGGCCGCACTCGAAGCCGACTATCCTTCCTACACCGATACCGGCACGCAGGCTCCCGTCTCCGCCGATGCCGCCGCGCGTTCCAGCGGTGACATCATCGATCATTGGCAACGCTTCGAGAATCTGCTGAGCCTGGTCACGGATACGAACTTCATGACCTGGGAAAAGTGGTTTGCAGCAGGCAACGTCTGGACGGAAAACGATCTGAAGACGGCAGACTACGACCCGGCCAAGGCAGCCACCAACATTCCCACCCCGGGGCAAGTCGCGGCAGCCTTGAATGAAATGAAGACCTCTTCCAGGCAGCAACTCAGCCTTGTTGTGACAGGTGCCATTGCCGGCATCAACACCGTGCTCACCGATTCATGGGGCGACAGCGCGATCGCGTTCCCCTATCCCTCGATGAGCGGTTCAGGAGATCGTATGTCGCTGTATTGGGCTGTGTTCGGTGAAGCGCCCGATCTTTCGCAGGGAACTTCAGCCCCCAGCGCCGACTTGCTCTATCACGCCTGCCAGGGGCTGGATTACAACAAAGCCGGTGCCAGCTGTGCGGCCATGGAGGTGTACCACACTTGCCGCGGCTCCAACTCCTGCAAGGCGCAAGGGGGTTGCGGGTTCGCCCAACTCGAAAAAGGGGGAGGCGGTTGCGGTGCCATGCGCTCCAGCGAGCCGAAGCTGCATGCCGGCAACTTGTGCGGCCAGCCTGCCAATTACAGCGCGCCGAACGACAATAAATGCAAGACCTTTGGCGGATGTGCAGTGCCGATCTCGGCTTCGCAACTCTATCCGTCGGACGGAACCATGTCAGTTCAGGATGTGATCGGCGGCGCGACCTCGCCCTTAGGCACTCTGGCCTTCAACGTGGGAGATTCCGTATTCGACACGGCCTGGGCTGCCTATACCAGAGTCAT
>JBAZCE010000022.1:0-20991 GCA_041671105.1 Gallionella sp.
ACAAGTAGGCATTTTTTACGAATCGGTTTCTAGATAACTCCAATTGTATCAAATGGTTACTGTGCTATTCGCCCTATTCATGCAATATTCAGGCTAGTACATCTCTATCTAACAGCGATATATATCAAATTTCGCACACCGATTTTGTTAGTATCACAAGGAGCGTTTCTCCTTGTGTAGTCGTTAGGATTTTTGAATGGGCGGGTTTAGCATGGATTTCACAGGTTCAATTTTGCAATATATTCCATGGGTTGTTGGTTTTCTGCTTCTGGTTGCCACTGTCTTCTTTTTTCGACAATTTATTTCCCCGTCGCAGCGCCTAAATAACGAGTTCGCTGCCGCGATTCAAAAAATTGGCGGGATTAAACAGCGTTTGGGTGGGACGCCCATCGTTGATCTTGATGAAATCAAGGCAGTAATGGTCACGGACGAACTGAAGCATCTGTGGAGCGAATATGCCGAAACATTACATCCGCAAAAGAAAACTGATAACGCCGGACAATTAAAGATCACCTGTTACCGCGCGACTGCGATGGCAGAGGTGTTCTTCGCTGAACAGGCACTGGTAGAAACCCCCCTCAAGACAGCGTTCTATAAACACCTACCCGGAATTTTGACGGGCTTGGGTATTATTGGAACATTTTCTGGACTGATTTATGGACTTAATACATTTCAGGTTACAGATGATCCTAATGCGGTTCGCGCTTCCCTCGGCAGGCTGATTCAAGGGGTTGGTAGCGCCTTCATTGTCTCGGCTATCGCTATTGGTCTGGCAATGCTCTGTACCTGGTGGACTAACCGCGAGTTGACTTTACGTTACAGGCAGGTTGAGCAGCTTTGCCAATTAATTGACAGTTTTTTTGATGCCGGCGCAGGTGAAGAGTATCTGGCACGTCTGGTAGAAGCATCTGAAACCTCGGCTACGCAGGCCACCCAACTGAAGGATGCACTTGTAACTGATTTGAAGGAAATATTGACCGAGTTGACCGAGAGGCAAATCAGAGGAATTTCATCAGGAATTGGACAGGCTATTGCGGATAGTTTGAGTGGCCCTATGAATGGTATTTCCGATGCCGTGAAAAGTGTTGGGGCGAATCAGGGTGATGCGGTCAACAGAATGTTGACCGATGTGCTGAGTGATTTTTCCGAGCGGATGGAGAAAATGTTCGGAGGGCAGTTGCATGGCATGAGTGATTTGTTGGTTCAAACGTCACAAGCTATGCAGGCAACTGCTGCTCGCTTCGATCAACTGGCATCTAATATGGATACGGCGGGTCAAAATGCTGCCGGAGCAATGGCTGATCAACTAAATAATGCCATCGCATCAATGGAAACTCGCCAAGATATTTTGAATAAACAGATGGGTGAGTTTGCCGCGCAGATTCGAGATTCAGTCAGTCAATCACATACTGAATCCGCTCAAAAAATTCAGGAGACATTGGGCAAGTTGGGTGAGCAGGTAGCTAGCGTTATCGGGCAGATTCAAGAGCAAACAACGAAAAATAACGACACCCAAACTAATGCGGTGACCCATCTTTCTGGATCGGTGGAAGCGCTTATCAGTCAATTGGTGAAAACAAGCACTGATTTACAGGTCAGTGTTTCAACTTTGACCTCTGCGACTACAAAGTCTATTGATGGCATGAATGTCGGTGCAGAGAAGTTAGAACACGCTGCGAATGATTTCGCTAAGGCCGGTCAAGGCGTAGTCGGAACTATGAATGCAGCCACTAATGCGACCGCGCAGATACAGTCCTCTGCACAATCGCTGAATTCTGCAACTTCATCTGCTCAACAGATGTTTGCCGACTATCGGCGAACCAGCGATGCGTTAGCATCCATGTTGTCGGACCTTAAAATAACGATGGATGGTGCCAAAAAAGAAGCAAGTTTAACCACACAACTCGTTAGTCAGCTTAAAGCTGCTGCTGAACAGCTTGGCCAGGCGCAGCAGCAGGCCGATTCGTATTTGCAAGGAATTAACAAGGTGCTGACTGAGACACATCGAAGCTTTGCTAATGAAATTTCGAAGACATTGCAAGTCGGCAATAACCAATTTCAGCATGAACTCACGAATTCAGTGAATTTGTTGCGTGGGGGAATTGAAGACTTGGGAAATACACTTGACGAATTGCCTAGCAGAAAGGGGTGATAGACCGTGATAGGGCTGAAGCTACCTTCCCGTAAGCGATCCCGTGAAGAGGCTGAAAAGCCATTTTGGATTTCGTTCGCTGACTTAATGACTGCTTTGATGGTGCTATTTCTGGTTTCTGTAACAGTAGCTTTATTCGCAGTTACACAAAAACCAGATGAGGTCGCAAAAAAGCAAGCACAACGTGATCAAGATATTCAAAAGCTATTGGGGCAGATTGCCGAAGCGGCCAAGGAGTATCCCGGAATTATTGTGCGAGGGCACTCAATAGATTTTGGTCCACTTGCGAACTTTGAAACTAACAAATCCGGGTTGAATACTGAGCAAGCGGCCACGCTCCGTGCTTTTGTTCCAAAAGTGCTGACCAATGTGCGTGATCCATTAGGACAAAAATGGTTTAAACGTATTGTCGTCGAAGGTTTTGCTGATCAGCGTGGATCATACATTCACAACCTTAATTTAAGTTTGCAACGCTCAGAACGCGTGCTGTGTATATTGCTTACATCCCCCAAGTCAGCACCGGATGCTTTGTCTGATGCTGATAGATTGCTAGTGCGTGAACTGTTTTTAGTGGGAGGGTCTTCGTTCAACGCACTCAAGGCTAGCCTTGAGGAAAGTCGACGTATTGAGCTGAAATTGGAATTTCTGGAGCTTGATGAAAAGCGCCAGCCACCGCGTGATGCACCATTAGACCCTGACGAACGCTGCCCTGCAGACTGAAATGAACGAGCTTGCTCAACTTCAATCATCTCTATCACATGTTTTTTGTGAGGTACTGTCCACCTCATTAAGCTGGGAGAACTTAAAGTCTGTCAAAAGACTGCAAGAAATTAACGGCAAATTGGATGGGCTATCCTCTGCACCGACCAATACTTCAATCAACGAAGTTGTTGCTGCATACCGCAGTTCACAACGTGTGACGACTTTTCGTGAGCTAAAATATCTCTGTTACGGTTTCGCAACGAGAATGCAGGATGATTGGGTCTTGTTGGGCAATGATAAGTTGCGCGGTGATTTACTAGTTGATGTTGAACGATTAAGTGAGTCTAGGCAGAGACTCAGGTGCTTTCAAGCTTTGCTGAGCAGTTATTTCTCATTTTCTCGTTATGATGAACAGACCACTAAGGAAGCATTTGCTGGTTGGGAAATATTGCGCGATTGGTTAGCGCGCCAACGCACGCAATTCGCGCTTGATGGAAGAAATGGCAAAATTCGCCTGCCAAACTGGTTTATTGCATTAACTAAACACGAAAATCTCCTGACAAATAACCCATGCCACCGCTACGGTGAGGATATGCTGCATGGTAATAACTCTAAAATCGAAGAAGCAAGGCAGTGCTTGGGAATATTGACTGACTCTTGGGTTATGGAAGAGACAATCCTCTCCCAAGTGAGGGCAGCAGCAGAATTTGGAGACGATCCGTTCAAATCACATCTCGAAAATTTACTCAAGCTGGTGCAAGGACAAACGGAAGTGAAAGTTTCCCCTCTCCTCAAAATTCGTGCGGTTGCTCTGTTAGTTAGTCGATACGCTCTCTGTACCAGTAAACTGGAGCATCCTGCATTGCGTGATGCAGCTGTATCTATTGTCGGCAACCCGTGGTTGAAGCGCATGGCATGGGATGCTTGGGTAAAGAAGATAGATGGGCAGCCAGATTCAGAAGCACGCGAAATGGTTAATGGGTGGCTTAAACGGCGACTGATAACAGATTTTTTCGCAGTACTCAGTGAAGATGGACAAGCTGACCAACGGCGGCTTAATTACTGGCTTCGTTTTGAGCCCGCCATTGAGGATCTATGGTTGGCGTTAGGGCCAGATGCCATGAGAAATCGGAGCCAGCCTTACCGGGAATTGCGTGAAAGGTCCGTGGGACGGCTGCTCAGGTTAGATAATTCTGGCCCCTCAAACAATAACGCATTCATTATGCGTATTGGCAATTGTTTGATTGTTGAGTTTGGAATAACCGGAAACGCTTGTTATCTTTATCATCTTCAGCCTGTTCCATTTGATTTAAATGCTAACTCAATCCATCTTTCTGCTCTCAAAAATAAAAAGTTGGGTGTGCCTCACAATCATGTCGCTATTGGCTGGGAGAATAATTTCGATCAGGCTATTTGTCCGAAAGTGGGATACCGTCCTTCATTTTCAAATGCGCCAACTAACCCAACGATCCCATCCCAAGTTGCAGGACATAATTTCTCCTACGTCGATCAGTATGTGAAAAAGTTCGCCATTAGAACGGAAAATAATAGGGGGGCTGGTGGCGCATTTTGGGTGCTTACACAAAAAGGTAAGCACCCAGAAATTGACCGTAATCTGGAATCGTGGGGATTTAAATACAAACCAGAACGGGGTTGGTGGAAACAATGATGAGAGTCTGGCCTTTTAAATCAACAAACATGGTTGAGTCTATACCATCAGAAAAAATGACACTTTGCACCAAATATCACGATGCAAATATTGTATTTTCTGCCGCGACTACTGATTGGATTGATGCTCCCCACAATTTTGGTGAACAAAGAGAACTTGTGGGGCTCTTGGCTCAACTGGCAGAAGAAGGTTTCGCTGAAGTGGATGGCCCGGCGCTAAAGCTGTCGTGGAATTCGCTTTATCAGCTTCTAGCGTCAGACGACTACCGAAACAGTATCTCATTACTTCGATTGCCGATGCAGGAGGGGTGGCGACCCAAGTTGGATAGTCGTGGAGGACTGACCGACCCTGATTTCTCAATTCTGTTGGCTGGTTGGGTCGATGCAAATAACAGTCCTGTGCCGGGTAACGTAGAGATCAGCGGTGCTGTGTTGAAGTGCGGACAGCGTGAAATCCTACTATCTGAAGCAGCATGGCAAACTGTAAATGCGCTACGTGAATTTCACCACAGACCGCAGGCGCAGCGATCTGCCGAAAGTAACCGACGAGCTTGGTCATCAATTCGCCTTCATGCATTAGCAGCTAATGCAGATTTGGCTGATTTCCTGAAAAAAACGGTGGTTCTGACGCCGGAGCGATTGAATCTTGCTTTGCGAAAAACACAGTTTTCAGACAGAAAAACTGTGGAGGTAATACCAGGCTTCGATGGACAACCACCTCGGTGGCTTGAATTGTTTGACCGTTTGAGTGCAGTGCAGGAACGTTATGAAGTGCCTGATGGTTCCGGCTTGGTGCATGTGCTGCTGTCACCTGAAGCGCAAACAGTGCTGAGTGAGATTAAAAGAATGCCGGGCAGGCGTGTTGCGGGTGAACGTGCCGAGACGTTTTTGCACAATCCTATAGCAGCTTTGGGACCAGATGCAGCCAAGGTGCTGAACTCTGATCAGATTGATCAGGCAAAAGAGGATGCAGGGATTTCTTATGCTCGGTTTACCGCCAAGATGGTCCGCGATGCAGGTTGCTTTCTGATTGGATGCGAGCTGTTGGTGGAGGAGTCCATCGCAGGTGACATACGCAGTGAAACTTTGCCGTTTGCGGATGAGTCGGTGTTACATAAATTTATCGATAGGCTAAAAGAGCGGATAGCATCAGGAGCGCAGTGCTGTTTCTGGGAAGGCTACGATCTGGAAATTTTGGGCGATACGCCTGAACAGCTTATGCTACTGGAATCGGCTTTGTTCGACTTGCGCAAGAAGCAATGGTTGAGCGCTGCTGAAGTCTTTGATCTCTCTCGTTATGCAAATGGAAAGATCGAAGGAATTGGTGAGGAGCAGCCATATTACTCGGCATTCATTGCTCGAAAGAGTGATGAGTCTAGCTGGTTCCCGGACAACATTGTGTGCGGATTTACCTTCATACCAGAAGGAGAAATTGGTGCAGTTGATTTACCGTTTACAGAGGAGAGGTTAAATAAACTCCAGCGTGAGTGTGAAAAGGCCAAAGAGCAAGGGCATTCAAAGTTTGATTTCCCGGGATGCCCGAAACCGATTCCGGTTGTGGAAGCAGAGCAGATGCTTTCCATTATCGGAGAGGCAAAGCAAGACATTGGCAAAGGCAAGATACCCAAGGTTGCACATGATCATAAACCTCGTGTCGGGCTAATTCTCAAGCCAAATATCGAAAAAGTGGATTACGAAGAGCGGCGGGGAATTCTCACCATGCCAACGGACAGACGACCAAGGCTGCCAATGGCATTAAAAGTTGGTATTGAGCTGAAAGAACACCAGATGGTTGGTGTTGCGTGGTTACAGCATTTGTGGGACTTGTCTCCTCAAGAATGTCGTGGAGCGCTGCTGGCCGACGATATGGGGTTGGGCAAGACGGTGCAGTTACTTACTTTTATTGCTGCCTGTCTGGAAGAAAATGCCAAAGCAGATCCATTTTTGATTGTTGCGCCCGTGTCTCTACTGGAAAATTGGCGTGAGGAAATGGAGAAGTTTTTCATGCCGTACACGTTTTCATTACTGACTCTGTACGGAAGCGATCTTGCCAAGTTACGCGCACCTATAAACGTAATGGACGACAAGTTGGCGGGAATCAGATTGCTGCGACGAGATTGGTTAGGAGATGCCAAAGTGGTGTTGACTACTTATGAAACCATGCGCGATTTAGAATTTACGCTTGCAGCTCAAAAATGGTCTGCGGTTATTTGCGATGAGGCGCAAAAAATAAAGAATCCAAATGCGATGATGACGCGGGCGGCAAAGAAGCAAAATGTCCGTTTCAAAATTGTCTGCACTGGGACCCCAGTTGAAAACAGCTTGGCTGATCTGTGGTGTTTGTTCGATTTCATTCAACCAGGGTTATTGGGGGCTCTTAACGAGTTTGGAGCAACCTACCGTAAGCCCATTGAGGCAGAGACAGAGGAGCAGAAACAGCGGGTAGAAGAGTTGCGATCTATCATCAAGCCACAACTGCTACGACGTATTAAGGCTGATGTCGCGAAAGATTTGCCAAGTAAAACCATTGTTGAGAGTTGCCAGAATTTGTCACTCTCGGAGCGGCAGAGAAGTCATTACGCTAATGCCATAGCGCAGCACCGCAAATCCGCATCTGAAGGTGTCGGATTAAAAAATCACCTCGGTTTGCTGATTTATTTGCGCCGACTCTGTGCTGATCCGCAGCCGATAGGACAACTTTCCAACTTGCTTGAGCCATTGGCAGAGGTTGAAACTCATTCACCAAAAATGAAATGGCTGTTGGCGGAGCTGAATGGTATTAAGGCTAGAAACGACAAGGTAATTATTTTTTGCGAGCTTCGTGATGTGCAGAGGTTGTTGCAACGAGCTATTTCTGAACGTTTTAATTTTGTGCCATCCATTATTAACGGCGATACTTCGACCAATGCCAAAAGTGGAGAAAGTCGACAAAAACAAATTCGGTCATTCCAAGAAAAAACGGGGT
The DNA here is from genome assembly GCA_041671105.1 of Gallionella sp. Taxonomy (GTDB): domain Bacteria; phylum Pseudomonadota; class Gammaproteobacteria; order Burkholderiales; family Gallionellaceae; genus Gallionella. Next base: position 7,488 of record JBAZCE010000022.1, read on the forward strand.
TCGGAGCGATTATTTTGTCGCCACTAGCAGCAGGGTTTGGCCTCAATATTCAAGCAGCGAATCATGTGATCCACTTTACTCGCACTTGGAATCCAGCGAAGGAAGATCAAGCTACTGACCGAGCCTATCGTATTGGTCAGAGCAAGCAGGTTTTCGTATATTGCCCGTTGGTCGTGGCAAACGATTTTACGACCTTTGACTCCAAACTTAACGCTTTGCTGGAATGGAAAAGAGGGTTGTCTGGGGATATGCTCAATAGCGTTGGAGATTTGTCGGGAAATGATTTTTCTGACTTAGAAGCGCCCGGCGGCGAAGTTGTGTTGGATAATTCGCCAATTACGGCAACTGATCTCACCTTGATGTCACCTGTTCAGTTTGAAGCGTTTTGTGCTGTATTGTGGAGCAAGCTGGGTTACAAAACCAGTCTGACGCCATCGACCGGTGATGGTGGCGTCGATGTAGTGGCGATCAAGGGGAAAACGGGAATATTGATTCAGTGCAAGAGTTCATCAATCCTAGGTCAAAGTCTTGGATGGGATGCCGTCAAGGAAGTCGTTGCAGGAAAAGCGGCCTACGAGGTCAGGCATGCTGGTGTTGTTTTTGCAAAGACAGCGGTAACAAATCAGTATTTTAATGGGACAGCTAAGGAACAGGCTTATTTGAATGGTGTCGATTTAATTGACTGTTCTGCTCTGTTGGAAATACTGGTGAAATATCCAGTGTCGCGAAGCTTATTGTAATAAAAAGTCAGTGGGTTGTACTTATTCGGTAACAATCTTAGAAATGAATGAAGAGTAAGCATGAGAATCTCAATATCTGAAGCTGAAGCGTTATGGGACAAGTTTTTACAACGCTGGCCGCTGGAAAAATTAAATCAAATTACACTGCAGGAGTACACCAAATCTGGAGATTCAGATTGTTTCAGTATTGGCTGGTTAGAACTAGCCACTGAAAAACTGGGATCAATATGGGGAGGCTCCGCTTTCAAATTTGGAGTGTATTCCCGCAAGAACCAAAGCGATAAAGCTGATGGAGCTGGCAAGTCATATTCGACCGAGTATGGCTGGTATAGCAAATACGGTAAAACACCAGAGCAAGCTTTTGAAAAGGTGCGTTCAATTATTGTTGAAATTGCCAACGCAGCGCGTTCTGGCAACTTGGATGCAATAGAAAAAGCTGACCTCGGTACGGCTGTTAAATGGAAAATTGCCTTCCTTTATCAAGATCGTTTAGCGCTAACGGTGTTGCCGGTTTATAGCGCGGTGCATCTAACAGCTTATTTAAGTCGAACATCCAAAACCAGTTTTAATCAGTTGCAACAAGAGGTGATGGGTAAACGTGGTGATGCTGACGTGCTGACGTTTGGTTGGGATGTTTGGGATCAGGCCGATGCATTTTTGTCTGCATTCGTACTAAAACCTGAAGAGGTGCTGAACTTTTTTCAGGACAACCCAGAGCGATTTACACCGATTAAGCCGCCCAATAATAAAATAGCTGGTTTTACAACTGAGCAAGGTCGTAGTTTGGCTGTTTCTCGTGATCAAAAAGCGGCAAAGCTGTGGCTAGAGCCAGGATCATGGCTTGATACAGTAAAAGGGCAGTTGAAAGACATAGTTGTTTACCCGCCCAGTCAGACTCGCAGTAGTAATTTAGCTGCTAATGCCCCAAAGCTGGATCAAGGAAACCCGGCAATTTTCCTGACAGTACCAACACATGCTGCACTCGTCGCATTGTGCGATGCCTACGATAATACAGATGTCCCTGAGGTCAGCCCCATGCCAATTGATACTACTGTTCCAATGCCGACAATAGCGCCATTAAACCAGATTCTTTTTGGGCCACCCGGCACGGGTAAAACCTACGCCACTATCGACGAGGCGCTCTGTATTCTTGATCTGGGATATTTTGAACAAAATAAACATGACAGAACGGCACTTAAAACCCGATTTGATCAGCTAGTCGTAGCTGAACAGGTGCGTTTTGTAACCTTTCATCAAAGCTTCAGTTATGAAGACTTCGTGGAGGGATTGCGCGCGGTGACTAATGATGAAAAACAACTGGAGTACTTGGTAGAACCTGGAGTTTTTAAGCGTTTGTGCGACGATGCTCGAACGCAAGGTATTCAACCGGAAGCAGGCATTCGCAGCAACCCCCGCATCTGGAAAATTTCAATTAACGGTACAGGCGCAAGCCCAACAAAAACTTATTGCTTGAATCACGGTGAGGCGCGCATTGGTTGGGGAAAGACTGGAAAATTAAGCGAATCGTATCAACCGAATGATTACTACCAGTCATTAGGTACTGGCAATCAAGGCACGTTACGTTACTTTTCTGATGAAATAGTTCCTGGCGATATTCTGCTGTGTATACATTCAGCGGAGGCAATCGGCGCTGTCGGCGTGGTTGCAGGGGATTATCGCTACGATGAAACCGTACCGCAGGAAGTGATGGGCGATTACAACCATGTGCGTCCGGTTAATTGGCTGTATCGAGATTTACAGTTGCCAATATTGCCGCTAAACGACGGTAAACAATTTACCCTCAAAACGGTGTATTCAATGGACCGTTTTACTTGGGGCGATCTTTTGGCGCATATTGAACGATCAGGTGCGAAACCAACCGTATCAATTGCGGTGACGGATGAGCGAAAGCCTCATGTATTAATTATTGATGAAATCAATCGGGGAAATATTTCACGCATCTTCGGTGAACTTATTACATTAATCGAGCCATCCAAGCGTGCAGGAAAAAATGAGTCGCTGAGTGTTACTTTGCCTTACTCTAAAAAGCAATTTAGTGTGCCATCTAATGTGTATTTGATTGGCACCATGAATACCGCAGACCGTTCATTAGCCGGACTGGATATCGCACTCCGCCGACGTTTCACGTTTAAGGAAATGCCACCTAAACCTGAATTGCTTGATGACGTGGAGATCGAAGGCGTGAATATTGGCCAACTGCTGCGCAAGATGAATGAGCGTATAGAGGTCTTGCTGGATAGAGATCATTGCTTGGGGCATGCGTATTTTATGTCGCTGAGAGATAAAGGCACATTAGCTGATCTGAAGTTTATTTTCCGCCAACAAATTCTGCCGCTATTACAAGAGTATTTCTTTGAGGATTGGGAGCGGATTCGATGGGTATTGAACGACCAAAGAAAACTTAGCGTGCCAGCTTTTGTAGAAAAAATATTGGCTGATCATGCCAATTTATTTGGTTTGGATGTTGCGAGCAACCTCCAAAACGTCGACAAGTGCTGGAGAATCAACGAGGAAGCCTTTGATAATATTGAGAGCTATCACGCCATTCTCGGAGATGCTGCATGAAAACGGTAGTCGTGCGTGAATATGCGCGACTAACAACGGATACTGTTTCAGCAACGCTTGACCAGGCAACCATCACGCCGACGGCGTTTGACTGGTTGTGCAATCTGGCAGCAGGCTTTACTAAAGGCGGCGCGTCTTTACTGCAAATAGAAAATCGGCGTTGGCTGAAACTGGACAACTTTGTAGGTGTGGTTCAGACCCCCTGCGGAACATTGCTGGAAATTCTGCCAAAACATACCGATAAGTCAGGTGAAGACGCGGCTCATTCTTCACGCGTTTTGCTAATAAAAATGTTGGAAGTGGCGCTGGATCTGCCTGTGCGCAGTACAGAAGCAGCCAATATAGAAACTTTTCATCACCCATTGTTGGAGTGGGTAATGAAACAGTTTGTACTTACACTGGATCATTTGATTAAGCGTGGCTTGCGATTTGACTATCAACGGATTGAAGAAGAACAGCGTTATCTTCGAGGTCAACTGGATGTAGTGAAACAGATGCGGCAAGCGCCGGGCCGCGCGCACATTTTTAATATTCGCCATGATCTTTTTCTGCCAGATCGTCCTGAAAATCGGTTGTTAAAAGCTGCGTTAATGCGTGTATGCAAAAATACCAATCAGTCTGATACATGGCGCTTGTCGCATGAGCTGGCCGGATTGCTGGCAGAAATTCCTGATAGCAAGGATATACAGAGCGATTTTCAGAAATGGCGAGATGATCGCCTGATGGCACACTATAAACCGATCCGTCCCTGGTGCGAATTGGTATTGGGGCAACATATGCCATTGGCGCTGCGTGGGAAGACACAGGGCATTAGCCTGCTTTTCCCGATGGAAAAATTATTTGAACGCTACGTTGAAACTCAATTGCGTAAAAAGCTTCCTATTCCATACACATTGAAGACACAGGCAGCCAGTAAATCGTTATGCAGCCATGACGGCAGAAGCATTTTTCAGTTGCGGCCAGATTTTTTGATTAAAAATGGACAGCAAACAGTCATAGTTCTTGATACGAAGTGGAAATTAATTTCGACAAATGATAGAGAGAACAAGTATGGCCTGAGCCAATCCGATTTCTATCAATTGTTTGCCTATGGACATAAACACCTTTCTGGCAATGGTGAAATGTTGATGATTTATCCGCAAACAGATAATTTTAAAGCGGTGCTTCCGCAATTTGATTTTTCGCCAGACTTGAAGCTCTGGGTCGTTCCATTTGACCTTAGCAATGACAAAATGCACTGGCCGGCAGCGTGGGAAGAAATAATTTTTACAAAGATGTGGCTGACGGGATAACAAAAAATCATGATTTGTCGATGCACCGTAAAGGTCTTTTGGAGATGTTCAACCTATTGAGTTGCTTGCCAGATAGCTGCCCATCGCGAACGTCGGCTGTGTCTCGAAGCCGCATGTCATGAGCGACTGCATTCGGGCGATGCATTAACGAGTTTGAATTGTCGCAGTGGTGTATTGATGCCAGCGCGAATTGTGATGTGCGTTATCAGTGTCACCCTTCACCCTGAGCGTAGCGGTCGTAGCGCGAGCTACGGGAACCGCACGGCCCACCCCTTCAATCAGGAGCTGGCACTTCAGTGCCCCGTGCTCCGTGGGAAGACCCTTGCGGTCTCGCGGGCGTCACATTACAGCGCCCGTACCTTCACGGTCTTGCCTTTGACTTTTCCTGCCGACAGTTTTCGCACGGCCTCATTGGCGATGTTGCGCACCACGGCCGCATAGGTTGAAAAATCGGTCACGCTGATCTTGCCGACCTGTTCGCGTGTAAAACCCGCATCCCCTGTGAGTGCGCCCAGCACGTCGCCTGCGCGGATTTTCTCCTTGCGCCCGCCTAATATCTGCAAGGTCACCATCGGCGGGACCAGAGGCGATTCATCCTCGTCTTTCAACTCGCTCATCTCATGCCATTCCGGGACGCTGCCGGTCATCTTGGCGATGCCGATGATGCGATGCCGGTCGCTCGGCCCGCACAGAGAGAATGCCCAGCCGTCCTGGTCGGCACGCCCCGTTCTGCCGATGCGGTGCACATGCACCTCAGGGTCGGGCGTGACATCGACGTTGATGACCGCTTCGAGTTGCGCAATATCAAGACCGCGTGCGGCCACATCGGTCGCCACCAGCACCGAGCAACTGCGGTTGGCAAACTGGATCAGCACCTGATCGCGCTCCCGCTGCTCCATGTCGCCGTTCAATGTCAGCGCATAAATCCCCTGTGCATGTAGCACTTCGAGCAGCGAGCGGCATTGCTGTTTTGTGTTGCAAAATGCCAGCGTGCTGACCGGTCGGTAATGTTTGAGCAGGTGACCTACCGCCTCCAAACGTTCATCGTTGCCAACTTCATAGAAGCGCTGGCGTATTTTTCCGGTCTCATGCTGTTCAGCAAGCTTGACCTCTTTCGGGTTGCGCATGAACTGGCGTGCCAGTCGCGCGATGCCATCCGGATAGGTCGCCGAAAACAGCAGCGTCTGACGATCCCCGGGGCAGCGTTTTGCAATGTAGGCAATGGCATCAACAAAGCCCATGTCCAGCATGCGATCGGCTTCGTCGAGCACCAGCGTGTTTAGCGCCTCAAGGTTGAGCGTGCCGCGCTCCATGTGATCCATGATGCGGCCCGGCGTGCCGACGACGATGTGCGCGCCGTGTTCGAGGCTTGCGATCTGCGGGCGCATCGTGGAGCCGCCGCACAGCGTCAGTATCTTGATGTTGTCTTCCGAGCGCGCCAGACGGCGGATTTCCTGCGTCACCTGATCGGCAAGTTCCCGCGTCGGGCACAGCACCATGGCCTGCACCGCGAAGCGACGCGGGTTCAGGCGGGTTAACAGGGGCAGCGCGAAGGCCGCCGTTTTGCCGCTGCCGGTTTTAGCCTGTGCGATAAGATCGCTGCCTGCTAATGTCATCGGCAGGCTGGCCGCCTGTATCGGCGTCATCGCAAGGTAACCCAGCTGCTGCAGGGTTGCCAGCATGCCGGGGGATAACGGCAGTTCGTTGAAAGAGCGCCCGGCAGCCGGGGCATCGAATGGGTTTTGTATAGTATCGTTCATGCGCCATTATCCCAGAAAAATCAGTTGCCCACCAAAGATGGTGTGGACAGAAAGTTTTTGAATTTTATGGGTTATGTGCAGCATCAACTCGTATAATGAAACCGTTGCACTATCTTTCGGGGTGAAACATGAAGGCCGTTTGCCGCACGATCGTTTTTATATCGGATGGAACAGGGATCACAGCCGAAACCCTGGGCAATGGCTTGCTCTCGCAATTCGAGGATATCGATTTTCAATACGTGCGTTTCCCGTTTACGGACAGCCTGGAAAAAGCCGATGCCTGTGTGCAGAGCATTGCAAAAATGGGGAGCGTACCGCGCCCGCTGGTCATCATGACCATGATGGACGACGCAATCGGCGCACGGCTGCGTCAGGCGGACGCCCTGTTTCTGGACTTGTTCGAGGTGTTTATCCCACCTCTGGAACAGGAGCTGGGGCAACGTTCCACGCATTTTATCGGGCGCAGTCATGGTCAGGAAAATCGCGAATACGCCAGACGAATTGCGGCGATGAATTTTTCCATGGCGCACGACGACGGCATCTGTGCAGCAGATCTTAAAAATGCCGATGTAATTCTGGTCGGCGTATCCCGTAGCGGCAAGACCCCGACCAGTCTGTATCTGTCGCTGCATTTCGGCCTCAAGGCGGCCAACTATCCGCTGATTCCTGAGGATTTTGAGCGGGATTGCCTGCCCTCTTCATTGCTGCCCTTTGTCGATAAGCTGTTCGGATTGACTATCGCACCTGAACAGTTGCACCGCATCCGGGAAGAGCGCCGCCCGAACAGTCACTACGCCTCGCTGGAGAATTGCCGTTATGAGGTTGCTGCCGCCGAGCGCCTGATGCTTCGTGCCGGCATAGAATGGTTCGATATGACTTCCCGCTCGATCGAGGAGATGGCGGCGCACTTGCTGCAAGCGCTCAACGTGAAACGACAATTGACAATTGACAATTGATAATTATGAATTGAATGCACATTGATACAGGAGAATCATCATGCAGCCTTACGTGATTTCATTTGAATCTTCAGGTATTGCGGACATCGCGCAAGTGGGCGGCAAGAATGCATCGCTCGGCGAGATGATCAGCAAGCTGAGTGCAATGGGTGTGTGCGTCCCCGGCGGATTCGCCACCACGGCAGAGGCTTACCGGGATTTTTTGAGCGTGGACGGACTGGATAGCCGCATCGAGCAGGCGTTAGCCGCGCTGGATGTCGATGACGTGAATGCGCTGGCAAAAACGGGGGCCGAGATACGCAGCTGGATCATCGCCGCCTCGCTGCCCGCCAAGCTGGAACAGGAAATCCGGACGCATTACGGCCAACTGGCAGGCGAGGGGGAGGGCAGCTTTGCGGTGCGCTCGTCCGCCACTGCCGAGGATTTGCCGGATGCTTCCTTTGCCGGCCAGCAGGAAACCTATCTGAACATACATGGCATCGAGAACATCCTGCAAGCCGTCAAAGCGGTTTTCGCCTCCCTTTACAACGACAGGGCTATTTCCTATCGCGTGCATACCGGTTACACCGGCTCCCGCGTCGCGCTCTCCGCCGGGATTCAGCGCATGGTGCGTTCGGATCTGGGCGCTTCAGGCGTGATGTTCACGCTGGATACCGAATCAGGTTTTCGCGATGTGGTGTTCATCACATCAGCCTATGGTCTGGGCGAGATGGTGGTGCAGGGGACGGTCAATCCCGATGAATTTTATGTTCATAAACCAATGCTGGCCGGTGGGTGTCCGGCGATTGTCAGGCGCTCTCTGGGCTCCAAGCTGCAACGCATGGTATTCGGTTTCGGGCTTGCCGTCGGGCATTCCACCCGCATCGAAGAAGTGCCGGCGGTTTCCCGCAATCGTTTTTCGTTGAACGATGCGGAGGTACTGGAGTTGGCAAGGTATGCCGTGGCGATCGAGCAGCATTACGGCCGTCCGATGGATATCGAATGGGGGCGTGACGGGCTGGACGGCAAGCTCTATATTTTGCAGGCACGCCCTGAGACGGTTCAGTCGCAGGTCGTTTCCGGCGGGGCAGGAAAATACCGGTTGAATCAACGCGGCGAAGTGCTCATCGAGGGGCGCGCCATCGGTCAGAAAATCGGCATCGGACCGGTGCGTCTGGTGGCGAATTCATCCGAGATGGACCGCGTGAAGACGGGCGATGTGCTGGTCACCGATATGACCGATCCGGATTGGGAACCGGTGATGAAGAAGGCATCCGCGATTATCACCAACCGGGGCGGGCGCACCTGTCACGCTGCAATCATCGCGCGCGAACTGGGAATTCCGGCCATCGTGGGATGTGCTCGTGCCACGATGGCGTTGACGGAGGACGAAATCGTCACCGCATCCTGCGCCGAGGGGGACACGGGTTTTGTATATCGCGGGCGCTTGCCGTTCGATATCGTGGCGCCCGATGAGGCCGCCTTGCCGGAACTGCCGGTGCAGCTGATGTTAAACGTCGGCAACCCGATGCTGGCCTTCGAGTTCGCGCAAATGCCGTCAAAGGGGATTGGTCTTGCGCGTCTGGAATTCGTCATCAACAACCTGATCGGCATACATCCCAAGGCGGTGCTAAATTTCAATACTCTGCCGGAAGCGTTGCAGGCGGAAATAGTGCAGCGATCCTCAGGCTACGCCGATCCGGTCGCGTTCTATGTGGAAAAACTGACCGAAGGTGTCGCCTCCCTTGCCGCGGCATTCTGGCCGCGCCCCGTGATCGTGCGTCTTTCCGACTTCAAGTCCAACGAATACAGTAAATTGCTGGGCGGCGAACTGTATGAGCCCGTCGAAGAAAATCCGATGATCGGCTTCAGGGGTGCGGGGCGCTATGTCGCCGACAGTTTCAAGGATTGCTTCGAGCTTGAATGCCGCGCGATGAAAAAAGTGCGCGAGGTGATGGGTTATACCAATGTGGAAATCATGGTGCCGTTTGTGCGCACCGTGCATGAGGCGCATGAGGTCGTCGACGAGCTGGCGAAAAACGGCCTTAAACGCGGGGAATGCGGCTTGCGCCTGATCATGATGTGCGAGATCCCTTCCAATGCGTTGCAGGCCGAAGAATTCCTCGAATATTTTGACGGTTTCTCGATAGGTTCAAACGATCTGACTCAGCTGACCCTGGGGTTGGATCGCGACTCCAGTCTGGTCGCAAACCGCTTCGATGAACGCGACGGTGCGGTGAAAATCCTGCTGCAGATGGCAATTTCCACCTGTAACCGGATGAATAAATACGTCGGCATCTGCGGTCAGGGACCGTCCGATCACTTCGATTTTGCGCAGTGGCTGATGGAACAAGGCATCCAGAGTATTTCCCTGAATCCCGACACCCTGCTTGAAACCTGGCACAAACTCGGAGATGTGAAAAAACAGCAATAGCATCCCGCGAATTCAATGGTTCTGAACCTGTCATTCGTGAACGAGTGCCATAAGCCGCCGTTCATTGATTTAAAAATCGGGGAATTGAGCATCAGCTTACATGCCAATAACAGTCACTCGGCAAGACCTAGTCATTGACCACCAATTAATTTTGATGCATAGTGACCAGCACGATCATAATGGTGAGCTAACATGATTACTCAAACTAGTGCAGTGACCTTTAGACAAAACCTTGGGGAAATGCTCAATCAGGTGCAGTACAGACACGACAGCGTAGTAATCAACAAAGATGGCAGGCCGGTTGCTGTATTGGTTGATGCCAGGTTGTTCGAGCGTATTCGACGCATGCAAGCTCGCTTTGATGCGCTATGCCAGCGTATTGAGTCAGGGTTTTCAAATGTACCTGAGGCAGAGGGAATTGCTGAAATTAATGCCGCCATTGAGCATGAACGAGCACTAGTGCGCACACCGACCAGAAAGCGTTGAGCCATCATGGCTACGCTGCGTGTTGTTCTTGATACCAATGTGCTTCTCTCCGGAATTGCTTATCCTGCCAGTGTGCCGGGTAAAATTATGTCCGCATGGCGGCATGGTTCGATAGAGGTTTTGCTGTCTGTTTATATCCTGGAAGAGCTGCGCCGCGTGCTGCCCCGGTTGGCAAACCGTCACGGTTTGACATCGGCGGAGATTGAAGACTTGGTCGATGCGCTTTCCTTGCAAGCCGAAGTCATTGAACCACTGCCAGTGGCAGATACGGAGTTGCGCGATATTGACGATCAGCCTGTGCTGGGTACTTTACTGGCCGCGCTTAATACATCTGGTGCGGACTACCTCATCACCGGCGATAAGGATTTGCTGGTGCTGGCCGAGCGCTACCCAATCGTGACTCCCGCGATTTTCTGGGCAACACATGCGGGATTTTAGCGTTGACTGATTGATAATCTGACTGAAGCGGGCAGACGAAGAAGCTGAACAAGGCTTTAGCGCCGTTTAAGTGCCCCACAAAGAGTTGCGACGATGACGATCACCCCTCACATCTTCGAAGCCTATCTCAAATGCCCGATGAAATGCTGGCTTCGGGCTGTTGGCGAGCCCTCCTCTCGCAACAGTTATGCTGAATGGGTGCATAACCAGGCAGAGTCTTACCGTGTGGAGGAAGCCAAACGATTGCTCACGCAAACGCCATCTGGAGAGTACGCCACATCCCCTTGTAGCAGCCGAGGTGATGGAGTTGATACCACTACAGAAGAACTGAAAGTGGCGAAGTGGCAATTGGCACTAGACGTTCGCTAAAGGAAATTGGATGCCGCAAACCCGTCATTCTCTTGTGATGCCCGGAGCTCACTAAATCCGGGCGGTTATTGGCCATTCGAATCGGCGGATAAGGTTTTCGGTTTTGAGTCCTTATTGGATATCCTCGGCAAGGCGAAAGCCCATCGCGTAAGTTTGTGAGGCCGGATTGCGTCCGTGCCGACGGCGGGTTCTGGCAAGGTCACGCAGGCGCGAGAAGCAGCCGCCACGGGCGACGCGGTATTCGCCATTGAGTTGCACCAGATGGTCGTCGATGAATTTCCCCTGAGCATAGGCGCCATAAAGATCCAGCACATATTCCTCGACGTTGCCTGCCATGTCGGCCAGACCGAACGGGGAATTGCCTTCGACAAAGATGCCTACCGGGGTGGTCGCAAAAATCCCGGTTTCAACCGTATTGGCAAAGTCGGGTTCGAATTCATTGCCCCACGGAAATTCGAGTCTGCCCCAGCCTGCTGCCGAATGTTCCCATTCCGCTTCTGAGGGCAAACGGAATGAGCGCCCGGTCTTTTGCGACAGCCAGGCGGCGTAGGCGTCGGCCGCTTTGGAACTCAAGGTGAAAACCGGGTGGTTGGATTTTTCTAAAGGATAGCGACGGAATTCCCAGCTGGTAGGCAATTCTGAATATTGGCTGTCGAGTAAAAACGCGCGGTATTCCGCGTTGGTTACCGGATATTTACCCATCCTGAAATCCTGCAATTGGACGACATGTTCGGGGCATTCCTTCAATATCCATTTTTCATCCAGGCCGATATGTTCAAAGCGGTGCATGACTGAATCGACCTCGGTCTCGTTAAGACCGATGCTCACATCTCCGCCTTCGATTGCGATCATCTCCGGGGCAAGCGGATCGATGCGGGGGTCGCCGATCAGTGCCAGCATGTTGCCTGCCACCAGTCGTTCCGCCAGCGGCGTTGCCCTGTCCTCTGCCATTGCTGCATAGTCACGGATATCGAGGCCGCGCAGCTTGTCGTAAAGTTCCGGAATGAGGTCTTCGAAGCGGGTTTGCATATAGCAATCCGGCAGGCCAAGCCGTTCGCGATCCGTCATTTTGCCGCACAATACGCCTTCGATTTTTGGCCAGTGCCAACCTGTTTTCATTGTTTAGTCCTGTCTGATGTTTTAATTAGGGAGGTATTCATTGCCTGGAGGAGCATGGCGCGAAATGCGGCGAAAACTTTCTTCATGGCGGCTTGTTTGTAGGGGAAAATATCAACCGGGTCGGTCGCATGTACCCAGCCGCGATTGTCCGCCTCGAATAAAAGCAGTTCCCCCGCGCTGGTCTCGGCACAGTCGAGCACCACATAGTCAAGTTTCAGGCGCTGTGCGATAGCGCGTAACGCGTCGCCGTGGCGAACTGCAAAACCGGCATCGAATTGTTGCATGAACAGTTCTTCTTCTGCGCGCTTGAAAGCGCTGTCCATCATGCCCGCAGAGTTATAGTGAACGATCCAGCTATCGCCGATCGCCAGGTGGCAGATGAAGGGTTGGTCGTCGATCAGGGCGATTCTTGCCTTGCGATAGTGTCCGTCCGCACTGCGATAATCGATATAAAGGGATACAAAAAAATCCTGAGCAGAACTCGCCTCCAGATAGGTTGCCAATTGCGCCGCATTTTCTATCCTGGCAAGATTCCTGCCGCTTTGGGAGTCGACCGGTCTGACGGTAATCGGGTAGCCGTGCTCACCGGTCAGTTTTTCGACAGGCAGCTCAAGCGTTGCGATTTTTGCCAAATCCTGCCTGCCGGCGCGCAGCGTGGGCGGGATAGCCAGGCCGGGAATCGATTGGAGGTTCTGATACAGGCGTTCCCTTGAGCAGAGCAGAATCTGTCCGGGCGGATTCAGTACGGGACGCGGCCAGTTAGCGATCAGCCTGTCGATTATTTCGAGCGTGGATCCTGCGGACGCGCCGGGAGCTACGATTGCGACATCGTGATCCGGGATGCTGGCCGGCAGCGGGTGGCCCGGCACAATGTAGAGCAGGTCGAGCCGTATGTCGGCGTCCTCGATCAGATAATCGAGCGGCGTGTTATCGGTGGGATCCCCTACGCACATCAGTGCCAGCAGCCGGATGGCAGGTTTACTGCAGCCCTCGATTCTGTAGATGCTGCTTATTTCCAGCGCTTTGGCCTGCATTTCGAGCGCAAAGTCCCGGTTGCCAAAAATAGAAAAAAGCTGGAACTGGCTCATGAATAAATTGGCATCGATGGGGCCCGCGAACATCTGGTTGATCAGTTCCAGAATCGCCGTATTGGGCAACCGCGCCAAAGCTGCCATCGCGACAATGGGACTTTGCTGCATTTCGGCAAGGCGGGGCAGGTCGGTCAAGCTATCCTCTTATGCGCATTTGATGCGTGCAGATCTGGCTGGAAACTGCCGACGCATCAGTCTATCGATACAGTCGGCAGACGCCGACGATCACCGCGCGTATTATGGCATGCCGTTAA
>JBAZCE010000023.1:0-5220 GCA_041671105.1 Gallionella sp.
TCCATACCCCATACCGGACTCGATGGCATGACCGAAGGTGTGCCCCAAGTTCAGCAAGGCTCGCTCGCCGCTTTCGCGCTCATCCAGAGCCACCACCTCGGCCTTGTTCTGACAACTGCGCAGCACGGCGTATTGCAGCGCTTCTGATTCACGCGCCAGCAACTTGTCCATGTTTTGCTCCAGCCACTTCAGAAACGGCAGGTCGCGAATCAGGCCGTATTTGATGACTTCGGCCAATCCTGCCGACAATTCCTTATCGGGTAACGTGCTCAGGGTTGAAATATCGGCCAGCACCAGTTGCGGCTGATAAAACGCGCCTATCATGTTCTTGCCTAACGGATGATTAATGCCGGTCTTGCCGCCCACCGAAGAATCTACCTGGGAGAGCAAGGTGGTCGGTATCTGGATGAACGGAACGCCGCGCAGATAGCTCGCCGCCGCGAAGCCTGTCATATCGCCGACAACCCCGCCGCCCAGCGCGATCAAGGGTGTGGTGCGTTCGCAGCGATGGGTCAGCAGACCGTCATAGATCAGGTTGAGCGTCTCGCCAGTCTTGTACACCTCGCCATCCGGCAGAATGATCGCAAAGCTTTGCACCCCGATCTGCCGCAAGGCCTGTTGCAGCGTCTCCAGGTACAAAGGGGCAACCGTCGTGTTAGTGACGATGGCCACGCGCTTCCCCGGCAGGTGCGCTGCCAGCAAATCGGCATTCGCCAGCAAACCCGTGCCGATATGTATCGGGTAACTGCGCTCTGCCAGTCCTACTGTCAATGTTTGCATAATTTATCTTTGTTAATTGATGCTACGAACTGTCCACAAGAACCACAACCTACAAACCTTTTGTCCACGAAAGACACGAAAAGCACGAAAAAGAACTAGTCATTAAGTCTTGAACACGTATATCTTTCAAGGGACATGAAATGGCAATATTACAAACTGAAGCTTGAATTTGTACAAATGTTAAGTTTTGGTGTTGGTTGTTGGTTCGTGCTTTTCGTGTCTTTCGTGGACAATGTTTTAGATTTTCGTAGCTCGTGTATGTAGTTATTTATTGGTTGTTTTTCCGGTAGGCCTCGATTTCACCTGCGAGTTTCAGCATCAGCGCGTGCACGCTTTGCCGCCCTGTGGGCATCACAATATCCGCCACCTGTTGATAGAGCCCGTCGCGCTGGTGCAATAACTCGGCCAGCTTGGCATGTACATTTCCCGTTTGCAGCAACGGGCGATTCCTGTCGTTGCGCGTACGCAACCACAGATCATGAACACCGGCCTTCAGGTAAATGACGATGCCGTTTTGGCGCATCATCTCACGGTTTTCTTCTGCGATCACGGCGCCGCCGCCGGTGGCCAACACCAGGTCGTCGCGGCACATCAGCGCCTCCAGCGCCGCAGTTTCACGCTGACGAAAGCCGGGTTCACCTTCCACATCGAAGATATGCGGGATGGTCACCCCGGTGCGATGCTGAATTTCCTCGTCACTGTCCACAAACACCTTATTCAGATGCTTCGCCAAGATGCGCCCCATGGTGGTTTTACCCGAACCCATCATGCCTACCAGGATCAGATTGCCGGATGCGTATTTTCGAGTGCTGTTTGTAGGGCTGCTTTGCATGGTTCGCATTGTAAACGAATAACCCGAAAACAGCATTTGCTCAAGCTGACATCCCGCACTTTTATAAATTGCCCAGGTCAGCAGTTGTTTCGACATAAAACAAAAGCCCGGTCATCGCCGGGCCTCTGCTCGTTTCTTAAACAACCTGCTTAATTCAAATTCAACTTGTCTTGCAATATCTTCGGCGACAGGAATATCAGCAATTCATCCTTGATCGATGAAACCCCTTTGCTCTTGAACAGATAGCCCAGGACAGGGATATCGCCAAGCAAAGGCACCTTATTGACAATATCCGTATCGTTCTGTTTGTAGACGCCACCGATCACCACGGTTCCGCCATTTTCAACCAGCACCTTGGTTACCACCTTGTTGGTGTTAATCGCAATTCCGGTGCCCGCAGCTATTCCGCGTGAATCCTTGTTCACCTCGACAGTCATATCGACATTGTTATCCGGAGTGATTTTAGTCTTGACCCCCAGCCTCAGTACCGCCTTCTTGAATGAAGTGGTGCTCGTCACCACGCCGCCCGAAACGGAGTTAACGACATATGGAATCTCCTCACCCTGTTCGATGATCGCCCAATCCGTATCCTTGTCTTCGCTCACCACGCGCGGGCTGGACATGATCTTGCCTTTTTCGTCCGACTCCATCGCCGTCAGCTCGACGTTGAGTATCTTGCTTGCCGCCTTATTGAACAAGGCGAACTGGAATATCCCGGCGCCCGGGGAACCAAGCGTGACCGGCAGGTTGACGTTACCGGTATTCGGCGTCATCACCGAACCCAGACCACCACCTGCAGCAACCAGATTACCCTGTATTCCGAGCAAGTTGTTCGCCCCGCCATTTGGTGCCAATGAGGGATTCGTGTAACCCAGCCTCACGCCGAGATTTCTGGCAAATCCGTCGTGCGCCTCGACCACTCGCGCCTCGATCAACACCTGCTTTGACGGCACATCGATCTGTTTGATCAGCTTGCGTACTTCTTCAAGACGTGACGGCGTATCTTTAACAAACAGGATGTTGGTGCGCGCATCCGCCATCGCGCTGCCGCGTTTTGACAAAATACGCTGCAAAGATCCCGTCTGAGCTGCCGATGCAGCTGGTGCAGCGGCACCGGCGGCGGGTTCAGCCGCAGGTGCCGCTCCTGCCTGAGTGCCACCGCTCAACATGACGGCAACCGCCGAAGCCGTTTGATAACCCAGGGAAAAACTTTCGGTACGCAACTCTTCAAGCTCGGAAATCTCCTGACGTGACGACAAGTCACTCTTCTCCGTTGCGGCCAATTCCCCCATCGGTGCCACCTGAATCACATTGCCATTCTTGCGCATCGCAAGCCCGCGGCTTTGCAGAATGATATCCAGCGCCTGATCCCAAGGCACGTCTTTCAGGCGCAGTGTCAGGTTGCCAGTCACGCTGTCGCTGATGACCATGTTAAGCTCGGTAAAGTCCGCAATGACATTCAGCGCTTCGCGCACCGAGATATCCTGGAAGTTGAGCGTCAGCTTTTCACCCGCATAGCCAGCCTGAGCCCCCTTGACCAGTTTGTTCGGATCTTCGACCAGCGGCTTGACCTCGATAATGAATTTATTGTCGGTCTGATAGGCCGCATGCTCCCAGGAACCTTTAGGCTCAATCACCATGCGGATGTTGTCGCCCTGAGCATAGGTATCGAGTATTTGTACGGGAGTTGCAAAGTCCACCACATCGAGTTTGCGCTGCAAGTTGCGCGGCAAATTGGTTTTAAGGAAATCGACGATCAGCTTGGTACCCTGACGATGAATGTCGATACCAACACCCGGATCGGACAGATCGACCTGAATACGGCCTTCACCATTCTTGCCCCGGCGAAAATCTACATTGCTCAGGGTATGCTTTTGTGATCCCTGACGCGCGTCGGCAAAGCGCGAAATTGTCGCAGGCTGATCTGCAACCCTGGCGTGCAGGGTGATCAGAACGGTATTTCCGTCCATTTTAGTTTCGTAGGACAGCATCTGATTGAGATTGACCACCAGGCGAGTCCTGGAACCTGCCTGCACAATATTCGCGCTGCGCAAATCCCCCACAGAGAAGTCCTGGGCTGATCTGCCCAGATCATTCGCCGTATTGGGAAAATCCAGCGCAATGCGGGGCGGCGTGTTGATGGTAAATCCTGCAGGGGGATTCGCCAATGGCTGTGCCAGCTCTACCTTGATAACGGTCGCACCAGCACCAGCCTCGGTGACACTCAATGCTGTAATTTTATTCTGGGTCTCGGCCTGCGCCATGCCAAAAACCATTAACAAACCGAGCAGCGCGCCTTTGAAAATTGTAATAGTGCCTTGTCCCATTTTGTACTCCCTAATCATTCAACTAATTGCAGATTGCTGATACGCTCAGACCAGTCACCGGCGCTGTCCTGCACCACCTCTTTAATCGTAATTTCCGTATCAGTCAATTGTGTTATCAAACCGAAATTCATGCCTATGTAATTCCCCACTTTGACCTGATACAGCTTCTTGTCAGGCGCACGAACCACGGCGTGCCCCGTCTTTGCCTTGAACACATAGCCAACCATCTTGAGGCTATCCAACGGGAATTCCTCCAAAGCTTCCTTGGGACGATTCATATCGGGCTCATTACCCCCGCGCTGCCCACCGGGAACAGCCTCGGGTTTGCGCGGTTTGAACGGATCGGTCAGATTCGTATCGTTGACATAAGCAAAGGGCTCATACAGTTTTATATTGGGTGGCGGTGCAATTTTTCCGCGCATATCTGCACCGGAATTCTTTACAAACTCACGAAGATCACCAAACTCCTCGCCGCCGCAACCGCTGAGCAGAACGCTTGCAAGCGCCAGATAAATCAGTTTCATTTGTTACCTCCTGCCGGCTTGGAGGACTTCTTCTGCGCCGCAAGCTCTTCGTCATCCAGATAACGGAATGTCTTTGCAACCGCATCCATAGTCAACGTCCCGCCTGGCGTCGAGGTCTGTGCAATGGCGATTTCATTGAGTGTCACAATCCGCGGCAGCATGGAAATGTCGCTGGCAAACTTGCCCAGATCGTCATAACTTCCGGTCACCTTGATGGTGATAGGCTGCTCGGCAAAGGCCCCCTGTACGGTTTCAGGGCCGGGCCGGAACAATTCAAACTGCAAGCCGCGACCTAACCCTGCCTGATTGATATCCGTCAACAAGGCATCCATTTCCGATTTGTTCGGCAATTGTTTAAGCAATGCACCGAATGATTCCTGAGTTTCCAGCAACTGCTTCTTGATCAGATCCAGATTAACCGCCTGCCTTTTTTTGGACAGATAAGTTTCCTTGAGCGCGCCCTCTTCGGTCTTGGCAATCTTGAGTTCATCCCATTGACTCTGCCAGTCCAGCAGCGCGCCGGTTGCCACGATGCCAACAAACATCAGCGCAAAAGCCAACAGTTTTGCCGGCCATGGCCATGCACCCGGCGTTTTGGGATTAAGATTTTTCAGTTCATCGAAGTTCATCATGACACCTAATTCCTTCCGCTGACAGCGGCGTCAACACCCTGCGACTTGGTCAGATTGAAAGTCAGGGTAAATTCGTTGACACGTGCGCCATTCGGATTAGACGCTTGTATCTCAACCAGAACAGG
>JBAZCE010000023.1:5230-20201 GCA_041671105.1 Gallionella sp.
AGCCAGGCCGAGTCTTCAATCGCTCTCATCAAAGTCGATACTCTGGCATTCGATTGCGCATAACCGACCAGCCTGATGGCGTCGCCGCTTTGCTTGATGCTCTTGACATAGACGCCCTCGGGCAAGATTTTCAGCATCTGATCCATCAGATGCACGACACGGGAGCGATCGCTTTGCAGCTTCTCTACTGCATCCTTGCGTTCCGTCAAAGACTTGGTCTGCTCGCGCAGCTTCTTGATTTCGGCAATCTGCTTGTCCAGGATCACCGTTTCCTGCTTCAGATATTCATTGCGACGTTCCTGATGAGATATTTGAGTGCTGATCGCAACATGCACAAGAGCCCATACCAGCACACCCACCCCCAGTGAAGCAATACTCAGGATGGCGAACTGCATTTGTCTGGCGCGGCGCTTTTCCTCGCGGTGCGGTAGTAGGTTTATACGTATCATGATGGGTCAAACCTCCGCATGGCCAAACCGCAGGCGACAATCAGCGCCGGCGCATCCGCCTGCAACTGACGGTTTTTTATCCGGCTCGACAGCGTCATCAACGCAAACGGATTCGCCACCATGGTGCTTACCTGAGTACGGGTGGCAACGGCATCGTCCAAACCCGGCAGCACGGCGCTGCCGCCTCCCAGAACAATATAATCAACTTCGTTATATTGCGAAGAGGTAAAAAAGAACTGGAGGGCACGTGCGATTTCCATGACCAGATTGTCACGAAACGGCGATAAAACATCGCTCTCATAATTATCGGGCAGGCTGCCGCTACGCTTGGCAGCTTCAGCCTGCTCGGCGGACATACCGAACATATTCTGAATTTGCAGCGTCAGCAGCTCACCACCGATTTGCTGATCGCGCGTGTAAATGGATTGCCCGTTACGCAGCACATTGACATTCATCACGGTAGCACCGATATCGATCAATGCGACACACTTGTCTTCCGCGCTATCGGGCAGCTGTGCTCTTAT
Source organism: Gallionella sp. (assembly GCA_041671105.1). Lineage (GTDB taxonomy): Bacteria > Pseudomonadota > Gammaproteobacteria > Burkholderiales > Gallionellaceae > Gallionella. Next base: position 6,204 of record JBAZCE010000023.1, read on the forward strand.
CTGCGTGAAAGCAGTTTCAGCGGCGTAGGGTTCTACATCCACCACCACGACCTTGAGACCCGCCGCCTGAGCAGCCGCCACCCGGTCTTCGACATTCGCCTTGCGGGACGCAGCCAGCAACACCTCGACTTCATCCGGATCGCCTGAAGCCGGGCCCAACACCTGAAAATCCAGATTTACTTCATCCAGTGCAAAAGGGATATATTGATTTGCCTCGGATTCGACCTGATATTCCAGGTCTTCATCACGCATACCGGCAGGCAACAATATTTTTTTGGTGATGACGGCCGCAGCAGGAAGCGCAACACTGACATTCCTGATCTTTGTCCCCAGTCGCTTCCAGGCGCGCTGCAGTGTTTCCGCCAGCGCATCCAGGTTATTGATATTGCCATCGCTGACGGCATCTTTCGGCAACGCTTCTATCGCGTAACGCTCGACGATGTAACCCGCACTGTTGGGTGACTGACTTAGTTCAACCAGTTTTACCGATGATGAACTGATGTCCACCCCGATCAGAGGTGGCGTTTTAGTCTGGAAGAAATCCAGCACGACATCAAAATTTACTTTGGGCATAGGCCGAGCGGAACATTTCCGTATAAAGTGGTTGAAATCCTAGCAACAACTCTCAACACTGTAAAGGCGTTTTATAAGAGAGGTATTTATCTCGTATAATCCGTGCGTTTGTTGAACAATACCATTATTAATTATTCTTGAGCAATTATTCAATGCCTACACGCCGCTGGCTGCTCCCCGTTGTTGTTGCGCTGACACTCATTCTGCTGCCTGTATTTTTACTTGGCATGGCTGTGATGTTGACCTACCCGAGCCTGCCCTCTCTTGAGGTGCTCACCGACTACCACCCCAAGGTACCGCTGCGCATCTACAGCGCCGAGGGGGTTTTACTCGGTGAGTTCGGCGAAGAACGCCGTGCCCTGGTGAAAATAAACGATGTGCCGGACTCCATGAAGAATGCCATTCTGGCCGCCGAAGACGATCGCTTTTATCAACACGGTGGCGTTGACTATATGGGCGTGCTGCGCGCCGCACTGTCAAATTTTACGGCTGGCGGTACAAAACAAGGCGCCAGCACCATCACCATGCAAGTTGCACGAAATTTTTTCCTGTCCAAGGAAAAAACCTTCACGCGAAAATTCAATGAGATGCTGCTTGCCTTCAAGATTGAACACTATCTGTCCAAGGATGAAATCTTTCAGCTCTACATCAACCAGATTTACCTGGGTCAGCGCTCCTATGGATTCGCTGCAGCCGCGCAAATCTATTTCGGAAAACCGCTCAATCAGATTTCAATTTCCGAAGCCGCTATGCTGGCAGGCCTGCCCAAGGCACCTTCCAGTTTCAACCCCGTCGTCAATCCAAAGCGCGCCAAGCTGCGCCAGCTCTATGTGTTGCGTCGCATGCATGAACTGCATTTTATCGATGACGCGCAGTTTAAACAGGCTCAGACCGAGCCTCTCACAACCAAACATGGCAATCAGGAGTTTTCGGTCAAGTCGGACTACCTGACCGAAATGGTACGTCAGGCCTTATTCCAGAGGTACCAGGACGACACCTATACGCAAGGCTTCAAGGTGTACACCACGATCCGATCACAGGATCAAGTTGCCGCTTATCAGGCGGTGCGCAAAGGCGTGCTCGAATACGACCGCAGACATGGTTATCGCGGACCTGAGCGCTTCGTCGATTTACGTAAAGACAACAGCGAAGAATATCTGGAAGAGGCGCTACAGGAATCCACCGACAACGATGACCTGCTGCCGGCCGTCGTGTTTTCAGTCACCCCCACCGAAATACAGGCCTATTGCAAGGGCGGCGAACGCGTCACAATCAACGGCGAAGGTCTGCGTTTTGCACAGCGTGCCTTGAGCGACAAAGTCGCACTCAATCAGCGCATCGTGACAGGTTCCGTGATCCGTGTTCAAAAAAATGAACAGGGGCTCTGGCAAATCAGTCAGCTCCCTCTGGTGGAATCCGCTTTCGTATCGGGTAACCCGCAAGATGGCGCCATCTATTCGCTGATCGGCGGCTTTGACTTCAATCACAATCAGTTCAATCACATCACGCAGGCATGGCGTCAACCCGGCTCCAGTTTCAAGCCATTTATCTATTCGGCCGCACTGGAAAAAGGATTCACGCCTGCCACCATCATCAACGATGCGCCCCTGTCGTTCGGCTCGGATCAGACGGGCAGCGAACCCTGGCAACCGAAGAACTACGACGGTAAATACGCCGGACCGATGCGCATGCGCGAGGCGCTCATCCATTCCAAAAACATGGTTTCGATACGCATCTTGCAGTCCATCACCCCCAAGTATGCGCAGGATTACATCACTAAATTCGGTCTGGATGCCGAGAAACACCCCCCCTACCTGACCATGGCGCTGGGAGCCGGGTCGGTGACGCCCCTGCAGATGCTGACCGGATATTCGGTATTTGCCAATGGCGGTTTTCGCACCACGCCTTATTTCATCCAGCGCATCGAAGATGCGAATGGCAAGGTGCTCAGCAAAACCGTGCCCGTTGTGGCAAATGAGGGTGCCGAACAGGTCATCGATGTACGCAACGCATACACGATGGTCAGCATGATGCAGGATGTGGTCAGACACGGCACGGCGATTCGCGCCATGCAGCTCGGACGACAGGATCTTGCCGGCAAAACCGGCACCACCAGCGATTCGATCGATGCGTGGTTTTGCGGTTTTCAGCCTACCGTGGTCGGCATAGCGTGGATGGGGTTCGATCAGCCGCGCAGTCTGGGCGACAAGGAAACCGGCGGTGGCGCCTCATTGCCGATCTGGATCAGTTATATGGAAAAGGTGCTCAAAAACGTGCCTCAGGCCGAGTACAGCATGCCGGAGAACATGGCGGCCGTTCACATCAACGAAAGCGGCCATCGGGACGACGGCGCACCCAGGGTGGAATATTTCTATCAGGAAAATGTACCTGGAGGCCAGGCGCCGGCGCCCGCTGCGGGCGAGGCTGAAAAACCTGCCGAGACCGTCAAGGATCAACTGCTCTAATGGCACACAAGCCACATGCAACAATCCGCAGGCTGAATACGTCGAGACGCGATTTGATGCGCGAACAACTGGCACACCTGACCGCCAAGTTGATCGCGGAAGCGGGTACATCTGACTTTGCCTCTGCCAAGCGTAAAGCAGCCCGTCAGCTGGGTGCTACGGATACCCGGCACTTGCCCAGCAATAGTGAAATTGAAGAGGCGTTGCACAGCTATCGTGCGCTTTACCAGCACGACAGTCATCCCGAAATATTGCATCAGCTGCGCCGCGAAGCCTTTTTTTTCATGCAGCTGTTTTCAGCATTCAACCCCTATCTGACAGGCTCGGTGTTGAACGGTTCTGCAGGGGAAAATTCTGACATCAATTTGATGCTGTTTTCCGACGATACAAAAGCGGTGCTGCTTTTCCTGCTAAAAAACAAACTCGATTTCGAAGACGGGGAATGGCGGGTGCGGATAGGAGGGCAAGATGAAATCGTGCCGAGCTATACACTGACAGGCGAGTCCGGCACCCAGATACATGTCGTCGTTCTGCCTGAAAATGCCCGCCACAGCGGCAGCCGCCACCCTGAGACGCATGCGGATCTTGCAGCAGTGGCCTTGATGATTCAGGAGCGAGGAACGAGGAGCGAGGACTGAGCAAACAACAGCTGTTTTCCCTCAATCCTCGATCCTCGATCCTATTTTTTGAGCCACCTTGCCGCATCCAGCGCAAAATAGGTCAAAATACCGTCAGCACCTGCGCGTTTGAACGCCAACAGTGATTCCAGCACGCAGGCTTCCTCGTTCAGCCAGCCGTTTTGAGCGGCGGCTTTGAGCATCGCGTATTCGCCGCTGACCTGATACACGAAAGTGGGCGCCTTGAATTCGTCTTTCACGCGGCGCACGATGTCCAGGTAGGGCATGCCGGGTTTGACCATGACCATGTCCGCCCCCTCCTGCAAATCCAGCCCCACTTCCCACAGCGCCTCGTCGGAATTGGCAGGATCCATCTGGTAGGTATATTTATTGCCCGAACCCAGATTCCCGCTGGAACCGACCGCATCGCGGAACGGGCCGTAGAAACTTGAGGCATATTTCGCGGAATAGGCCATGATGCGGGTATGTATGTGACCATTGGCATCAAGGGCTGCGCGTACGGCACCGATGCGCCCGTCCATCATGTCGGAGGGGGCGACGATGTCTGCACCGGCTGCGGCATGGGTCTGTGCCTGGCGGACTAACACCGCGATAGTCTCGTCATTGAGGACATAGCCGGCGTCATCGATCAGCCCGTCCTGTCCGTGGCTGGTATAAGGATCGAGCGCGATGTCGGTCATAATGCCAAGCTCAGGGTAGTGCTTTTTCAATTCGCCCACCACGCGCGGCACCAGCCCGTCGGCGTTATAGGCTTCGCACGCGTCTAGCGATTTTTTTGACGCATCGATCACCGGAAAAATCGCCATCACCGGAATGCCCAGCTCCACACAGGCGGCCGCATCCTTCAGCAACAAATCCAGCGTCTTGCGCTGCACGCCCGGCATGGACTTGATGTCTTCGACTGTATTCGTACCTTCGAGTACGAACACCGGGTAGATAAAATCAGCCGGGGTAAGCACGTTCTCCCGCATCAAATTGCGTGAAAAAGCATCGTGACGCATCCGGCGCATGCGTTTATGTGGGTATTGTCCGAGTGTTTGCATGATTTATTCCTAAAAATATATTTTCTTTGGAACTAATTAAGAGAACGCTTATCTGAACGTGTGAGTGATGATAGATCATTCCACGTTTCTCCTCCCTGAGCGTGCGTCTTAACACTGTTAAGATATTTGCCCCCACTGGTTGGGGGCTTTTTTTGCCTGCCTGATTTGTATCTTTCTCCGCCAACTAGCGACTAGCGACTAGCGACTAGCGACTAGCGACTAGCGTCAATATCATATTCAATCGATCACGCCGTTGTTTCATCCAAAGTTGCATCATCCTTCGGCCTCAACCATCCTGCGATCACGGCTTCAGCCTCTTCCAGCCCCTGCTTCTTCAGACTGGAAAACAACTGCACTGAACACTGCGGATAGTTTTCCGCAAGATAGGCTTTCACCTTCATCAACGTCAGCGTCGATTGCTGACGACTGAGTTTGTCCGACTTGGTCAGCAGGATGTGAACCGGTTTGCCGGTCGTCGCGAACCAGTCCAGCATAGTTTCATCAAGTTCGAGCAAGGGGCGACGTATATCCATAATAACGACCAGGCCGCTCAACTCCTCGCGCTTTTGCAAATACGTACTCAGTAAGGCTTCCCAATGACGCTTGGCCTCCGGCGGCACCTTGGCATATCCGTAGCCCGGCAAATCGACGATATAACTGTCGTTGCCCAGCGAAAAATAATTCAGATGCTGGGTGCGTCCCGGCGTCTTGCTGGTGTAAGCCAGCCGCACATGATTGGCCAGCGTGTTAATCGCACTGGACTTACCGGCATTTGAGCGCCCGACAAAAGCCACCTCGCGGCCGCCGTGCATCGGCAAGTCCTTGATGTGATTGACTGTGGTATAAAATGCAGCTAGTGAAAAGAGTCCCATTATAGAACCTCCAATAATCTACTGTGCAATACGATAGCCGCGTTGTACGGTGCTCGCTCCTCGCCTACCCATTTGGTATGTCTCATTCGCTGCGCTCCGTACGCCTTGCTCTCGAACCGCTCGCTACGATTATTAAAGGTTCTCACGCTTTCCAGTCCGAGAAGATCGCATCTGCCGCTGCAATCGTCGCATCGATATCCGCATCGGTGTGCGCGGCAGACACAAATCCCGCCTCAAATGCAGAAGGTGCCAGATACACGCCCGCATCCAGCATCGCATGGAAGAAACGGTTGAATGCGTCCTTGTCGCAGGACATCACCTCGACATAACTGGTCGGCACGCTTGCGCTGAAATACAGACCGAACATGCCGCCCACCGATTGGGCACAGAATTTAACACCGTGCTTTTTAGCACTCGCGCTCAGCCCTTCGGTCAGTCGCGTCGCCAATTTCGATAAACGTTCGTAAAAACCTTCTGCCTGCACCAGCTTCAGGGTTGCCAGACCCGCCGCTACCGCGACCGGATTACCCGACAAAGTACCTGCCTGATAAACCGCACCCAGCGGTGCCAGACACTGCATGATGTCGCGCCGTCCGCCGAAGGCGGCAGCCGGCAAACCACCGCCCATCACCTTGCCCAGCGTGACCAGATCGGGCTTGATGCCGTAATAGCCCTGAGCGCCTTGCAGACTGACGCGAAATCCCGTCATCACTTCGTCCAGGATCAGCACTGCGCCGTACTTTGTACACAGCTTGCGCAGCGCATCGAGAAAGTCCTGTCTGGGTGTGACCAGATTCATGTTTCCGGCAACCGGCTCGACGATCACAGCTGCGATTTCATCGCCCATCTCGGCAAAGGTGCGTTCCAATCCCGCAGCATCGTTGTAATCGAGCACCGTGGTCAATGCGGCGATCTCGGCGGGTACGCCGGAAGAGCTCGGCTGGCCGAAGGTGAGCGCGCCGGAGCCGGCCTTGACCAGCAGCCCGTCTGAATGTCCGTGATAACAGCCCTCGAATTTAACGATGCGCGAACGGCCGGTAAACCCGCGTGCCAGACGAATCGCCGTCATGGTCGCTTCCGTACCTGAACTGACCAGCCGTACCATTTCCAGACTCGGCAGAAGTTTGCACAACAATTCGGCTATTTCCAACTCAGATGCGGTCGGCGCGCCAAAACCCAGGCCGTTAGCCGCGGCTTCCTGCACCGCACGAACCACCTCAGGATGGCAGTGACCCACGATCATCGGCCCCCAGGAACCCACATAGTCGGTATAACGCTTGTCATCCGCATCCCAGACATAAGCGCCCTGGCCGCGTTTGAAAAACAGCGGGGTGCCGCCCACCGACCTGAACGCACGCACCGGCGAGTTCACGCCGCCCGGAATGAGTTGTTGCGATGCGTCGAAAAGTTCCTGATTGTTCGATGTCATGTTCGTCTTTCTAATTATTCAAATTTGTAAATTGCCTGGCTGCCAACAGCACATCGTCCGCACTGAACAGCGCTGAAATCACTGCAAGCGCATCCGCCCCGGCGGACAGCAGAGTCTCACCATTTTGCACCGAGATTCCGCCTATCGCCACCAGCGGCAGGCTGATTTCGCGGCGCGCCTGACGCAGTAAATCCGTGGTTACCACTGGCGCGGAAGGTTTAATCTTCGATGCAAAAAAAGCGCCGAACGCGACGTAATCGGCACCCTCTCGCACAGCCTGGTGAGCCAGACTCAACTGATTATAACAAGACACGCCGATCATTTTTTTGCTGCCCAGCATCGCACGCGCGACGGCCACGCTGCCATCCTCACCACCCAGATGCACGCCATCCGCATCCACCTGTTTGGCCAATGCCGCATCATCATTGATGATCAGCGGAACAGTAAACTCGCGAGTCAACCCGCGCAACGCGCTCGCCTGTTCAAGACGCTGCGCTGCACTCCCCTGCTTGTTGCGATACTGCAAGACTCGCGCGCCGCCCTGCAAAGCCAGCCTCGCTTGCCGCAGCAATTCCGCCGTATCGGATTGTTCCGGCGTGATCGCATAAAGACCGCTAATCACCTGTTGAGTCGGGCTAAAGCCCGACCTACCTGCCCCGGCATCACTCATTTACACACACTCCGCGAACTGCAACAAACCGTAAATGATAATTGCATGTCGGGCTAAAGCCCGACCTACGCTTTTTACCCTCTTCTCAATCCTGAATCCTGCCTCTAGTTGAGTCGCTCAGGCTTGTCCTCATCGTCATCTTCACCGCGCGCCCAGAACAACCGGTCTGGAATATACTGCCCCATACCGGGCCTGAATCCCGCGTTCAGCGTTTGCCAGGTGTATTCCTGCGCTTCCTTGACTGCCTCGACGACATCCACCCCCTGCGCCAATAAGGCGGCAATAGCCGATGCCATCGTGCATCCGGAACCGTGATAAATTCCGGGAAGACGCGCCCAACTGTCGCGACTCACCACGCCCAGCTCGCTGTACAGCGTGTTGATTACCTTGGGAGTTTGTTCGTGCGTGCCGGTGATCAGCACGTATTCGCAGCCCATCGCCAGGATGCGTTTTGCGCATTCTTCGAGACTGGGATCGTCCTCTTCATCGTCTTCATCTATCGCCAGACGGCGTGCCTCTATGCTGTTGGGCGTGACAATGGTGGCCTGCGGAATCAACAACTCACGCATCGCATCGAGCATATCTTCGTCAGCCAGCTCATCGCCACGCCCTGATGCCAATACCGTATCCAGCACAAAAGGCACGTCGGGATAATCCGCCAGCACCTCGGCAATCGCCACGATATTTTCCACGCTGCCGAGCAGGCCGATCTTGAATGCCGCGACGGGCACGTCTTCGAGCATCGCGCGCGCCTGATCCACCACCCACTCCGCATCGATCGGCATCACGTCTTCCACGCCGCTGGTGTCCTGCACCGTGATCGCGGTAACCACCGACAGCGGATGGCAACCCATGCTGGCGATCGTCAGCATATCGGCCTGCAAGCCGGCGCCCCCCGATGGATCGGTTGCGGCAAAACTCATAACTAACGGGAACGATTCGGACATGATGTAGGCGATATAATAAGCGCGTCGGATAGGGCATTTTACCCTATAAGTTCATGATTACCGAATACCATTAAAAACAAGGAGTCTTCGATGCGCATATTACACACCATGTTACGCGTAGTTGATCTGGAAAAATCGATCGCCTTTTACACCGGCGTGCTCGGCATGACCATGCTGCGCCGCACCGACTATCCGGAGGGGAAGTTCACCCTGGTTTTCCTGGGCTACGGAAACGAGGCTGACGGCGCGGTGATCGAGCTCACCTGCAACTGGGGCGTGGAAAAATACGAAATGGGCAATGCCTTCGGCCACATCGCCATCGAGGTCGACAACGCCTATGAGGCCTGCGACAGAATCAGACAGCTGGGCGGCAAGATAGTGCGGGAAGCCGGCCCGATGCAGCACGGCAGCACCGTGCTGGCATTTATCGAAGACCTGGACGGGTACAAGATTGAGCTGATACAGAAGAAGGTTTAAATTTACTTGTCGGCCTGCCACCGGCAAATCTTAAACACCACCCCGGCCATCCACATATCCGGCAATTTTTGCAAACTCTGCCACTGAGAGATTCTCGGCGCGCAACTGGGGGTTGATGCCCAGTCGTTCGAACTCGGCTTCGTTCAAAAAACTGCGCAGCGTGTTGCGCAGCGTCTTCCTGCGCTGGCCGAATGCGGCGCTAACGATCCGGGCGAACAGCGCCTCGTTTTTCACCAGAATTTCACTGGCCGGCAGCGGGATCATGCGCACTATCGCGGAATCGACCTTGGGTGCAGGCCGGAAAGACTCCGGCGGCACATCGAGCAGCTTTTCCATGTAAAAACGGTATTGCAGCATCACCGAAAGGCGCCCGTAGGCCGGCGTGGAATGATCGGCCACCATGCGCTCGACCACCTCGTTTTGCAGCATGAAGTGCATATCGGTGATGCGGTCGACATAAGTTGCAAAGCGAAACAGCAGCGGCGACGAGATGTTGTAGGGCAGATTGCCGACGATGCGCAACGGAGCGGCCAACGTTGCCAGATCGAACTCCAGCGCGTCTCCTGCATGAATGATCAACCTGGTGTTCGGCTGCCCTTGCGGATAGTCGTTCTTCAGACGCGCGATGATATCGCGGTCGATTTCCACCACATGCAGATGCTTTAATTTCTTCAGCAGCGGCCGGGTCAACGCACCCAACCCCGGGCCGATTTCGACCAGATTGTCGTCCGGTTCGGGGCGGATCGCGGCGACGATATCGGCGATGATATTTTCATCCACCAGAAAGTTCTGGCCGAATTTCTTTTTTGCCTTATGCATTTTATAAACCTGGAAAAGTCAGCCTCACGCGGAGACGCGGAGGACGCGGAGTAAAATCAACAAACTGTAACCATCTGTATTTATTTAATATTTCAAAGGAATAAACAGGTGAATTCGCAGTCACTTGGCGACAAATTAAAAACTCGTAATGGACGGTATGTTTTTAACATGATTTATTGTCTTTCTCCGCGTTCTCCGCGTCTCCGCGTGAGGTGGTTTTTAATTTGGGTTTACCGACTTGAAATTATGATACCAAACGCTCGAATTGAGCCATTTGTGCCGCCACATTGAGCGCTTCGAGCAAACTACCACTCCCGGCACGACCTGTTCCCGCCAGATCCAGCGCGGTGCCGTGATCCACAGAGGTGCGTATGATCGGCAAACCCAGGGTAATATTTACGCCCTGACCGAAACTCGCGTGCTTCAAAACCGGCAAGCCCTGATCGTGATACATGGTGAGCACGCAATCGCATTGAGCCAGCTTGTCGGGCGTGAACAACGTATCTGCGGGCAGCGGTGCACTGACATTCATCCCCTCTGCACGCAACTTGTCCAGCACCGGAATCATCACCTCGATCTCCTCGCGCCCCATATGCCCGCCTTCGCCCGCATGGGGGTTCAATCCGGCCACCAGTATGCACGGCTGCGCTATGCCGAAACGGCGCTGCAGATCGCGATGTACGATGCGCAGCACGCTTTCCAATAGCTGCGCGGTGATCGCATCGGGCACCGCTCGCAAGGCAAGATGCGTCGTAACCAATGCAACCCGCATTCCGCCGCCTGCGAGCATCATCACCACCTGTGGCGTATGCGTCAGCCCGGCTAAAAATTCGGTATGTCCGGTAAACGGAATCCCGGCGTCGTTGATGATGCCCTTGTGTACGGGCGCCGTCACCATGCCGGAAAACTCTCCCGACTGACAACCCTGCACCGCACGACGCAGCGTCGCCAAAACATACTCGCTGTTGGCCACGCTCAGCTCACCCGCGACTGACGGTGCAGCAAGCGGGATGTGAATCACACTCAGAGAAGGGAGAAGGGGGAAGGGAGAAGGGAAAATGTCGTTTTCTTTTTTACGCACGCCACCAAACGCACACTCTTCCCTCTTCCCTCTTCCCTCTTCCCCGTTTGTCCATTCATTGATTTCCAGCTTTATGCCGAGTTGTTCAGCTCGCTGTCGCAGCAGGTGTTTATCGGCAATCACCACCAGACCCGGCGTGGTTGCCGCCAGCTGTATGCACAGCTCAGGGCCTATGCCTGCCGGTTCTCCCGCCGTGATGACCAGCGGTGCGTATTGCGTCTCCACTTATTTCTGATCTTCGCCGAGTCGGTATTCGACAAAAGCGCGATCACGCAGTTGGCGCAGCCAGTCCTGATACAACTCCTCGGATTTGAACGAGCCGATGGAAACCCGCGCCTGCTGGCGTTTTTGCTGCTCACTCACATCGGTATTGCGCCGTTCCAGCACCTGAATCAGATGCCAGCCGAACTGGGTTTGCACCATGCCGATTTCGCCGGCTTTCAACTTATTGACCGCGTCTTCAAATTCCGGCACGGTCTGGCCGGGCGACAGCCAATCCAGATCTCCGCCCTGCTGCGCGCTGCCGTCCTGCGAATAGCGTTTGGCCTGATCTGCAAAATTAGCGCCTGCATCGATGCGCTGCCTGATTTCCATAATCTGCTTCTTGGCTTCCGCTTCCGAGACGATTTCGCTGGTCTTGATCAGTATATGCCGCGCATGGGTCTGGGTAATCACCACCGGCGCACTGCCGTTGCGCTTTTCGACCAGTTTGAGGATGTGAAAACCGCTCGGGCTGCGCAACACCGCCGTATTCTTACCTGACGTGAGTGTCCGCAATTCGTTCAGGAACAGCGGCGGGATACGGTCGCCGGGGCGCCAGCCCAGATCGCCGCCCTTAAGCGCATCCTTGGCATCCGAAAATCCGGCCGCCACTTGTGCAAAATCGGCACCTGCCGCAAGTTGTGCCACCGCCTGATCGGCACGTTCGCGCGCCGCTCGGATTTTATCGGCGCTGGCCTGCTCAGGCACAACCACCAGAATATGGGCCAGGTGATATTCCTCATTATCCATGCCTGACCTTGCCTTATTGGCGAGATAGTTGTCCACCTCGGTATCGCTGATCACCAGCTTGCTCTCGACCTCGCGCTCGCGCAGACGCGTGGAGACGATTTCCGCGCGGATTTCCTCACGGAATTTTTTAACATTCACGCCCTCAGACTCGAGCTTGGCCAGAAAATCAGCCAGTGCAGGAAAGTTGTTTTGCCGGGCAATGCGCGTAATTGCAAGATCCAGCTGCGTATCGTCCACCCGCACGCCGCTCTCCTTGGCATACTGAGTCTGCAGCATTTCTGAAATCATGCGCTCCAGAATTTGCTTTTCCAGCACGCTCTGCTCCGGCAACGGCGTACCCTGCTTCTTCAGCTGGGCTGTAACCGTACGCAGGCGCTCGTCCAGCTCATGACGGGTGATCACGTCTTCGTTTACCACCGCCACCACTGCATCTATCGTCGCCACCTGCATCTGCGGATCGATCTGTTGGGCAGCGTACACGGGGGAGGATACCAGCAACAAGGCACTCAAAATAACGGGTAGTTTGATTTTTGACATAGTCATCTCTTAAGCTTAATTAACGCAAGACCGGGCTGTTTGCGGGTTTAACCTTCGTATAGCCGGGCACACTTAGTTTGAGCAATGAAAGCGGATCGGAACCGACTTTCACCAGTTCGTTTAATTCGAGCTGCACGTAGAATCCGGTGTTGTTCTGAGGTTTTACACCGCCGGCGGTCAGCACCGTGCCGGCGGTGTAACTGTGCGCGACCAGTCGCAACGTCCAGCAGCTTTCTTCATACTCCAGCCCGGCAACCCCGTTCAACAGCCGACTATCCAGGAAAGAATAGTTCCATTGCCCTACAGCACGCCAATGGCTGAATAACGGCCATTGTCCGGACACATTGATTTGACTCAACGCGGGGGACGCGACGGCGTAATTATTCCCGCCTATCGTAGTGTAAGGCACCCCGTAAATAGCAGGGTAGATCACCCCGTTGACCATAGCCGTCCCTGTTGGAGTGACAATGCCGGGAATCAACGCTCCGAGCGTATTGCTGACAAAACGGTAGCCCAGATTAAGCACCTTCCCCGATTCGGGCCGATAGCGCGCCATGACGTTGTAATGCTGAAGCAATGCCAGAGCGGGGCTGTATTGCAACTCGCTTTCAAACGACCAGGCTTCCGTCACACGACCGGAAGCACCCAGCAGAATATCCGATTTATTGGTCGTCGTCGTGGGCGCGACCAGATTCACCCGGGGCGGGCTGAAACTGAAACGCTCGCCCACCATGAGCTTTAAATGCTCAATACCGGTATCCTCCCCGAGAAAGCGCGAGGTCACGGCCAGCGTGAGCTGATTCGCATCCCCCACCCGGTCATTGCCGATAAAACGATTCTCCCTGAACATCTGTGCAAAACTGAACGGGGCCTGTGCGGAATCATAGACCGGCAACTGATCCTGCTGCTGATAGGGCACATACACGTAGTAGGCACGCGGCTCCAGCGTATTCAAATAACTCTTGCCCAACAGACTTAGGTTGCGCTCGAGGGCGACACCGCTATCCAGACTGAGCATCGGCAAGGTTCGCGAAGAGTCCCTCAACCCCGTCGCGTTATTGCTGCCCATTACGTACTGTGTGTTATGCAGGGTAAAACTGGGCGTAACATAGTACGCAGGCTCACTGATCAGCGGATAGTTGATGCTGGGAACAAAAACCAGTCGCTGCCCGTTTAGTGCAGTCGGATGACTGAAACTCACATACTCACCGCCAAAACTGACGTTAGCACCGTCGTATTTCTGCGCCGCGTTTAACGTGAACTGAGGCAATCTCGCATAGGGCACACCAATTGGTGCCAGCGGATCCCGCAGGGTCTGGTAGCGTTGCACACGCGCCGTGCTGCCCCACCATCCCCCGCTGTAAGTCAAGGCTGCATCCTGCAACAGGTTGACCTGCGTAGCCACATTCACTACATCGGCCAGATCGCGATAATAG
>JBAZCE010000024.1:0-13229 GCA_041671105.1 Gallionella sp.
AGCATGACGCCAAGCATATGTGGTAATGGCCCGGATTATACTGTCAGTGCGAGTATCGGGCGGCATTCTCTGCATGTGAGAAGGGAGAAGGGAGAAGGGGGAAGAGAAGAGGATGGAGGGTCAGGCCTTACGGTTTACACATTTGCCGCCGCCCATCAATCCTGAATCCCGAATCCTTCACGCAACAACTTGGGGCTTCACCCCCTTAGTTGTGCGGGGAATGCCACTGCGCCATTTGAGCTCCCTTCACGTTAAGCATAAGGTAGCGAGATGCGATAGAATGACTGAACGTTCAAGGAGTTAACCCATGGCAAGCATTCAATTAATTGAAGATCAGATTCAGCACCTCGACAACCAGTCGTTCGCTGCGCTTCGCAACTGGTTTATCGAATATGAGCATGCGCGTTGGGATCGCCAAATTGTGACTGACTCTGAAGCGGGCAAGCTCGATTTTATGATTGACGAAGCTCTTGCCGAACACCGTTCCGAAAAAACAAGACCTCTGTGAAACATTCAGCTTCCCTTGATTCTCAATCCTAGCTCCTGGCTCTCGCCCCCTGACTCCCGCATCCCGCATCCTGCATCCTGCTCTTACCCTCTTGGGTGATGTTTCGCGTGCAACTGTTTAAGCCGCTCACGGGCGACATGGGTGTAAATCTGCGTGGTGGAAATATCCGCGTGTCCCAGCAACAATTGCACTACCCGTAAATCCGCGCCGTGATTGAGCAAATGGGTGGCGAAGGCGTGGCGCAGCGTGTGCGGCGACAACGGCTTGTCGAGTCCGCCGTGACGCGCATGCTTTTTGATCAGATACCAGAACATCTGGCGGGTCATGCCCTCCCCGCGTGCGGTGACGAACAGATCGTCGCTCACCTGTCCTGCCAACAAAACACCGCGAGCATCTGCCATATAACGGCGCAGCCAGTCCAGCGCCTCCTCGCCCAGCGGCACCAGGCGCTCCTTGTTGCCCTTGCCCATCACCTGCACGACACCCATATCCATACTGACCTGTGATATCGTCAGCGCGACTAGTTCAGACACGCGCAGTCCGGTGGCGTACAACACTTCGAACATGGTGCGATCGCGCAGCCCCAGCGGGGTTTGGGTGTCAGGCGCTGCCAATAGCTGTTCGACATCCTGCTCGGTCAGCGTCCTGGGCAGGCTGCGCGGCAGCTTGGGCGCATCGATCTGCAGCGTGGGGTCGATGGCAATCTTGCCCTGCCTGAGCAGATAACGATACAGGCGTTTCAAGCTGGAGAGATTTCGTCCGGTAGAACTGGATTTGGCTTTTTGCACGACATACAGATCGGCGAGATAGCCCTGTATGTCGGCATGCGTCGTCTGCAGCAGCGAAATATTATTCTCGCGTAGCGAAACCGCCTCCCTCTCCCCCGCTTGCGGGAGAGAGTTAGGAGAGAGGGCAACCCGCCGATTTTCCAGCCAGTCGGCGAACTTGTTCAGATCGCGCCGGTAGCTCTCCAGCGTATTGCGCGACAGACCGTCTTCCAGCCAGAGCGTGTCGCAGAACTCGTCCAATAGCTCGGCGTCATTCATTTTGGCTTTGTAAAAATAGTCGAGCGAGGCTCAATATTTCTACCCTCTCCCCAACCCTCTCCCTGCAAGGGAGAGGGTTCCTCAAGTTCTCCCCTCGCCCCTCGCCCCTTTGGGGAGAGGGGCTGGGGGTGAGGGTGTTATTCTTTCATGCGCCAGCAGCCAGCGTTTAATATCCAGCGGCGCGCCCTCAGCATGCTTCATGAAGCCGCCAAGCCCCGCCTTACCAGTCACGCGATGACAGGGAATGATAATCGGAATCGGATTTGCTCCGCAGGCCTGACCGACAGCCTGTGCGCAGGAATGCAGCTCGGCCGCCAATTCGCCATAGCTGCGCGTACAACCTCGCGGAATGTTCAGCATGGCTTGCCAGACCTTTTGCCGGTGTGGTGTCGCGTTGTATTTGAGCGGAATGGAAAATACCGCATCTGGATTTTCGATATAGTTCAGCAACTGGTCGCAGACAGCCCGTGCCAAGACACTCGCAGGCGGCTGCGGCGCATCTCCCGGCGGCAGGAAATCGATACCCAGCAACGCGTCCTGATCGCAGCGGATGCCGAGCAGGGCGAAGGGTGTCGCAAGTTTTGCCTGATAGTCCATGTCGCGATGATACCGCAAATAAAAAACGGGAGCCGAAGCCCCCGTTTTTTGGAACATGCAGTGAGCTTACGCCGCTGCTGCTGTTTTTACCTTGCGTGCCGGCAACTTTTCCTTGATACGTGCAGACTTACCGGAACGATCGCGCAGATAGTACAGCTTGGCGCGACGGACGGAACCGCGACGCTTAACTTCGATTTCTGCGATCACTGGCGAGTAAGTCTGGAACGTACGCTCCACACCTTCACCGGCGGACATCTTGCGCACGATGAAACCGGAGTTCAAACCGCGATTGCGCTTGGCGATCACGACACCTTCGAAGGCCTGAACGCGCTTGCGCTCACCTTCGACCACGTTCACGCTGACAACGACTGTGTCGCCGGGCGCGAAATCAGGAATAACCTTACCCAGACGGGCGATTTCTTCTTGTTCCAATTGTTCGATCAAATTCACTTTACTGCTCCTTGGTTATCGGATCTTGTTCCTTCTGAAACTGTGCCAGAAGCCGAGATTCCTCTTTTGTCAAAACACGCCCTGCCAGTAAATCCGGACGGCGTGTCCACGTCCTGCCCAACGACTGGGAAAGCCGCCAGCGCTGTATATCCGCATGATTGCCGGACAACAACACCGGGGGCACGGCTTCACCATTAAACATTTCGGGACGGGTGTAGTGCGGGCAATCGAGCAAACCCTGCACAAACGAATCCTGCTCTGCCGATTCGGCATCACCCAGCACACCGGGCAATTGCCGCACCAGAGAATCCATCAACACCATCGCCGCCAACTCGCCACCGGACAACACATAGTCGCCGATGGAAATTTCTATATCCACATACTGACGGATCAGGCGCTCATCGATGCCTTCGTAACGTCCCGTCAGCAAAATCAGCCCTTCTTCCGGCTGCGCCACCAGTTTCTTGACCAGCGAGTGGGTGAGCAATTTACCCTGCGGCGACAAATACACCACACGGCTCTTTGCCACACCGGCGGCCGACTGACGCTCGCGGGCCGCATTGATCGCAGCGGCCAGCGGCTCTCCCAGCATCACCATTCCGGGACCACCGCCGTATGGGCGATCGTCAACCGTGCGGTGATTGTCCGTCGTGAAATCGCGCGGGTTCCATGTCTTCAGGACATAGCGCCCTTGTTCTGCCGCACGGCGCGTGATACCGCATTGGGTCAGCGCGTCGAACATCTGCGGGAACAGCGTGATTACATCGAAGATCACAAGTCCGCCAACCAATCCACGTGAATCACCTTTGCAGCCAGATCGACCTTGCCGATCACATTCTTCAGGAACGGAATCAGCACATCGGGCCCCGTGCCTTTCACGATCAGCACGTCGTTAGCGCCGGTTTCCAGCAGCTCAGTCACCGTGCCCAGCGTCTCACCCGCCTGGTTGACCACGGACATCCCGATCAGGTCAGCCCAGTAGTATTCGCCCTCGATCTGCTCCGGCAAACTGCTGCGCGGCACGGCGATCAACAAGCCTTTCAGCTTCTCGGCGGCATTGCGATCCGGACAGTCCGGGAATTGCACAGCCAGTGTCTTGTCGTGTGTTTCAGCCTGAGCCACTTCCACCTTACGCCACGGGCCATTTTCATGACCCAGGTACCAGGTTTTGTAATCCAGCAGGCTATCGACGAATTCGCTGAACGGCTGGACTTTTACCCAGCCGCGTATGCCAAAAGCCGACGCCACACGCCCCATGATAACCATGGGTTCTGAAACGTTAGACAGAAGCGGCAGCTCCGGCACGTTTAACCAGCTTAGCTACGGCGTCGCTCAATTGCGCGCCCTTGCTCTGCCAGAATGCAACGCGCGCCAGATCCAGACGCAGCGGTTCCTGTTTTTCATTGGCGATCGAATTGTAGAAACCTACGCGTTCGATGAAGCGACCATCGCGACGATTGCGGGAATCAGCAACAACCACATTGTAGAACGGACGATTCTTTGAACCGCCACGGGAAAGACGAATGATGACCATAAAAAACCTATCTAAATTATTAGCCTAAAAGCTTGAGTCGCGGGGCATGAGCCGGGATTTACTCCGTTCACACCTGAGATTTACGATTCGCCGGCGATGCAGCCGCTGCGCGAACCTATCGCCACGAAAGGGCGCGCATTCTACGACATAAGCCACATTGATAGCAAGTACCTTGATAATCAAAGAGATTAACGCGGACCTCGCTAGCGGTGCAACATGACTTCCAGCACAAACTTGCTGCCCAGATACGCCAGCAGCAAAAACATGAAGCCGCTCACCGTCCAGCGTACGGCGATTTTACCGCGCCAACCGTAATAACGATGCCCCCACAACAACATCGCGAATACGCACCAGGACACCAAACCGAAAAGAACCTTATGATTGAACTGCCAGACCTTGCCGAAAATTTCTTCCGAAAAGAAGATTCCCGACACCAGCGTCAGCGTCAACAACATGAAGCCTAAGGCGATCATCCTGAACAGCAGCATTTCCATCGTCAGCAGCGGCGGCAGATTGCACAGCAAGCGCGGCATATTCGCCTGATGCAGGCGCTTTTCCACCAGCGAAATCAGAATCGCGTGCAACACCGCAATGGTAAACAGGCTGTAGGCCATCATCGCGACCGCAATGTGCACCCTGAAGGCCAGCATCTCGGTATGAATCAACTGATGATCCGTGGGAAACACGCCGGGCAGCAACATGCTCACGGCCGCGACCGGCAGCACCAGCGCCTGCAGTCCGCCCAGCGAATAAAAGAAGCGCGCCGCCCAGTAAACCAGCAGGGTCAGCCACACGATCAGCGAAATCGCATTGAACACGCCCAGGTCGAACCCGCCGTTCGAAAAGACATTCTGAACCAGCAGGTAGCCGTGCAGCGCGAGCGGGATCAGCATCGAATGTCCGGCCAGACCGCGGCTTAGTGCGTCGCATTCACCGCGCTCCTGGGCGCGCCAGAAATAAACGGCAAGCACCGCGTAGGCGATAAAAGCGACGAAGGAGATGAGAAGATTAGGCATTTTTTGTCAGGATGTTTTAGACTTCGCAGATTCTACATCATTTGCTTGATTACCCATAAGGACGGATATGCTGGACAATTTAACGCAACGCCTTTCCGGTGT
Organism: Gallionella sp.; assembly: GCA_041671105.1. Classification (GTDB taxonomy): domain Bacteria; phylum Pseudomonadota; class Gammaproteobacteria; order Burkholderiales; family Gallionellaceae; genus Gallionella. The sequence goes on from JBAZCE010000024.1 coordinate 5,254, forward strand.
CATTAAAAACCTGCGCGGACAAGCCAGACTCACGGAAAGCAACATTCAGGATGCGCTGCGCGAAGTGCGCATGGCGCTGCTCGAAGCCGACGTGGCGCTGCCCGTCGTCAAGGAGTTCGCCGCCTCGGTCAAACAGGCAGCCTTAGGTCACGAAGTGATCGGCAACCTGAATCCGGGCCAGGCCTTCATCGGCGTGGTGCACCGCGAACTCACCAAACTGATGGGTGAGCACAACGACGCGCTCAATCTCACCACTACACCGCCTGCTGTGATATTGATGGCAGGTTTGCAGGGGGCGGGTAAGACCACCACCTGCGGCAAGCTTGCCAAACTGCTGCACGATCAGCACAAGAAAAAGGTGCTGCTGGTCAGTTGCGATATTTATCGTCCTGCCGCGATCGAGCAGTTGCGCACCCTGGCGCAGAACCTGGATATCGACTTCTTCGCCTCCGACATCTCGCAGCGTCCGCAGGACATTGCGCTGGCCTCCCTCGATTTTGCCCGCAAACATCACCACGATGTGCTGATCGTGGATACCGCGGGGCGTCTGGCGATAGACGAAGCGATGATGGCGGAAATCCAGCAACTGCACGCAGGGCTAAATCCGATCGAGACGCTGTTCGTGGTGGATGCGATGACGGGTCAGGACGCCGTCAATACCGCGAAGGCGTTCGGCGAAGCGCTGCCGCTGACCGGTATCATCCTCACCAAACTGGACGGCGATGCGCGCGGCGGTGCGGCGCTGTCGGTGCGCCAGATCACCGGAAAGCCGATCAAATTCATCGGCGTGAGCGAAAAGCCCAACGGACTGGAGGCCTTTCACCCCGAACGCATGGCCTCCCGCATACTGGGCATGGGCGACGTGCTGTCGTTGCTGGAAGAGGCGCAGCGCGGCGTCGATCTGGGGGATGCCGAAAAACTTGCCAAGAAGATGCAGAGCGGCAAGGGTTTCGATCTGAACGACTTCAAGTCGCAGATGGTGCAGATGCGCAAGATGGGCGGCATGTCGGCCCTGATGGACAAGCTGCCCGCGCAACTCTCCAAGGCCGCGGCCGACTCCAAGGTGGACGACAAGGCCATCAACCGCCTGGAAGGCATTATCAACTCGATGACACCGCTCGAACGCAGCCGCCCCGAACTGATCAAGGCGCAGCGCAAGAAGCGCATCGCCGACGGTGCGGGCGTCAAGGTAATGCACGTCAACCAGCTGCTCAACCAGTTTGAACAGACGCAGAAGATGATGAAGATGTTCACCAAGGGCGGCGGCATGGCCAAGATGATGCGCAGCATGGCCGGCAAAATTCCCGGGATGCGATAAAAAGCAATTGAAAATGGACAATTGATAATTAACAACTATCACTTCTCCACCATCCACTATCAATTTTCAATTATCCATTATGTACAAAGCGATTATTTTTGACGTAGACGGCACGCTTGCCGACACCGAGGACGGGCACCGACTGTCCTTCAACAAGGCCTTTGCAGAGTCCGGTCTTGCGTGGCACTGGGACGTCGCACTCTACGACAAACTGCTCAAGGTGACCGGCGGCAAGGAGCGCATTAGGTTTTTTATAAGTGATTTTCTGGAAGGCTTCGAAAAGCCTGCCGATTACGACGGCTTCGTAAAGAATCTGCACGCATTGAAAACCCGGCATTACACCGCGATGATAGGCGAAGGCAATGTGCCGTTGCGCCCCGGCATCAAACAGCTAATCCACAGCGCGCATGCAGCAGGCATCACACTTGCGATCGCAACCACCACTACGCCGGAGAATGTATCCGCACTGCTGGAAGTCGGCCTGGGTAAAAACTGGGCGGACTTGTTTGCCGCCAACGGTTGCGGCGACATCGTACCGCACAAGAAGCCTGCGCCCGATATCTACTTCTGGGTGCTGGAAAAGCTGGGCCTGACGGCATCCGAGTGCATCGCACTGGAAGATTCCGAGAACGGCCTGCGTGCCAGCACGGCCGCCGGGATCAAGACTTTCGTCACCACCAATCACTACACCCGCAATCACAATTTCGAAGGTGCTGCGGCGGTGTTCGAAGACCTGAGCGATCTCGATGAATTTTATCGAACAGCCGGATTAACGCTGCCCAAGGCATAACCTAGGCTCGGCAGCAATTAACCGTTGCATAACAGATTGATTAAATTAATAAATACCACAGCAAGGGGCTTGCAACGAGCCCCTTGTTTTTAAGCGCAATCAAGCGCACTTGCAACTCAAAACCCGAGCCGCCTCCCCTTTAGCACCCCCAAAAAATTGAAATAGTAAAACGGCCACCGTTTTTTATTGCTGCCCGACAGCAGCTCTCTGATTCGTCTTACCACCTTTTCCCCGCATATAACTATCAGATCTGATAGTTACGAAAACCCGGTTTTTCTAATCAAATGGTGACGCGGCGATGCATAGCAAGGACTCCGAAAGCAAGGCCGCTGAGTCTGTTCATCGGTACATGATGCGCTTAATACGCCAAGCTATTATTGCCACATAAAATCAGTTTGTTGCAGCATATCAGGGCATCTTATGCAGAACACTCTCCTGCATATATTTGAATTGTTATGTCTACTTAACGCCAGCCCTTGTTGCGCACCACGCAACGCGCTATTATCCGCATATGATTACATCGTTTCGCCACAAAGGTTTGCGAAAATACTTTGAATCCGGCAACTTGGCCGGAGTCCAGCCTGCACACGCGAATCGTCTCAAAATGCAGTTGGCGGCACTCGATACCGCTCAAGCTATCGAGGACATGGACATTCCCGGTTTCCGGCTTCACCCGCTAAAGGGAAGTGAACGTGGGCGATGGTCAATATGGGTAAATGGTAATTGGCGCGTCACGTTTGAGTTTGAAAACGGCAACGCTTTTGTTTTAGATTACGAGGATTATCACTAATGGCTATGCACAATCCACCGCACCCCGGAGCATTTATTCAAGAGGTTTATCTTGTGCCGAACGAGATCAGTTGCAGGGAGCTTGCCCTCAAATTGGGCGTTGCCGCTTCGACGCTTAACCGCATCTTGAACGAAGCCAGTGGCGTGAGCCCTGAAATGGCCCTCCGTCTTTCAAAAGCATTGGGACGCTCACCCGAAAGCTGGTTGACGATGCAAGACAATTACGATTTATGGCAAGCCAAGCAGACTTTGGACTTGGAAAAAGTCAGCAAGATTGAGTTCAGATATGCCTAAATTTCGTTGGAAGTCACCCGTTTTACTTGAAATCACTCCAATAATGGTATATTTTCTATGTCATGCGTACCTTTGAATTTGATGAGTCCAAGAGTCAGGGGAACCTTTGCAAGCACGGGATTAATTTTATTGATGCACAGTTGCTATGGGACGATCCGAGACTATTGGAAATCCCGGCAAAAACCGAAGACGAGCCACGTTTTCTGGTAATCGGGCTTATCAATGGGAAGTACTGGTCAGCCGTTCTCACCTACCGGGGTGGAAATATCCGGCTTATTTCTGTTCGTCGATCACGAACTGAGGAGGTAGCACTATATGAAAGCTAATACATTCGACAACCAGTTTGATGAAGGTGCTGACATTACCGCATCTCTGGACTTATCCAAGGCAAAACGAGTGTTGCTGAATCCGAAACGCGTCAATGTCGATTTTCCTGCCTGGATGGTTGAATCTCTGGATAGAGAAGCCGGAAAACTCGGTATTACACGGCAGTCCATTATCAAGGTGTGGCTGGCCGAACGTTTGGAAGACTCAGCTTCTTCTAGTCCGCCGCCGAACCGGTCACGCCGCATTGCGGCCTAAACTCGATATGCTCCGATCCGGACGCGCCGGTTAGCTTTACATTAGCCGCTATCATGCTCAAGGATAGATTGTGATCGCGAAACGAGCCACAATCGTTTGCTGACCAAGCCCGGTCTCAGCGCAAGTTATGGAAATATCTTTTTGACCTGCACGGATTTCCAGGAGCTGTTTGCCGTCATTCGCCCCCGTCTTCACCGCCAAGCTAAACCTTCACCTCGCCCCTCCCGTACACGGGCGATATCGCGTGGCGCTGCACGCCAGGACAATTGATTCGCTGAGACCTTGACAGTATGATGATGCTCGGCGACTATCGTCGACACCCCATCGTTCACGCTGATGGAGCAAGGATTTACCTTTCGATCGTGTACCGCGCAACGCCGTTTGCATAAGGAGACGAAGATGAGTTCACCGGGCATGCACTATTTCTCCAGTCTGGATAACGCTGCCATTGAAACGCTACTCGACTCATGGCGTAGCACCTGTCCTGATATGGGTGTATTTGCGCTATTGCCTGAAGCTGAAAAAGGCGGCGTTGAACGGTTGCAGTCAATCTGCGTGCTACGCAATGTTGCGTTGGTGGGTGCGGTGTTCCCGGCACTGGTCGTGAGCGGCGAATTTTCTACCCGGGGCTTGTGGCTGCTGCGCTTCGATGCGATGCCTTATGTGGCGCTGCATGAAAATCTCCCTCATGATGCAATCGGTGCGGCGCGAGTAGCGGAACAGATTGGCAGCCAGATCCGCGAACAGATCGGCGACGATCCGCAGGTGACACTGTTCATGCTGTTCGACGCACTGGTTCCCAATATCAGCACCCTGCTCGACGAACTGTATCTGCAACTGGCCAACCGCGTGCATTACGTCGGCGCGAATGCGGGTAGCGAAACTTTCCAGCCTATGCCTTGCCTGTTCGATAATGCGCGCACCATTCAGAATGGGGTGCTGCTGATGCTGCTGCAGCCGCATCTCGGCGCGATGCTGGCACACGGCTATAACGCACCGCCCAGTATGATTTCGGCAACCTCAACCGAGGGAAATCGCATCCGGCAGATTGACTGGCGACCTGCATTCGAGGTGTATCAGGAACTGGTTCGTGCGCAGTCCGGTGTCGAGGTTACGACAGACAACTTTTACCAGCACGCCGTGCATTTCCCGTTTGGCATCATTCGCGCCAATCATGAGGTACTGGTGCGTATCCCGGTGGCACTGGAAGAAGATGGTTCGCTGTTTTGTGTCGGTGAAGTCCCGGCCAATGCAGTGCTGACCCTGCTCGAAGCACCAAAAATTGACTCGCAGCATACCCTGCAAACCTTGGTGCGCGGCTTAACCGGGATCAATGGTGAGCTGACAGACAGTGGAATATTGCTGTTTTATTGCGCCGGTCGGCGGTTGCACCTCGGATTAGAAGCCGCCTCCGGCGAACTGCACCAGTTCGCCCAACTTACCCGGGCTGCGCCAATTGCCGGTGCACTCTCGCTAGGCGAGATTGGCAGCTCGCTGCAATGGGGTTATCCGTTATTCCACAATGCCACGCTGGTTGCCGTCCGCTGGGATAAAGACTAAGCATGGAGCACAGCTACATCCTGAGCATCCTGTATGAAATGGCGCTGGTCATCGGCGGCGAGGTAAGCGTCAAGCCGCTGCTCACCAGGATGTTACAGCGCCTGCTCTATCACACCTCGTTCCCGGCCGGTTTCGTATGTCTGAACGTTCCTGCGGCGGATACAAACGGCATGATCGAAGTGCGCATTGATGCCGCAGTCGGTGATTATGAGTTGGCGGCGCTGATCGGACAAACGGTTCCCCTTCCTGCTAAATTATTGCTAGGCAGCGCAGAGCGCGGCGAAGATGCCGCGTTGCTGTCGGCGCTGCCCGACAAGGTTTGCCGTCACAAGGCTTATTTGCGTCTGCCGATCGACGGTCAGGGCGTGATCGTGCTGCTGGCGCCGCAATTACCGGATACCGACCTGCCGCTGACGCAGTTGTTTCAGCCGGTGATGGCCAATCTCGCCAAGGCAATTCTGCTGTGCAGCCATCACGATGCTTACACCGGGGGGTTGATCGCTGCACGCGATGCAAGCCAGCAGGCGCTGGCGTCCAGCGAGGAGAAGTTTCGCGCGATTACTGCCGCCGCACTGGATGCGCTGATCATGGTTGATGACAGCAGTGCGCTGGTGTACTGGAATCCCGCCGCCGAGCACATCCTGGGCTATCGCGCCGAGGAAGTGCTCGGCAAACCATTGCATCAACTGCTGACTCCGCAGCGTTACCAAAGCACTGCCATTCAAGGCTTCAACGCATTTAGCAGCAGCGGGCAAGGGACGGTGATCGGCAAGACTATTGAGATTGAAGCACTACACAAAGATGGCCGTGAAATTCCCGTCGAGCTGTCAATCTCGGCGCTCAAGCTCAACGGGCACTGGCATGCGGTTGGCATTCTGCGCGACATCACCGGGCGCAAACAGGCGGAAGAAGAACTGAGAAAGTACAGGGATCAGCTGGAGGAAAAGGTACAGTTGCGCACGACTGACCTGGTGCTGGCACGCAATGCGGCAGATGCTGCGAACCAGGCCAAGAGTGTGTTTTTGTCCAGCATGAGCCACGAATTTCGCACGCCCCTGAACGCCATTCTCGGTTTCTCAAGCATGGTGCGCAATGATCCGTTACTGCCACATGAGCTTCGCGACAAGCTCGACATCATCAACCGCAGCGGCGAACATCTGCTGACACTGATCAACGACGTACTGGAAATGTCCAAGATTGAGGCGGGGCGTCTCGTACTGGAGAGCACCCCTCTCGATCTCGGTACGCTGGTGCGTGACGTCACCGACATGATGCATCTCCGCGCCCAGGAAAAAGGATTGCGGCTCCTGATCGATCAGACGTCAGAATTTCCCCGCTATATTAAGGGTGACGAGGCGCGTTTGCGTCAGGTGTTGATCAATCTGGTGGGCAACGCGATTAAATTTACCCCGCAAGGCGGCGTCACCGTACGTTTTGGCATCAAACCGCATGACGCACAGCACCACCTGCTGATCGAAATTGAAGACTCCGGCATCGGCATTTCTATCGAGGATCAGAAACGCCTTTTTCAGCCGTTCGTACAATTGGGCAAGCAGGCGGGAGATAACAAGGGAACCGGGCTGGGATTAACGATCACGCGTCAGTTCGTGCATTTGATGGGCGGCACCATCCATGTCGAGAGCACGCAGGGCGCAGGTTCCATCTTCCGAGTGGAATTGCCCGTCGACAAAATCGAGGCCGGCGACGTTCCCGGCCTGGCAAAAGTGCGACAAGGCGAGATCGTGGGCCTGGCACCAAACCAGCCGAAATTCCGCATCCTGATCGTTGAAGACCAGCTGGAAAATCAATTATTGCTCAGCCAATTGATGAGCCGGCTAGGATTTGAAGTCAAAGTGGCCGAAAATGGTGAGCAAGGCGTACAAATGTTCCAGAGCTGGCAGCCGCACCTGATCTGGATGGACAGACGCATGCCGGTGATGGACGGACTGGAGGCTGCGCAGGCGATTCGCAAACTTCCGGGTGGCCGTGAAGTGAAGATTATCGCTGTCACGGCCTCGGCTTTTGCGGAGCAACGCAACGAAGCACTCGATGCAGGCATGGATGATTTCGTGCGTAAACCCTACCGCTCCGGCGATTTGTATGAATGCCTGAGCAAACAGCTGGGGGTGCAATATGTTTATTCCGAAACGCAAGAAAGCGAAGAAAAATACATCCATGAAGCGCTGACCACAGAAATGCTGGCGATACTGCCGTCGGAGTTGCGTCGCGAACTTAACGATGCACTGGTGAGTCTGGAGAACGAACGTATTTCGGCGGCCATTGGCCAAGTCGCCTCACTTGATCCCAAGTTGCACAAGCTAATTACTCAGCTGGCAGAAAACTTCGATTATCCTGCGATTTTGAAGGCATTAGGGATGAACTAGACTGCCACCCGGCCTGATTCCTATCGACGCCCCGGTTTCGCAGCATTCCCTGACAGCCGGTTGCATCCGTCATCGCAGGCAATCGGGTAACCCGCAGCAAATGACGCGCTCGTTACCCACAACCAACTCATTCGGTTTAGAATACGCGCTGCGTATTTACTTTAACTCAAGGAATCATCATGTACCAGATCGCCCCCAGCATTCTCTCCGCCAACTTTGCCCGTCTGGGAGAAGAAGTTGATAACGTCTTAGCCTCAGG
>JBAZCE010000024.1:13239-19488 GCA_041671105.1 Gallionella sp.
GCCTCAGGTGCTGACATCGTCCACTTCGACGTGATGGACAACCATTACGTGCCTAACCTGACGATCGGGCCTCTGGTCTGTGAAGCATTGCGCAAACACGGCGTGACCGCAGCGATCGACGTGCATCTGATGGTCAAGCCGGTCGATCGCATCATCCCCGACTTCGCCAAGGCGGGCGCCACCTTCATCACCTTCCACCCTGAAGCATCCGAACACGTAGACCGCACCATCGGCCTGATCAAGGAATGCGGCTGCAAGGCGGGTCTGGTATTCAATCCGGCCACACCGCTGGACATCCTGGAATACATGTTGCCCAAGCTGGACATGGTGCTGCTGATGTCGGTGAACCCGGGGTTCGGCGGTCAGAAGTTTATCCCTTACGTGCTGGACAAGGCACGCAAAGTTCGCCAGATGATAGACGCGGGCGGCTACAACTGCCTGCTGGAAATCGACGGCGGCGTAGGCCCTGCCAACATCCGTGAAGTCGCGGCTGCCGGCGTGGACACCTTCGTTGCAGGCTCGGCAATTTTCAATGCCCGCAAAGAGACCGACGCGAACAAGTACGACACCGTGCTTGCCGCGATGCGCGCCGAACTGGCCAAGGTATAACGGACATGCAGCAGCCCTGAATAATGAAACTCGTCATGCCCGTTTCCCTCTCCTCAATCCTCTCCCGCAAGCGGGCGAGGAGGCAAACGAATCGCTGCGCGAGTTTCACATTAAGCACGTTCCATCGCGCCGGTTTCCTGCTGTTGATTGCGTTAGCGACCACAGGTTGCGACCGCATCACCGGCGTGGCGGAACAAAAGACATCGGACGCCGAGGCGATAGGCTATGCCTGTCGCGTCTCGCTGAAGAAGCCTGAAGAGTGCATGAAGGAAAACGAAGCGCAGAGTCCCAATGCTGTGCTGACCGGATGGAAAGAGGCGGACAAGGATATATCGGAAAACACACTCGACCCGAGCATGGGTCAGGATAAGATTGTTGCAGCGGTGACTGTCGCGGCGAGTGCGCCCGAAGCGGCAAACCCACCGAACAAGGGTGAAGGAAAAACATCCGGCAAAGCAGCTGAACAAGCCAAGACGTCCGAGAAAAAACCAACCAAGTCGCAATGAGGAACGCCATGTCCAATACAGTCAAGAGATTCACCACACCCGTCAGCGTCAAGGCTATCGTCATCGATCTCGACGGCACGCTGCTGAATACGGCCCCTGAGTTATCCGAAGCCGCGAACCGGATGTTGCGCGACATCGACTATGCGCCCGTCTCGCAGGAACTGCTGGCAAGCTACATCGGCAACGGCATCAGCTGGCTGGTTAAACGCGCGCTGACAGGCGACATGCATGCCACACCCGATGCGGCCCTGTACGATCACGCATTGCCGATTTTCGAGAAGCACTACAGCGAACTTTTGCTGCAAAGCCGTGTATTCGACGGGGTGATCGAAGGCTTGGAGGCAATGAAAGCGGCAGGCTTCCGCCTGGGCTGCATCACCAACAAGGTAGAGCGCTACACCCTCCCTTTGCTTAAGGGCATCGATCTTGCGAAATATTTCGAGATCGTGCTGGCCGGCGACACGCTGCCGGAAAAGAAGCCTCATCCGCTGCCGCTGCTGCACGCAGCCAAGTTTTTCGGCGCACCGATCGAACAGCTGCTGCTGATCGGCGACTCGCTCAACGATACAGTCGCAGCAAGGGCTGCCGGATGCCCCGTGTTCTGCGTGCCTTACGGCTACAACCACGGCGAACCTGTTGAAACGCTGGATCTGGACGCTGTGATCGCAAACCTTGCGGCAGCCATGCCGTTATTGAAACTGGCCTGATATAAAAATGAATAACCTCCTGTATTTGAAAGCATCATGGCGATGGTGTTGGTTGTAGGTCGGGTTTTTACCAGCGACTTGCTGTTTACAGCTTAGTCCTGGTTATGCAAAACGATCCCGACGATAACGATCATGTCGGACTAAAGTCCGACCTACAAAAACACGGAGGTTTTTATGTTGCACCCCATTACAGAGCAAGAATTCAAGAATTTGGCATCACAGGGCTATAACCGCATCCCGCTGGTCGCACAGACCTTCGCCGATCTGGATACCCCTTTATCGCTGTACCTGAAACTCGCCAATAAACCGTTTTCCTACCTGCTGGAATCGGTTCAGGGCGGCGAGCGCTTCGGGCGTTACTCGTTCATCGGCCTGCCTGCCGACACCCGCATCACGGTACGCGGCAAACAGGTTACGCTGACCACGGTAGCCTGCGAAACCACGCAGGAAGTTGCCAATCCGCTGGATTATATCGAAGCGTATCAGTCGCGCTTCAAGGTAGCGCCGTTATCCGGCCTGCCGCGCTATACCGGCGGACTTGCCGGATATTTCGGCTATGAAACGATACGCTATATAGAGCCTCGCCTGGCCAAAGTCGTGAAAGCGGACGCGATCGGCACACCCGACATATTGCTGATGCTCACCGAACAGCTGACGGTGGTGGACAATCTTACCGGCATGCTGACCTTCATCGTTTATGCCGACCCCGCCGCTGAGGATGCCTACCCGCTGGCGCGCGAACGTCTGCGCGAACTCACAGGCTTGCTGCGGCGGCCGGTGAACATCCCGTATGCCGCGCCCGCACAGCGCTGTGACGCGAAATCCGAATTCGGCGAAGCGCCTTTCAAGGCCGCGGTGGAAAAGGCAAAACAGTACATCTTCGACGGCGACATCATGCAGGTGGTGCTGTCGCAACGCATGTCGCAGCCCTTCTCCGCAGAACCGCTGTCGCTGTACCGGGCACTGCGCAGCATCAACCCTTCGCCTTACATGTTCTATTACGACATGGGCGACCATCATGTGGTCGGTTCGTCGCCTGAAATATTGGCGCGCCTCGAAGGTGACATGGTCACGGTGCGCCCGATCGCCGGAACCCGCCCGCGCGGCAGGAATCCGGAACAGGACGAAGCGCTTGCGAAAGAGTTGCTGGCCGACCCGAAGGAACTGGCCGAACACCTGATGCTGATCGATCTGGGCCGCAACGACATCGGCCGCGTCGCTCAAAACGGCACGGTCAAACTCACCGACAAGATGGTGATCGAACGCTACTCGCATGTGATGCACATCGTCTCCAACGTCGAGGCAAAACTCAAATCCGGCCTGTCTGCGATGGACGTGCTGCGCGCCACCTTCCCGGCCGGCACGGTATCGGGCGCGGCCAAGGTACGCGCGATGGAAATTATCGACGAGCTGGAACCCTCAAAACGCGGCATCTATGCGGGCGCTGTCGGCTACCTGGGTTTCAACGGCGACATGGATGTCGCGATCGCGTTGCGCACTGCCGTGGTAAAGGACAACATGCTGTATGTGCAGGCGGGCGCCGGCATCGTCGCGGATTCCGTGGCGGACAGCGAATGGCAGGAGACGCAGAACAAGGCCCGCGCCGTACTGCGCGCCGCCGAAATGGCGCTGGACGGACTGGATGCGGAAGTGCATCGCTGATTATGTTACGTTTAACCGAAATCAAACTACCCGTCGGTCACGCGATTGATGAAATCCGCGCTGCGATACTCAAGCGACTGGGACTGTCTGCCGATGAGCTGATTCACTACGTCGTCTTCAAGCGCGGCACGGATGCGCGCAAAGCGCACGCAATCCTGTTCACCTATACGCTGGATGTTGAAGTGCAGGATGAGAACGCGATCCTTGCGCGCTTTAAAAACGATCAACATGTCAAAATCGCGCCGGACACCAGCTACCACTTCGTCGCCCGCGCCCCCGAAAACTTAACGGCGAGACCGGTCGTGATCGGCATGGGGCCGGCCGGACTGTTCGCGGGTCTGTTGCTGGCACAGATGGGATTTAAACCGCTGATTCTGGAACGCGGCAAGGCGGTCCGGGAAAGAACGAAAGACACCTTCGGGCTGTGGCGGCAGGGCGTGCTCAACCCGGAATCCAACGTGCAATTCGGCGAAGGCGGTGCCGGTACCTTTTCCGACGGCAAGCTGTACAGCCAGATCAAGGATCCTCGCCATCTGGGCCGCAAGGTGCTAAATGAATTCGTCACTGCAGGCGCGCCCGAAGAAATATTGTATGTGAGCCATCCGCATATCGGCACCTTCCGCCTGGTCGGGATGGTCGAGAAGATGCGCGAAACGATACAGTCTCTGGGCGGTGAAATCCGCTTCGAGAGCAGGGTGGACGACATCGAAATTGTGGACGGGCAGGTCGCGGGCGTGGTGCTGGCAAGCGGCGAGCGCATCGCAACAAACCATCTGGTGCTGGCAGTCGGTCACAGCGCACGCGACACCTTCGAGATGATCCACAAACGCGGCATTTACATCGAAGCCAAGCCGTTTTCGATCGGCTTTCGCATCGAACATCCGCAATCGTTGATCGATTCCGCGCGATACGGCAAGAACGCGGGCAATGAATTGCTGGGCGCGGCTGACTACAAACTGGTGCATCACGCCGGCAATGGCCGCGCTGTTTACAGCTTCTGCATGTGCCCGGGCGGCACGGTGGTGGCTGCCGCATCGGAACCCGGCCGGGTGGTTACCAACGGCATGAGCCAGTATTCACGCAACGAGCGCAACGCCAATGCCGGCATCGTGGTCGGCATTACCCCCGAAGACTACCCTGGCTCACCGCTGGCCGGGATGGAATTCCAGCGCGAACTCGAGTCGCGCGCCTATGAGTTGGGTGGCTGCACCTATCAGGCGCCCGGACAACTGGTGGGCGACTTTCTGGCAGGCAGGCCTTCGACAAAACTGGGCAGCGTGCAACCATCGTATACGCCCGGCGTGCATCTGACCGATCTGGCCACTGCATTACCCGATTACGCGATCGCCGCGATAAAGGAAGCGCTGCCCGCATTTGCAAGACAAATCAAAGGGTTCGATCTGAGCGACGCGGTTCTGACGGGCGTTGAGACGCGCACCTCATCGCCAATCCGCATCAAGCGCAATGCGGATGACTTGCAGAGCATCAATACCCGAGGCCTGTATCCGACGGGAGAAGGTGCAGGCTACGCGGGCGGGATATTGTCTGCGGCGGTGGATGGCATCGAGGTTGCCGAAGCTGTCGCACTGAGCCTGCTGTCAGCACAAGGCCGACGGGCATAGCAAAGACGCAGCTCCTGATAATGGAAGCAACCATGCCCGCCCCCCTCTCCCCAACCCTGATGAAACGACTAGCCATTCAACTAAGGCATCAAAAAACGATGCCTAAGTCGCTGGCTATCTCCCGCAAGCGGGGAGAGCGTAGCGAGGGGGGCGGAGCCGGGCGAACGAATCGCTACGCGAGTTTCATATTTTTATTTTGAGCGATCTTGCCGTCATCGAACTTGCCTCCCCTCCCGACGACTTTCTGATCGACGAGCCCGAAGGCGCGGCATTTCACCAGGCTTTTCTGGCCTCCGGCATCGGCGGCTTTAAATGCAGTTATCTTGAAATCTTAAGGGGCGGTCAGCGCATTGCCGTTGTTCCGTATTTTCTGAGCACATTCAGCCTGACTGAGCTGCTGCCGGACGGGCTGTTGAAAAAAGCCTTCGCATGGTTAAAGTTCGACTACGCATGCGTCGGCCACCCCGCCACGGATTTCGGCGCAATAAACGGTGAAATTTCCTTTGAGGTCCTGTCCCTGGTCAATGCGACGCTGGCTAAAAAAGCCCCCGTCGTTGCCTACAAAGGCTTCCCGGAGGGCCTGCCTTTGCCCGGATTTTCACGGGTTCGCGGCCTGCCGGTGTCGGTACTGAACATTGCCGGCGACTATTATTCAAAACTGGACGCCAGACGCCGCAACGATTTCAAACACAAGCTGGAAAAGGCGCAAACGCTCAGGGTTGAGGAATATTCACCCCTGCCGGAACATCTGGTGCAGGAAGTGTTCCGGCTCTACATGAACACGTACCACCGTGCGCCGACCCGGTTTGAGCGGCTCACCCCGGCCTACTTTCGACAAACCGCCGCCATCAGTAAATTTATCGTGTTTTTCGAAGCCGACACGCCGATCGGCTTCGCCCAGATCATAGGAAAAAACCAAAAAGCCTCTTTCACCTATGTCGGTATGGATTACCAGCACAACCGTCAATACGGCCTGTATTACGCAATCTGCCTGAAGGGCATCGAAGTCTGCCTGAAGGACGGCTACCGGCAGATGGAATTGGGCGTGACCTCGTATCACTTCAAACACCTGCTGGGCGGAAAACTGGTCGAGACCAGCCTGTATTTCCGTCATAAAAATTATCTGGCAAACTGGCTGCTGGG
>JBAZCE010000025.1:0-19437 GCA_041671105.1 Gallionella sp.
CTCGCTGGTGATCGCGTCGGTGATGAAATTCGACGAGAAATATGGCATCAAGATTGTGCTGTCCAAGGAAGCGTCCTGGGCCGGGGTGCGCGACAAGCTGACCAACGGCGAACTTCATGCGGCACATGTGCTGTATGGCCTGGTCTATGGGGTGCATCTGGGCATAGGCGGACAGAAGCAGGACATGTCGGTGCTGATGACGCTGAACAACAACGGCCAGGCAATCACGTTATCCAACCAGCTCAAGGACAAAGGCGTGACCAACGGCGCCGCATTAAAGAAGCTGGTGGACAGCGAAAAGCGCGATTACACCTTCGCCCAGACGTTCCCTACCGGCACGCATGCGATGTGGCTGTATTACTGGCTGGCCAGCTACGGCATAAATCCGTTGACGGACGTGAAGACCATCACCGTGCCGCCGCCGCAAATGGTGGCGAACATGCGCATCGGCAACATGGATGGCTTCTGCGTCGGCGAGCCGTGGAACAACCGCGCCATCTACGACAAGATCGGTTTTACCGCCACCACCACGCAGGACATCTGGAAAGACCATCCTGAAAAGGTGCTGGGTTGTACGGCCGAGTTTAGCCATAAATATCCGAATACCGCCCGCGCGCTGATCATGGCCGTGCTGGAAGCGTCGAAATATATCGACGAGATGGGCAATCGCCGCAAGGTCGCCGAAATCATTGCCGACAAGTCTTACGTCAACTGTCCGCTGGAAGTGATCGACCAGCGCCTGGAGGGCAAGTACGAAGACGGTTTGGGCCGCAAGTGGAACGATCCTAATTACATGAAGTTCTGTAACGACGGCGCGGTGAATTTCCCCTACCTGTCAGACGGCATGTGGTTTTTGACCCAGCACAAGCGCTGGGGCCTGTTGAAGGAGGATCCTGATTATCTGGCTGTCGCCAAAAAGATCAACCAGATCGAGTTGTACAAACAAGCCGCATCGCAGGTGAAAGTGCCGGTGCCCAGGGAGGTGATGCGCAGTTCCAAACTGATGGACGGTACGGTATGGGATGGCAAAGATCCGAAGAAGTATGCAGCCGGCTTCAAGGTGAGAGCGTGATGAACATCCGGCGCTATTTTGGCGAGCACGTGTTCCCGCCGCTCATCGGCATCGGGCTATTCATCATCGTCTGGATGATTTTGGCACAGAGCAGCGAGGCGCTGCCCGGCCCCCTGAAGACCTGGGATTCCGCCGTCGCGTTGTTCAGCGATCCGTTCTATAACCACGGGCCGAACGATCAGGGCATCGGCTGGAACATTCTTAACTCACTCGGGCGCGTCGGTGTCGGCTTTGGTTTGGCCGCGCTGGTCGGGATTCCGCTGGGCTTCATCATCGGGCGTATCGAGTTCATCGACAAGATGAGCTCGCCGATTATCAGCATGTTAAGGCCGGTTTCACCGCTGGCCTGGCTGCCGATCGGCCTGCTGGTATTCAAGGCGGCGAATCCTGCCGCGATCTGGGTGATCTTCATTTCCAGTATCTGGCCGATGATTATCAATACCGCGATGGGGGTGCGCCAGTTGCCGCAGGATTATCTGAACGTGGCAAGGGTGCTCAATCTGTCCGAGTGGAAGATCTTCACCAAGATTCTGTTCCCGGCGACGCTGCCCTACATGCTGACCGGCATTCGTCTGGCAATCGGCACGGCATGGCTGGTGATCGTCGCGGCAGAAATGCTGACCGGCGGAGTGGGCATCGGATTCTGGGTATGGGATGAATGGAATAACCTGAATGTCGAGCACATCATCATCGCAATTTTCATCGTCGGCATCGTAGGTCTGCTGCTGGAAATGATGCTGGTCAGGCTTGCCAAACGCTTTAGCTATTAAGGGATTGCCATGAAAAAGTATGTAAATGTTGAAAACGTGCAGATGTCTTTTGATACCCGGAAGGGGGTGTTCGTCGCCCTCAAGGATGTCAATCTGAGCATCGCGCGCGGCGAATTCATCACCTTGATCGGGCACTCCGGCTGTGGCAAGTCCACACTTTTAAACCTTATCGCCGGCTTGCTGATACCGACCGACGGGATTTTGCTGTGTGCGGATCGGGAGATTGCAGGGCCGGGACCGGATCGCGGTGTGGTGTTTCAGAACCATTCGCTGTTGCCCTGGCTGACCTGCTTCGACAATGTCCACCTGGCGGTCGAACGGGTGTTCGGTGCAACAGAGGATAAGGTGCAGTTAAAAATCCGCACTCAGGATGCGCTGGCGTTGGTGCATCTGACCCATGCCGAACAGAAATATCCGCATGAGATTTCGGGAGGCATGAAACAGCGCGTCGGCATTGCCCGTGCATTGGCAATGCAACCCAAGGTCTTGCTGATGGACGAGCCATTCGGCGCATTGGACGCATTGACCCGTGCGCATTTGCAGGACGAACTGATGAAGATCGTCGCAAAAACCAACAGCACCGTGATCATGGTGACACACGATGTGGATGAGGCTGTATTGCTGTCTGACCGTATCGTCATGATGACCAACGGACCGGCGGCAACCATCGGCGAAATACTGGAAGTCGATTTGCCCAGGCCGCGCAACCGTTTGGCACTGGCGAATGATGCGCGCTATCACGGTCTGCGCGGAGCCGTGCTGGAGTTCCTGTACCAAAAGCAGGCTAAACAAGCGGCTTAAGCACATGAAAAAGCCCTTTGCCCAACTTTTTCTGGCCTTTCTCAAGCGTAAACATGCCGTTTCAATCATGTACTTTGGTCGAACCAGTGAGTTTTTGATGATGACATCAGAACGTATGGTTATTCCAAACGGGATTTATACGCTTGAACAGCTGCTGGACAGGTTGCGAATACGCGGAGGCAGGTGGGCTTGTGAACTCGACGACAGCCATGTGATTTGCACTGTCAATGGCAAGGCTGCGGCGTTGTCCGACACCATCGAGGCGGGTGGCGAGATAGGGATATTTTCGAGTAAGTCTGTGTTTGAGAGATAAGCCGGGTTTCATTAATGATGAGGGGTGCATGATGGAAAAAAATAAAATGCGATTGGTGGTGATCGGCAACGGGATGGCGGGCATACGCACCCTTGAGGAGTTGCTGAAAATGTCGCCGGATGAGTATGAGATCACCGTGTTCGGCGCAGAATCGCAACCGAATTACAACCGCATCCTGCTCTCTCCGGTGCTGTCGGGTGAAATGAAGTTTCAGGATACCGTGCTGAATGACTGGAGCTGGTACCAGGAAAACAATATCACGCTGCATGTCGGCAAAACGGTCAGCAAGATTGACCGGCAACGCTGTCAGGTTGAAAGCGAAGACGGGCTGATCGTGCCTTATGACCGTCTGCTGATCGCGACGGGCTCAAATCCGATCATGCTGCCGATAGCGGGGATAAATCTGCCGGGTGTGCTGGCCTATCGCAGCATAGCGGACGTCGAGAAAATGCTGGCAGCAGTGAAAACCGGCCGTCATGCGGTAGTGATCGGCGGCGGATTGCTCGGTCTGGAGGCTGCAAATGGTTTGTCCTTGCAGGGCATGCAGGTTTCTGTGGTGCACTTGTGTGACTGGCCGATGGAGCGCCAGCTGGACAAGGTGGGCGGCGGATTGCTACAAGCTGCGCTGGAAAAACGCGGCTTGAAGTTTTACCTGTCGCGTCAGACTGAAGCGATTCTCGGTGAAACAGCCGTCACCGGTTTGCGTTTTGTGGATGGCGAGGAAATTGCGGCTGACCTGGTGATCATGGCGGCAGGCATACGCCCCAATATCGCGCTGGCCAAATCGGCCGGAATTCATTGCGAGCGCGGCATTGTGGTGACCGACACGATGCAGACCTTTGACCCGAAGATTTATTCGGTCGGCGAATGTGTCCAGCATAGAGGGCAAACCTACGGGCTGGTCGCACCCTTGTTTGAGCAGGCCAAGGTTGCGGCGAATCATCTCGCCCGTTATGGCAGGATGCGCTACGAAGGCTCATCCGTCTCGACCAAGCTCAAGGTGACCGGTATCGATCTGTTTTCGGCGGGTGATTTTAATCCTGTTGCGGGCGATGAAGAGCTGCTGTTGCAGGACTCCGCGCGCGGCGTGTACAAAAAACTGGTGCTGCGCGACAACAAATTGCGCGGTGCAGTGATGTATGGTGAGACCGGGGATGGCCCCTGGTATTTTCAGATGATGCGCGATGGAACCGATGTGTCCGAGTTGCGTGAACATCTGTTGTTCGGACAGGGGCATCTCGGTGATTCGGGCCATGGCGGCGCATCCAGCGTGGCGACGATGCCGGATAAAACGGAAATTTGCGGTTGCAACGGCGTATGCAAGGGCACTATCGTCAATGCCATTGTCGATAAAAAACTATTCACTCTGGAAGAGGTGCGCGCCCACACCAAGGCATCTGCGTCCTGCGGCTCGTGTACCGGGCTGGTGGAAGCCCTGCTTGCCAACACGCTGGGCGGAGATTATTCCGCCAGGACGAGCAAGAAGGCGATCTGTGCCTGCACCGAATCCGCGCATCAGGATGTGCCAAAAGCAATACGCGAACTGGGCGTGAAAACCATCCCCGATCTGATGCGTGCGCTGGATTGGAAAACAGCAGACGGCTGCCATGTCTGCCGCCCGGCGCTCAATTATTACCTGCTGACGGCCTGGCCTGGCGAATATCAGGATGATTCCCGCTCGCGCTTTATCAACGAACGGGTGCATGCCAACATCCAGAAAGACGGCACTTATTCTGTGGTGCCGCGTATCTGGGGCGGCGTGACCTCGCCGGCCGAGTTGCGCGCGATTGCCGAAATTGCCGAGAAATACCAGGTGCCAACGGTCAAATTTACCGGCGGGCAGCGTATCGATTTGCTGGGCGTAACCAAGGAAAGTCTGCCGAAAATGTGGGGCGATCTGGTCGAGGCGGGCTTCGTCTCGGGCCATGCTTACGGAAAATCGCTGCGCACCGTCAAGACTTGCGTCGGCTCGGAATGGTGCCGTTTCGGCACTCAGGATTCCACTGGACTTGGCATCAAGGTCGAGAAAATGACATGGGGCTCATGGACGCCACACAAGTTTAAAATCGCGGTGTCCGGCTGCCCGCGCAATTGCGCCGAGGCCACCATCAAGGATTTCGGCGTTGTCTGCGTGGACTCAGGCTATGAGCTTCATGTCGGCGGCAATGGCGGGATCAAGGTGCGCGTGACCGATTTTTTGTGTAAGGTCGGAACTGAACAGGAGGTAATGGAATACTGCGGGGCATTCATGCAGCTGTATCGGGAACAGGCTCACTACATGGATCGCACCGCGCCCTGGATAGAACGCGTCGGTCTGGCTTATGTGAAACAGCACATCGTCGAAGATGCAGCGGGGCGAGCCGGATTGTATGCACGCTTTTTGGAATCACAGCGCTATTCGCAGGACGACCCGTGGAAAGAGCGTTCGATGGGAAAAGACGCACATGAATATGCCGCATTGGCGGAAATCGCATAAATGCCGTAGGGGCGTATGGCAATACGCCCTTTGTGGATAAGATACGGGCGTATGCCATACGCCCCTACGAAAGAGAGATGGGTAAAATGAACTGGATACAGGTAGGCAAGTTGGACGACATCCCGAGGCAAGGTTCGCGGGTAATCAATACCTCAACAGGCGAGATTGCGCTGTTCCGCAGCGTGGACGATCAGGTGTTCGCGCTGAATAACCGTTGCCCGCACAAGGGCGGGCCGCTGTCGGAAGGCATCGTGCATGGCACGCGCGTCACCTGTCCGCTGCACAGCTGGGTGATCGATCTGAAAACAGGTGAGGCAATCGCACCGGATAAAGGCTGCGCGCACCGGCATGAAGTCAGGGTTGCACATGGCGTGTTGTTTCTTGAAGTCAGTAACGAGGTACAAGGCACGAGGTGCAAGTGAAAACTTCCAGCCCTGAATCTTCGATCCTCGATCCTCAGTCCTTGATTTTCTCTACCTGTCCTTATTGCGGGGTCGGCTGCGGGGTGGCGGTCAAGGTCGGCGCAGAGGGCGTTGAGCTGTCCGGGGACAAGCTGCACCCGGCAAATTTCGGGCGGCTGTGCTCCAAGGGCGCGGCACTGGCCGGTACACTCGATGGCGAAGGACGCCTGCTCTACCCGATGGTGGGCGGGGAGCGCGCCTCGTGGGATGAGGCGTTGGATCGGGTTGCCGAAGGTTTTAGTCGCGTTGTTGCCGAGCACGGGCCGGATGCGGTGGCTTTCTACGTTTCCGGACAGTTGCTTACCGAGGATTACTACGTCGCCAACAAACTGATGAAGGGATTCATCGGCAGCGGGAATATCGACACCAATTCGCGGCTGTGCATGTCCACTGCGGTGGCGGCACACAAGCGCGCCTTCGGTGCGGATGCCGTGCCGGTTTGCTATGACGACATCGAGCTCGCAGATCTGGTCGTCATAACAGGCGCCAATCTTGCATGGGCGCATCCTGTGCTCTACCAGCGTCTGGCGGCCGCGAAGAAGCTGCGTCCCGAAATGCAGGTGGTGGTGGTCGATCCGCGTCGTACGCCGACCTGCGACATTGCCGATCTGCATCTGGCGATCGCCCCCGGAGCCGACGCTTATCTGTTCAACGGCCTGCTGCATCATCTGCGCCGCGAGTATGCGCTCGATCTGGCTTACCTTGAGGCGCATGTAGAAGGTTTCGCGGCGGCGTTTGAGTCGGCGCGTAGCGTCGGCTCGATTCCGAACGTGGCACAGGTTTGCGGGATTGGCGAATCGCAGCTCAGCGAGTTCTTCAACCTGTTCGCGAAAACCCGCCGCACCGTGACGATATTTTCGCAAGGCATCAATCAGTCTTCCAGCGGCGTGGACAAGGCCAATGCAATCATCAACGTGCATCTGGCGACCGGGCGAATAGGTCGTCCCGGCATGGGACCCTTCTCGGTGACCGGTCAGCCGAATGCGATGGGCGGGCGCGAGGTTGGGGGGCTGGCCAATCAGCTGGCAGCGCACATGGATTTTGCAAATCCGGCTGAGATCGATCTGGTTGAACGCTTCTGGAATGCGCCCAATATGGCAAAGGCGCCTGGCTTGAAAGCGATCGAGATGTTTCAGGCTATCGCTGAAGGAAAAATAAAGGCAGTGTGGATCATGGGCACCAACCCGGTAGTCAGTCTGCCGGATGCCGATAATGTGCGCGCCGCCTTGCTAGGTTGCGAACTGGTGGTGGTTTCCGATTGCGTGCAGCACACCGACACCACGGCCTGTGCGGACATCTTACTGCCTGCCGCAGGCTGGGGGGAGAAGGGCGGCACGGTGACCAATTCCGAGCGGCGCATCTCGCGCCAGCGAACCTTTCTGCCCGCAGCGGGAGAAGCTATGCCTGACTGGTGGATCATCACCCAGCTGGCACAGCGCATGGGTTTTGCCGCGGCGTTTCCCTATACCCGGCCCGCACAGATTTTTCGCGAGCATGCGCGCCTGTCCGGTTTCGAAAATTCCGGGCGTCGCGCCTTCGATATCAGCGCCTGGTCTGAATTGGACGATGAACAATACGATGCGCTGATACCTGCGCAATGGCCGATCAATAGTGCAGCACCGAATGGAACGAAGCGCCTGTTTTGCGACGGGCAATTTTATACGCCGACCGGTCGTGCGCGGATGGTGCCTGTTGCGCCGCGATTGCCCGCCGTTGTCGTGGATGTTGAATTTCCGCTGGTGCTGAACACCGGCAGAATACGCGACCAGTGGCATACCATGACCCGTACCGGTAAAGTGCCGCGTCTGAATGCGCATTCATTCGAGCCTTACGTGCAAGTGCATGCAGCCGATGCGCTTCAGCTTGCAAACGGCGGTCTGGCGCGTCTGACCAGTCGTCACGGCAGCATGCTGGCTCGGGTGCAAGTAAGCGAGAGCCAGCGTCCAGGTTCGTTGTTTGTGCCGATGCACTGGAGCGATGCTTATGCCAAGTCGGCCAAGGCGGATGCACTGGTCGCCCCGATTACCGACCCGATTTCCGGCCAGCCTGAATCCAAACACACGCCGGTCAGAATCGAACCTTACCAATCTGCATGGCAGGGATTCGTGTTGAGCCGCAACCGTCTGAGATTGCCGGATACCAGCTATTGCGCCTGCACGAAAGGCACAGGTTATTGGCGACATGAAATCGCCGGTGAAACCTTGCCGGATAACTGGCGCGACTGGGTGAAAGCCGCTTTGGATGAAAGTGGTGAGTGGATCGAATATCGCGATGCGGCGATGGGGCGTTACCGCGCGGCCTGCCTGCAAGACGGGTATCTGGAAGCGGTGTTCTTCATCGCAAGAGATCAGCGCCTGCCGGAACGCGAGTGGCTCGCCAGCCTGTTCAACAAACCGCAACTTGATGCGGCCGATCTGTCAGGATTGCTGGCCGCGCGCGCGCCCAAAGGCGCTGACACAGGTCGAACTGTGTGCGCCTGTTTTGGTGTAGGCGAAAACACCATCCTGAACGCCATTAAGAAGCAAGGACTGAAGAGTGTCGAAGCGGTGGGGCAATGCCTGAAAGCGGGATCCGGCTGCGGTTCCTGCGTGCCGGAGATTCGCAGCCTTTTGGCTCGCCCTATTTGAACACGATGGTCTTGTTGCCGCACACCAGCACACGGTCTTCGACGTGGTAGCGCAAACCGCGCGCCAATACCGTCTTCTCGATGTCGCGCCCGTAGCGCACCAGATCCTCCACCGTGTCGCCGTGGTCGATGCGCACCGTGTTCTGTTCGATGATAGGTCCCGCATCCAGCTCGTCGGTAACGTAATGACAGGTCGCACCGATCAGTTTCACGCCGCGCAGGTAGGCCTGATGATAGGGCTTCGCACCGACGAAGGAGGGCAGGAAGCTGTGGTGAATGTTGATAATCCGCCCTGAGTAACGCTGGCACAGGGAAGGCGGCAATATCTGCATGAAGCGCGCCAGCACCAGCGTGTCGCCGCGATATTCATCGAACAGCGCGGAGATCTGCTCGAATGCGGCGGCCTTGTCCTGCATGTCGACATGGATGAACGGGATGCCGTGCCATTCGACGAAGCTTTTCAAATCCTCGTGGTTGGAGATCACGCAGGGAATATCCACTCTCAATTCGCCGCTGCGCCAGCGATGCAGCAGGTCGTTCAGGCAATGATCCTGACGGCTCACCAGTATCACCAGTCGCTTGTTCTGCGCGGAATCGGTCAGTTGCCAGCTCATCGCAAATTCTTCCGCCAGCGGTGCAAAACGGTGGCTGAACTCATTCACATCGAAAGGCAGCGAATCGGCGCGTATCTCCTGGCGCATGAAGAAGCGCTGTTGTTCGGTGTGATAACTCGCCTCGACGATGAAGCCGCCGTGCAGAGCGATAAACCCGGTCACTGCGGCGATGATGCCGACCCGGTCGGGACAGGAGATGCTCAGGGTGTAATGGCGGGTCATGTTGGGATTCCTGAAGTACGGTCGGGGGATTTTAACTGATTGTGTCAGGCGCGATGCCCACACCACCATAACGGCTGCTGCGCAACAGGCCAGCAAAAGCCGGACTCATGCCGCCCAAGGGCCGACGCCGGAATGGTGCGGCTATCAGAATGTTGGAATGTTAGAACAGGCACCATTGCGTAAATGCCATTGCGTAAATGCACGGCCAATGCACGGCAATGCACGGTGCCGCAATGCACGGTGCCGGGTCTAACATTCCAACATTTTCTTTTGGCCTTCTTCGGGCTTGCACGTGACTTCCTGTGGCTGAAGCGGACTGCATCGCAATGGCTTTACCAAATGTTGATCAGGGTAAGTCCGAGATTTTCCCGAATCACGCATGTGCCAGCAAAGTGTACATCGTAAGTTGCTTGCAGGTACCGTAAGCCGCTGGTGTCTGACTATGTCGGTCAATAATGTTGTGATAGCATGCGCATATTAAAACAACATGCTCAGGAGCCTGTATGTCCATCAGTGTAGCGACCCCAAAAAAGGCCACCAATATAACCCTCTCCGCCGATGTGTTGAGCGAGGCGAAGGCTTTGGGCATCAATATTTCTCAAGCATGTGACCAGTTTTTGCGGGGCCTGGTCACGCAAGAACAGGAACGGCGCTGGCTGGCCGATAACGCCGAATTCATTGCTGCCTACAACGAGGGCGTTGCACGCGATGGTTTGCCACTGGATGAGTGGCGGAGCTTTTGATATGGCGCGTTTCGAGATTTATCGCAACAGCGGTTCCCATGCGGATGACGTGCCATACTTGCTGGATGTGCAAAACGATCTGCTGCAAGGGTTGGAGACGCGGGTTGTTATTCCCCTTCGCCGCTGTGACCGGTTTCCCGTCAGCCGACTGCCACAGAGATTGACGCCGGTTTTCAGGATTGAGGGGGTAGATTGTCTGCTGGAAACCCCCAAACTGGCCGCCGTGCCGCAGCGCTTACTCAAGCAACCTGTGTGCTCGCTGACCGCAGAACAGGCCGTGATAACAGGCGCACTTGATTTTCTGTTTCAGGGGTTCTGAACGGAGCCTGCGGCAGCACTGTGTGCGGGCCCGGGCTGACTTCAAGCCGCTTGCTCAACTGTTCTTTCTGAACAGATCGACACGAACCGGCATCGTAAAATCCGCACCGCCGCTCGTCATGTGCCTGTCGAAGGCCAGCCTCACCCGTTCGAGAAGTTCGGGCGACAGCCTGTGTTCGGTATGGGTTACCCCGATGACCTGGCTTTCGAACTGAGCGAAGTCATCAAAATGCATGGCCTGCATAAAAAATACCTGTTGCTGGATCGACAGCAGCCCGGATGAGGCCGCCCTTAGCCCGGCGGCAAAGGCCTGTTCGCGAACCGTTTTCTCGTCGTGAAACAGCCTCAGAATTTCGTTGAAGTCGCCCGCGTATACCGGTTCCGAGATATAGGCGTACCCGCCCGGCTTCAGCACCCGGTGCATTTCACAGAATGCATCGTCCATCAGTTCCGCCGGCACGTGGTGCAGGGATTTGAACATCAGGACCAGATCGAAGCTAGCATCGGCTGCCGGGATTTTTTCGGCGCCGCCATGTTCGAATCTGACGTTCGGCAGATCTGAGATCAATTTGTTGCGGGCAAGTTGAATCTCGTCAACCTCCAGCGCGAGGATAGACGCCGCCTTTTGTGCAACGATGCGGGTCTTTTCCGCCTTCCCGCAACCGGGTTCCAGCACCGCTGCATCTTGCAGATTCAGCAGCCGGTCGATCACATCCGCCTCGTTTTCGATTGGGCCGGATTCCGGGTTCGAGATGCGCATCTCGCTTACAGTCGCTTGGTTCATAAGCTTGCGATCAGGAAAAACGCTGTTGCAGGTAGGCGATGATATCAGCCGATTCATACATCCATTGCACATTGCCCTGTTCGCCGGTGATACGCAGACAAGGCGTCTGGATTTTTCCACCCCCGCCGAGCAAGTCGGCACGGTGTTTTGCATCGTGTTGCGCATCGCGCAGTTCGACGGGTAAGGATAATCCGGCCATTGCGTGGCGCACTTTGATGCAGAACGGGCAGGTCTTGAAGTGGTAGAGCGCAAGCCTTGCGCATTCACGATCGATCCGGCTCTGTACATCGTCCTGTCTCGCGATCCCTTTCGGCGTGGCCAGCCACGCCCATAACAGCATGAAAGGCGTCAACAGCAGGCGCAGCATCTTGAAAAATAGTTTTGCCATGGCTTTAATCACATAGTGTTTGAATTTACAGGCGGCCTTGCGGGCATAAGCAGATCGGCTGGGCGGCTTGCACCTTTGGCCGTTAGCGGCGCATTATCGCATACCGCTTCGTGGGTGAAAGGGAATGTGGCGACTTTTGGGCAAGCCGTGATGAAGTGGTGGCCGATCTTGGGAACGCTAAGCGTTTCTTAAAATGCAAAAAGGCGTCCTTGTATAAATCAGCATGCTGACAATATAATCAACCAGTTCACTCGTTGTAAATTAGCTGCATGCCATTCAAAAACATTGGGTGTAGGCTTAACCCGATCAGGACGCGTTGCCTAAGCGATGCGTATCCGGACTTTTAGTCCGCAATTCAAACGCTCCGGTTTTAACCGGTGGTTGTTTAGCTGGGGTTATGCAGAATGCCGGATGCGAAACCAGAAGCGAAAAACAATTTAAAACCATTCTTCAAAACCAGAGCGGGGCTGATGACAATCGCGGTAGTGGCGATTGCATTGCTCGGCGGGGTATTCAAGTTTGCCGGCGCAAAGCCTGCGCCGGCATTGAAGTTGGTGACCGTCGATTTTGCTTATTACAACCCCGGTAGTCTGGTGCTGAAGAAGTTTGGCTGGCTGGAGGCCGCCTTCAAGCAGCAGGGAACCGAAGTGAAATGGGTGCATAGCGCGGGCAGCAACCGCGCGCTTGAATACCTGAACGGGAACAGTTCGATTGAATATCTGAACGGGGGTAGCGTGCAATTCGGCAGCACGGCTGGCTTGTCTGCCGTATTGGCAAAAGCCAACGGCAGCCCGATCAAGGCGGTGTATGTCTATTCGCGTCCCGAGTGGACCGCGCTGGTGGTGGGGCGAGACTCAAATATCAAGTCGGTTGAAGATCTGCGCGGCAAGAAAATCGCCGCCACCAAGGGTACCGACCCGTATCTGTTCCTGATGCGCGCGTTGCAAAAATTCGGCGTGAAAAAATCTGAAGTTGAGATCGTCAACCTGCAGCACGCCGATGGTCGTCTGGCCCTGGAACAGGAGCGTGTGGATGCATGGGCGGGACTCGATCCTCATATGGCCGCCAGCGAGTTGAATGCAGGCAGTCGGCTGATCTATCGCAATGTTGCATTCAACACCTACGGTTTCCTCAACGTGACTGAGACGTTCGCCAGAGAGCATCCCGAAGCCGTGAAAACAGTCATTGAGAACTATGAGCGTGCACGCAAGTGGATACTCGCCCATCCGGAACAAGCCGCCTATGTGTTGGCCGAAGAAGCCCGGATATCAATAGATGTTGCCAGACGCCAACTGCAACGCACCGATTTTAGCAACCCGGTGATCGGCCAGGAACACATTGCCGCTTTAAACGAAGCTTCTCCGATCCTGATGGATGAGCATCTGGTGAAACCGGGAACGGATGTCAAAAAGGTAATCACCGATCTGATCGATCCAACCTTTGTGCATGCCGTCGTCAAGTAAACAGTTTAGTGGCTGCCGTTTGACTTTGAATAAAGAGACTTTATGAAGCTATTTCCGTGGCATTCGCTCAAGACCCGGGTGATCCTCTTTACGCTGGTCATTTTTGTACTCAGCATCGGGGCGCTGTCTTTCTATACCAGCCGAATGCTGTATGAGGATATGCAACGCCACTTGGGCGAACAGCAGTTCTCGATCGTTAATATCCTGGCTGAAAATATCAATGATGAATTGAACGCACGATGGAGTGCGTTGAAAATTGTAAGCAAAGAAATTGATCCGGCCGCTTTTCCAGACCAGGAAGAGATGCAGGGCTTTTTGGCGCATCGGCCAATTTTTCGGAATCTGTTCAATGGCGGTGTCTTTTTCATTCGAATTGACGGTTCGATGATTGCAGCCTCATCTCCCTCAGTCAATCGGGTGGGCAGTATTTATCCGGACAAGGATTTTGTGATCAGCGCGCTCAATGAAGGTGAAAACACGATCAGTCCACTGTACGTCAGTCAGGAGTTGCGTTCTCCCGTGGTTTCTATGGCCTCGCCCGTTCGCGATACTCAAGGCAAACTAATCGGTGCGATAGTAGGGGTGATCAACCTGGCTCAGCCAAATTTCCTGGACAAAATTACGGAAAGTCATTATGGCAAGACCGGCGGCTATCTGCTGGTGACACCCAAGCAGCGCATGATCGTGGGGAGTACCGATGAGAGCCGCATCATGGAAAGTCTCCCGGCCCCCGGCATCAACCCGGGAGTTGAGCGTTTTATTCAAGGCTACGAAGGTGCTGATGTGTTCGTCAATCCGGGCGGTGTGGAAGTGCTGGCTTCAGCCAAAGGCATTCCGACGACAGGCTGGTTTTTAATCGCCTTATTGCCCACAGCAGAGGCCTTTGCACCGATTCGCGACATGCAGCAGCGCATGCTGCTGACCACGATATTTCTGACGATGTTGGCGGGCCTGCTGACCTGGTGGATGATGAGGCGCCAACTTTCACCGATGCTGGACACCGCGAAAATGCTGGCCTCTTTGGCCGATAGCAATCAACCCTTGCAACCCATCGTCATCGAAAGCCAGGATGAAATTGGCGAACTGATCAAGGGCTTCAACCGGCTGCTAAAAATCCTGGGGCAAAGGGAAGAGGCGCTGGCGCAGCATCGCGATCACCTGGAGCAGTTGGTGGAGGAGCGCACCGCCGAATTGGCGATTGCAATCGAAAAAGCAGAATCGGCCAACTCGGCTAAAGGTGATTTTCTTGCGAACATGAGCCATGAGATTCGCACGCCGATGAATGCGATTATCGGGCTCAGTCACCTGTGTTTGCATACAGAGTTGGATCTGAAACAGAAAGACTACCTGAATAAAGTGCATGATTCGGCCAAGTCACTGCTGGGTATTCTCAACGACATTCTGGATTTTTCAAAAATCGATGCCGGCAAGCTGGAAATGGACAGCTTGCAGTTCGATCTGGAAAGTGTGATCGGCAATCTTGCCACGATCACAGCCGTGCGAGCCGAAGAAAAACAGCTCGAACTCATCCTGGAAATTGCGCTGGACGTACCGTCGCATCTGATTGGAGACCCCATGCGTCTGGGGCAGATTCTGATCAACCTTACCGGCAATGCCATCAAATTCACCGAGCGCGGCGAAATTCAGGTGCTGATCGACCTGGCAGAAGAAACGGCCGAAGAGGCCGAGCTGCGCTTTACCGTCCGTGATACGGGAATCGGCATGACGACCGATCATGTCGGCAAGATGTTTCAGGCTTTCAGTCAGGCCGACGCGTCCATTAGCCGCAGATTCGGCGGTACAGGTCTGGGGCTGGCAATCAGCAAACAGCTGGTGGAAATGATGGGCGGCAAAATCCAGGTGGAAAGTGAACTTGGCAAAGGCTCGAAGTTTGTTTTCACCGCACGTTTTTGTAAACCTCATCCGCCGATAGAAAGGAGCTTGCTGCCGACGCCTGACCTGCGCGGTCTGCACGTCCTTGCGGTGGATGATAATTCCAGCTGCCTCGGCATTCTGCGCAGTTATCTTGAATCATTCACTTTCAAGGTGGACGTGGCGAGCAACGGTGTCGAGGCACTGGACGCGCTGGTGCGGGCAGAACACCCTTACGATCTGATCATACTCGATTGGAAAATGCCTCAGCTCAACGGCATCGACGCAGCGCGCAAAATAAGGGCGATGTGCAAGCCGGGCAAATCACCAAAATTGCTGCTTATTTCTTCCTTCGGCCAAAGCGAAATGCGCCGTCATCTGGACGACAATCTGGTTGACGGAATTACCGCCAAGCCATTCCAGCAGAGCGAGTTGTTCAACGTCATCATGAATCTCTATAAGGAAGTTGACGGAAAAGCGATAAGCCTTTTGAGCCTGACTGACGACCCTCATCTGGTCGCACAGGTTAGCGGGGCGCATCTGCTGCTGGTGGAAGATAACGAAGTAAATCAACAGGTGGCGCGGGAGTTGCTGGAGCGTATCGGTATCAGCGTGACCGTGGCGGAGAATGGCAATGAAGCGATTGCGCTGGTGCAGGAAGAGGAATTCGACGGAGTATTGATGGATATGCAAATGCCGGTGATGGACGGTATCACGGCAACGCTTGAAATCCGCAAATTTGAGCGCTTGCAGGCATTGCCGATCATCGCGATGACGGCAAATGCGATGGCGATGGACAAGGAGAAATGCCTGGCGGCAGGAATGAACGACCATATCTCCAAGCCGATCGACCCGAACCATATGCTTGCGACGTTGGCGAAATGGATCGTACCCGCTCATCCCAAGGCCGTGCCTGCCGCAAGCTCCCCCGGGCAGCCGGAATCGTTGCCGGAGTTGCCCGGGGTGAACGTGGCAGAAGGCGTGCGGCGCATGGGCGGCAGCCTGGCGGCTTATTACAGCGTGCTGGAGAAATTTCGCGGCAATCAGGATCGTGCGGCAACTGCGTTGATCGAGTCTTTAGCTGCGGGTGACAGGGAGACTGCCGAGCGGTTGGCCCATACACTTAAAGGCGTGGCCGGAACGCTGGGGGCCGAGACCATCCGGCAACAGGCAAGTGAACTCGAAACGATGATTCGAGGCGGGGAGGATGCTGCGAAAATTGAACGGCTGCTGTCGTTCCTGGGAGAAGGCCTGAACGCTCTTTTTGCGGCTATCGACCGCGTTCTCGAAAGCCACAGAATGACGCACCAGGGGGCGCAGCCTGAGCCGGACGCCGCTGAAATTTCCAGTTTGCTGGAACTGTTGGCAGGGCAATTGCAACTCTTCGATACCCAATCCCACGACACGATGGAGAAAATCACGCAGCGCGTTAAAAACACACCTGGCTGGCAAAGTTTTGTGAAATTGGATCGATACATAAATGCTTACGATTACGAAAATGCACTGGTAGAAACGCAAAGTATCCAAAAGGATAAAAGATGAGAGTCAAAGAAAAATACACGCTGTTGGTTGTGGACGATGCGCCGGAAAACATTGATGTATTGCGCGTGATTTTGAGCGATGACTATATCGTTAAGGCCGCCACCAGTTGCCAGATGGCGATGAAAATAGTTGCGGCGCAGCCCCCGGATCTGATTTTGCTTGATGTGGTAATGCCGGGAATGAGCGGTCATGACGTATGCCGTCAGCTTAAGGAAAACGAGGTCAGCCGGCATATCCCGGTTATTTTCGTGACAGCACGCAACGACGCAGAGGATGAAGCGCTCGGCTTCGAGTTGGGCGGCGCCGACTATATTACCAAGCCGGTCAGTCCTTCAATTGTGCGCGCCAGAGTGCGGGCTCATCTGGCATTGGCCAATCAGCAGCATCATTTGCAGGAATTGGTGTCAGAGCGCACCAGTGAACTGGCGCTCAGCAATAAGAAACTCGAACAGACCCATCTTTCCATGATCCGGCAATTGGGAAAAGCTGCCGATTATCGGGATAATGAGACGGGTTTGCATGTGGTTCGCGTCGGTAATTACAGCAAGCTGCTCGGTCTGGCATCGGGTTTGCCGGAATCTCATGCGGAACTGCTGATGTATGCATCGATGATGCATGACATCGGCAAGATTGGTGTTCCGGATCACATCCTGCTTAAACCTGCCAAGTTGACGGACGAAGAATTCGAGATTATCAAGCGTCACCCGAAAATCGGTGCGGAAATCATCGGTGAGCACGATGCAGAGGTGCTGAAAATGGCCAAGGACGTTGCACTGACACACCACGAAAAATGGAATGGCAAAGGTTATCCGCATGGTTTGAGCGGCAGCGATATTCCGTTGGTCGGACGCATCGTTGCCATCGTCGATGTGTTTGATGCATTGACTTGCATACGCCCCTATAAAACTGCTTGGACGGTGGAAAAAGCGCTGGAGTTGATTTGTAATGAAGCCGGCCAGCACTTCGATCCGGAGCTGGTCAGGCTGTTTTTGAATGAGGAAACTGAGGTGCGGCGTATCGCTATTGAGTACAGTGAAGCGGCGGTTCAGCAATCCGGAGATGGAAAGCCGTGAAAGTGGCTACTGTTGCACCAACCATTCTGATAGTGGACGACGCGTCCGAAAACATCGATGTGCTCAGGGGCATGTTGCATGAACAGTATGTCATTCGCGCCGCGATTAGCGGCGAGCTCGCACTGCGACTGGTGTTGATAGAGCCGATGCCGGAATTGATTCTGTTGGATGTCATGATGCCCGGGACGGATGGTTACGAGGTATGTCGACAGCTCAAGGCGAATCCCCGTACTCAGGATATTCCGGTCATCTTTGTCACCGCAATGGCGGAGACCGAGAACGAATTGCAAGGCCTGGCCCTGGGGGCGGTGGATTATCTGACCAAGCCCGTCATTCCCGCCATTGTGAAGGCGCGGGTTGCTACCCAACTTGCCTTGAATAAGGCGCGGCGTGAACTGGAAGAAAAGAATCTGATTCTTGGCGATGAAAAGGAGTTGCTTGAAGACATCGTCACGCGGATGCGTTCAGCCAGCCCGTTCGATGGACGGAGAGTCCGACATATTCAGAAATCGCTGGAAAGAACATGCGGCGATATCGTCCTGTCGGCTTACAGGCCTGATGGCGCTCAGCATGTGCTGGTCGGCGACTTTTCAGGACATGGACTCTCTGCCGCGTTTGCCGGACCGCTGGTATCCTATATCTTCTACTCACTGACCGCCGAGGGGCATGACCTGCACCACATTCTCGCAGAAGTGAACCGCACGCTGTGTCGCCAGTTGCCCACCCAACTGTACATGGCCGCCAGCGCGCTGGAATTGTCGCCTGCGCGCGACAGGATGCGAATATGGAACTATGGTATGCAGCCGGTACTTTGTTTGAGCAACGTACACGACATGGTAAAGGTTAAGTCCAATGGCTTGCCGTTAGGTATTTGCGAATCGTCCGACGACATCGAGCCACACGCGCTGCTTGAGGCGTGCACCGCCATGCGCATCTACCAATATTCGGATGGCATTACCGAAGCTGCATCATCCGAACAGGAAGAGTTCGGACAGAAACGTCTGGATGAGTTGGTGATGCGCATCTTCCGCGGGGAGTTACCGCTGGAGGTCGTATGGGAAGAGCTGGAACTCCACTGTGGCGGGCCGGGACTTTCGGACGATGCCGTGATGGTGGAAACATCGGTGAGTTGAATTTTACGCTCAGGTGGCACGGCTCGATAGATATCTCATTGAGCACTTGTTTCTATGCATTAATTTAATTCGATGAGGCTGCTCAATTCCTGCCATGAGCATTGCTCTTGCAAGCATTGATGCGGACAACAGCTTTTTCTTAACCGGTTGGCACATGCATACAATTGAACCGTCGACGATTCAGGCTTATTTGGAAACCGATTACTGCGTCTTCGGCCGGATGCCGTTCGTGTTGCGGGTGGGAATTGCGAGCGAGTCGCTGGCGAGGCTCTACAGGCAATATGCTGCAAGCAGTGGTGCATTTATCACGGCTTGCAATCCGCATGGACTGATTGCAAGCGAAGAGGCCAACGCCGCCTGCCAAGCCGAACTGGCAGGCGAGTTGCAGCGGCGCTGCCTGGACTATATCGAGGGCATGGGTCGCCATCCGCACGGGGATTGGCCTGCGGAGCCGAGCTATTTTGTATTGGGTTTATCGCTTGAAGAGGCCAGGCTGCTGGGCAAAAAATATCGTCAGAATGCGATTGTCTGGTGCGGCGTTGATGCGGTACCCGAACTGGTGATGCTGGTGTGAAAAGGTGTCTCGCTCACCTGTATTCGGGCGGCAGGGGCTGAGTCGCAACGGTGTTCCCCCACAGCAAAGAGGTGATTCGACTCGCCTGTTGAGTATCGCCGCTGGTAAAGAATTGGGCGGAGCCCGCAGGTCGGGTTTTAACCCGACATGTCGGGCTGAAGCCCGACCTGCAGTTCGATATTTGCAGGTCGG
>JBAZCE010000026.1:0-15758 GCA_041671105.1 Gallionella sp.
ATCACCTGATGGTCGGATACCGCATTTTCCTTAACCCGCACGGGGGTCGCCGATTTGGACAAGGAAGCCAGCGCCACAAACCAGGCCTTAGGCATATCGGTCGGCAAGCCTGTCGGAATACCTGCGATCTTCGGGGTCAAGCTGAACACGTGCCCCGGCTCCTCGAATCCCGGTTCAGTGCAGGCGATGCAGGCATAACCGCCCCGCACACAAGAGCCTTCGCCATTCCACAGGCGGATATTGCAATCGGCGTGTACCTGCGTGCCTTTACAACCCATGTTTTCCATCAGACAACCCAAGTCCGACGGTTTCTTCGCACTGGCCTTGAATTCGTAAAACTCGTTACGCGTACAACCGTGATGCACCAGATGATCGGCATACAAGCGCGGACGACCGAACGTATCCAGACTCGTCTCGCACATGACACCTGTTGCCAGCGCCGCCAGCGTTTCCACGACCCAGTTGGGATGCGTCGGACACCCCGCAATATTGACGACCGGCAAGCCGCCCGCAGCGCGATAATGCTCGCCCAGCAAACCGCCCTCTGCATCGCCGTCATATTGCAACCCGCAGGCATCGGTCGGATTGCAGCCGCCTGCCGTGATGCCGCCGAATGCCGCGCAACTGCCCACCGCCACGGTATGGTGCGCGACACGGGCCAAGCGTTCGATCAAACTCATCATCGAATTGCCGTTCGCGGTGCGGTGAAACCCGCCGCTGGCAAAGGGGCCTTTCAACACCGCGCCTTCGAGACACAAAATATCCAGACGGGTCGCCCCTCTGGCACAGGCATCGATAATCTCGCGCGCCTCATCTGCACTTTGTTCGGACAGGGAAGGATGCCACAGCAGATTAATACCGAAACTTTTCAGCGTATCAAACAGATTGCGGCAATCCGCATTCAGCAAAGACTGAGTGCAGCCGCCGCAGCCACCGGATTGCAGCCAAAGCAAGTTGAGAGGTTCGTATTGAAAATTGCCTTTCTCGCTTGTCCTTTCTCCCGCTCGCGGGAGAGAGTCAGAGAGAGGGGCGTTTCGAACAACCTGATCACTCACCCTTTTTCTCCAGTCCGTAACGCGTCAATTTGCTGCGCAGACCAACCCGCGACAAGCCCAACTCTGCCGCCGCGCGCGTCTTGTTCCAGCGCAGACGAATCAGCGTTTCGCGCAACACGTGCGCCTCCAGCGCCTCCATACGCTCCTTGAGACTGCCGACGATGCCTGACAACATCTGCATCGGTGCCGACTCTTCTTCCGGCACGGCACGCAGCACGCGCGCCGAGAACAGATGGGCGCCGATGTGCGGTGCTTCGCTCAACATCAGGGCGCGCATGATTTCATTCTGCAATTCACGCACATTACCCGGCCAATGGTAACGCGTCAGACAATCCAGCGACTCGGGAGAAAAGCCTGCCACATCCTTGCCCATACTCTGCGCGGACAGGTTAAGCAAATCGAACGCGATCAGCGGAATATCCATCGTGCGCTCGCGCAGCGGCGGCACCTGCAACACGAACTGAGTCAAACGATAGTAAAGATCGGCGCGAAAACGACCGCGCTGCACCTCCTCCTCAAGATCGCGATTCGTCGCAGACAGCACGCGTACATCCACCTTGCGCGAACGCGAACTGCCGACCGGACGAATCTCGCCTTCTTGCAACACGCGCAGCAGCTTGACCTGAAAGGCGGGGGAAGTATCGCCGATTTCATC
Organism: Gallionella sp.; assembly: GCA_041671105.1. Lineage (GTDB taxonomy): Bacteria > Pseudomonadota > Gammaproteobacteria > Burkholderiales > Gallionellaceae > Gallionella. The sequence goes on from JBAZCE010000026.1 coordinate 1,711, forward strand.
CAGAAAAATCGTGCCGCCGTCGGCCTGTTCAAACAGACCGATGCGATCCTCGAAAGCGCCGGTAAAACTGCCGCGCTTATGGCCGAACAACTCCGATTCAAGCAACTGATCCGACATCGCTCCGCAATTTTCAATGACAAACGCTTGATTAGAACGGTGGCTGGAATAATGAATGGCGCGCCCCAACAATTCCTTCCCGGTACCGGATTCGCCCGTGATATGCACGGCGATGTCGCACCCCGCCACGCGCGAAGCCATATCCACCACCGCGTTCAGCGGACTGGCCGCCGCACGGGTAATACGGGAAAACTCGAAATAGTCGCGCAGCTTGTCGCGTTTTTTCTGCACCCGCTGACGCAATACCGGTTCTGCCGTGCGCAACTCCAGATCCATGCGCTGCGTCTGCTGCTGCAAGTCATACAACTGGGCGGCATCCTTGAGCGTCGCCAACAGCACATCCGGACGCCAGGGCTTCAAAATATACTGATAAATTCCCGCCTCGTTGATGCCTGCAATAATGTCCTGCGTCTCGGTATAACCGGAAATAATGACCCTCACCGTATCCGGCCAGCGGTCGCGCACCTCTTTGAGAAATTCGACGCCGGTCGTCTCCGGCATGCGTTGATCGCACAACACCACCTGAACGGATTCGCGCTCCATGATCTCGCGGCTCTCCCTGACTGAAGACGCCGTTAACACGATGAAATCGTCGTCCAGCGTGCGGCGCAGGGATTCCTGCGAGCGCACTTCGTCGTCGACAACCAGAACAGTCGGTAATGAAGCCATCAGCAGATCCTCGGCAACTGTTCACCGGCCAACCAGTCCACCACCCGACGCCCACCCAGTTTGGTGATCATCTGCACGAAACCGTGCGCATCAGCCACGACCTCACCGATAATCGAGGCATCCGCTGCCAGCGGATGAGCGCGCATCACGGCAAGCAGCTTTTCTGCATCTTCCGGCGCACAAATTGCGATCAACTTGCCTTCATTCGCGACATACAGCGGATCGAGCCCTAAAAACTCGCAGGCCGCCTCGACCGGCCCGTTCACGCGAATTGCGGATTCATGCAGCACCATCCCTACGCCTGACTGCTTGGCGATTTCATTGAGGGTCGTCGCCAACCCGCCGCGCGTCGGATCGCGCAACACGCGCAGCTTAACACCGCTGTCCAGCATCGCCGCGATAAGCCCGTGCAATGCGGCCGTGTCAGACGCAATCGGCGCGGAGAAGCTCAGCCCTTCGCGCTGCGACAGGATCGCCATGCCGTGATCGCCGATACTCCCCGAGAGCAATATCACATCGCCGGGCACAGCCAGATCGCCTGACAGGTTGATGCCATCGCGAACCACGCCCACCCCCGTAGTGGTGATGAACACGCCATCGCCCTTGCCCTGCTCCACCACCTTGGTGTCGCCTGTAACAATGGGCACCCCCGCCTCGCGCGATGCCTTTGCCATCGAATCGACGATGCGTTTCAAATCGCTCAGCAAAAAACCTTCTTCGAGGATGAACGATGCGGACAAATACAAGGGCTGCGCACCCATCACCGCGACGTCGTTGATCGTGCCATGCACCGACAAACAGCCGATATCGCCGCCTGCGAAGAACAACGGCGATACCACATGGCTGTCGGTTGCCATCACCAGACGCCCGCAAGCCTCCGGCAGCAATGCGCCGTCGTTGCCCTGCGCCAGATATTCGTTATCGAATGCGGCCGCAAACAGTTCCGCAATGAGCTGCGCCATCGCGCGTCCACCCGAGCCGTGCGACATATCCACACGACCGTGTTTGATATCGAGAGCACGGGTGTAGCCTGATTTGACCTGACTCGTCATACCGTCTCCCTGAATCTTCCGTAGCTGTAATGCGCAGCACAGGCACCTTCGGAAGACACCATGCATGATCCGACCGGATTCTCCGGCGTGCAGACTGTGCCGAATATCTTGCACTGTTGCGGGCGCATCTGACCGCGCAAAATGGCGGCGCATTCGCAAGCCTTGTTGTCCGCCACCGCCACATAATCGATTTTAAACTTCAACTCCGCATCGAATGCGGCGTACTCCGCGCGCAGCTTCAATGCGCTGTTCGGCACGCTGCCCAGCCCCCGCCACTCGAACACATCGCGCAGCTCGAACACTTCAGCCACCAGCTCCTGCGCCTTCAAATTTCCTTCACGGGTCACGGCGCGGGTGAATTCGTTTTCGACCTCGGCGCGTCCCTCGTTGATCTGACGCACCAGCATCAGAATGGCCTGCATCACATCCAGCGGCTCGAATCCGGCGATGACCACCGGCTTGCCGTAATCATCGGCAAACGGCTCATACGGTTTGCTGCCGATCACGGTGGATACATGCGCGGGACCGATGAAGCCATCCAGCGCCACGCCGCCCTCCACCGCGAGAATGGCGTGCATCGCGGCAGGCGTGAGCACGTGATCGCACAGGATGCTGAAATTATTCAGCCCCTCGGCTGCGGCCTGTTTGATCGCCACCGCAGTCGGCGGCGTGGTGGTCTCGAAACCGATGGCGAGAAACACCACTTCCTTGTGCGGATTGTCGCGCGCGATCTTCAACGCATCCTGAGTCGAATAGATCATGCGCACATCCGCGCCTTGCGCCTTGACTCGCATCAGCGACAGATTATCGGAGGCAGGCACGCGCACCGTGTCGGCATAAGTGCACAGGATCACACACGGCTTACGCGCCAGACGTATCGCCTGATCCACGCGACCGATGGGCAGCACGCACACCGGACAACCGGGGCCATGTATCAGACGCACGGAGGTCGGCAACAAATCTGCAAGGCCATAGCGGGAAATCGCGTGGGTATGCCCGCCGCAGAACTCCATCAGACGATAGGTGCGGTTAGCTGAAATTTCGCGTAGCGATTCGATTGCCTCCTCACCCGCTTGCGGGAGAGGATTGAGGAGAGGGGAACGGGCTCGCCCGTCCGGGGCAGCTTCGCGCGCGATGTTGGCAGAAATATTTTTCGCCAGCTCGCCGTCGCGGAATTCATCGACGTACTTCATAAGCCCCCCTCAAGAAGATCAAGCCAAGTGTCGGATTCATGTCCCACTCCCAGCCAGTTCTTCACGCAGTTCATCCATCTGCCCCAACTCGGCGAACAGTTCCAGCGTGCGCAGCGCCTCTTCCTCATCGAGTTTTTGCAAGGCGTAGCCGACATGCACGATGACATACTCACCGACGGCGGCATCATCCACCAGCGCCAGCGAAATCTCTTTGCGCACACCGCCCAGATTGACGATGGCGTTGCCCGGCGTTGTCAGCTCTTCAATGCGGGCGGGAATGGCTAAACACATATTCAAACTCCTTGATTAATACGTTGCAGTGCGATGCTCGCCTGCCCCAGCGAGATTCCGCCATCGTTGGGCGGCAACTGTTGTGCGGTCAGCACACAAAAACCGTGCGCGGACAATTCCTCGATCAAGGCTTGCGACAGTACGTTGTTGAGGAAACAGCCGCCGCCCAGCGCGACTTGCTTGATGCCGCTTTGCGCGGCAGCGCATTGCAGCCACACACTCAATCCGCAGGCTACGCTGGCATGGAACAGGGCTGCGCCGTAAGCCGCATCCTTGCAGTCGGCGAGCGCCGCCAACAAGGGTTGAAAGTCGAGAATTCCATCGACACCGATCGTATAACCATCGGCGAGTGGTTCGACTTTACCGTGACGTTCAGCCAGTCCTTCCAGCAGCATCGCAGCCTGCCCCTCAAACCCCTGGATTTCGCTCGTTCCCAGCAATCCGGCTGCAGCATCGAACAGTCGCCCCATGCTACTGGTCGGGGTGCAATTTAACCTGCGCTGCAACATGCCGAACACGGTCGCCGCACCCGCCTGATGCGGATAACGCCGGACGATTTCGTCGCCGCGTTGCAAGTCGAACAGCACCGCTGCCGCCATGCGCCAGGGTTCGCGCGCGGCGCGGTCGCCGCCGGGCATGCTCAAGGGCGCGAGGTGTCCCAGGCGTTCGCAGCTTACCCCCTGCACGCGCAGCAGTTCGCCGCCCCACGCGCCGCCATCCGTGCCCAACCCCACACCGTCCAGCGCCAGTCCCAGCACAGATTCAGTGACATGATGCTCGGCGCAGATGGCGGCGATGTGCGCGTGGTGGTGCTGTACGCCGATAAGCGGCAGATTGTGTTGCGCGGCATACGTTTGCGCAAATCGGGTGCTGTAAAAATCGGGGTGCAGGTCGTGTGCGACGGCTTGCGGTTGCACATCGAGGATATCGCACAGATAGGCAACGGTTTCATCCAGCATCTGGCGCGCGCCTGCATGATCAAGGTCGCCGATGTGTTGCGAGACAAAGGCTTCATTGCCGCGCGTGAGGCACACGGTATTTTTCAGCCCTGCGCCGCAGGCCAGGATCGACGGGCCTGAGAATGGCAGCGCAATGCGGCGCGGCGTGTAGCCGCGGGCCCGGCGAATGAATTGGAACTTCGCCCCCGCTCCCCCCCCCTCTCCCCGAAGGGGGGAGGGAGTTAGTCGTATCACGCTGTCGTCGCAGCGGTGCAGGATGTCGCGATCGTGCGTAAGATAAGCATCGGCCAGACCGGACAGCGACTGGCGCGCCTCCGTCTCGTCTTTTACCAGCGGGTAGCCAGAGGGATTGGCGCTGGTCATCACTAAGGCCAACGGTGTCTGCTGTTGCAACCAGTCTGCGCCCTGCGGCTTGCCTAGCAATTCATGGAACAGCAGATAATGCAGCGGCGTGTAGGGCAGCATCAGACCGATACCGGACAGGCAGGGTGCGATGCCGCTCAATTTAGCATCGCAAGTTGCCCCCTTATGCAGCAACACGACGGGGCGCTCGGCAACTTCCAGCAACGATCCTTCATGAGCCGTAAATTGCGCATAGATTTCCGCGCTTGGCGTATTCAACACCATCACCGCGAAGGGTTTTTCCTCGCGCTGTTTGCCGCTGCGCAATCTGTCCACCGTCGCCGCGTTGCGCGCATCGCACACCAGATGAAAACCGCCGATACCTTTGACGGCGACAACCTCTCCGGCTCGGATGCGCGCGGCGGCGGCAGCAACGGGATCATGCGCCGCGACAGCTTGCCAGTGCGCATCGAACAAACTCAAACGCGGCCCGCATTCAGGGCAGGCATTGGGCTGCGCATGAAAACGGCGCGTTGCGGGATTGTCGTATTCAGCCTGGCACGCCGGGCATTGCGCGAACTTCGCCATGCTGGTATTGGCGCGGTCGTAGGGCAGCTTGGCCGTCAGGGTATAGCGCGGGCCGCAGTGAATGCAGTTGATGAAGGGATGGCGATAGCGACGATCCGCCGGATCGAACAACTCGACCAGACAGTCATCACAAATTGCCATATCCGGGGCAATACCGGTTTGCACTTTGCCGCCTTGGCTCGCCTCGATGCGAAACCCCTGCAAACCCGTAACCGGAAATGTCAGGTCATGGGTGACTTTTTCCACGCGCGCAAGTTTCGGCGCACCGCTCTGCAGATGACCGATCAGAGACATCACTTGAGGTCTTGCACCTTCGAGTTCTATTTGTACGCCTTCGCTGTCGTTGCGCACCCAGCCTGCCAGACCGAGTTCATGCGCCAGACGAAACACGAAGGGACGGAAGCCCACCCCCTGAACCTGGCCGGATACCCTGATCTGTGCGCGGATTAATGTACTCATTTATTATTTCGCAGAGGGCGTGCCCATTTTCGATACTCCGCCGAAGGCGTATTGCCATACGCCCCTACGGGTATGATTCATCATCGTCCTTCCACAGCCTTACTGCACCCCGCCTTGATCCAATCCAGCCATTCCTCCATCCCCTCCCCGCTGGTCGCCGAGATGCGGATCACCCGGATACGCGGATTCACGCGGCGCGCGTTTTCGATGGCAAGATCGGCGTCGAATTCCAGATACGGCAGCAGATCGCACTTATTGAGCAGCATCAAATCGGAGGCGCGAAACATATCGGGATATTTGAGCGGTTTATCCTCGCCTTCGGTCACGGAAAGAATCGCCACCTTGTGCGCTTCGCCCAGATCGAAACTGGCAGGGCACACCAGGTTGCCGACGTTCTCGATCAGCAACAGACTGTCGTCCTGCAAGCCCAATTGCTGCATGGCCTGCCCCACCATGTGTGCATCCAGATGACAACCTTTTCCCGTATTGATTTGCAATGCGGCGGCGCCTGTGGCACGGATGCGCGCGGCGTCGTTATCGGTTTGCTGATCGCCTTCGATCACGGCAAGCGGCACACAGCCGTTTAACGCAACGATGCTCTTCACCAGCAACGTGGTTTTGCCGGAGCCGGGACTGGATACCAGATTGAGCGCAAAGATGCCGTGCTCGCGAAAATTATCGCGATTTTCCTCGGCATAACCATCGTTTTTGGCAAGAATATCGCGCTCGATCTTCACCATACGCGCCTGAGTGATGCCCGGCGCATGTGCACCTGCAGGGCCGGCGCCAAAATCTATCGCGCGAGTTAAAGAATTGTATCCCACGTTTGCTCCCTCGCCCGCTTGCGGGAGAGGGTTGGGGCGAGGGAAGCGAGCTTGCTCGTCGTGTGTATGCACAAGAGCCGGGGCGTGTTCATGCGCGACATCTTTATCAGGCAAGCGATACTTCACTTGCCCCCCCGCCGCCTTGCGCTGTTTTAGCGCATGCCCGCCTATCAATGTTTGCCCCGATCCACATCCGCACGTCGTACACATATTCAATCCCCTATTCGACTTCGAGTTCCTTAACGCGCATCGCATCGCCGCCTGTCACCTGAATCTGGTAACTGCCGCAAACAGGACAGGCTTCATACAACGCTGTCACGGCGACATTTCCTTCGCATTTCATACACCAACCCTGCCCGGGCGTTTCGATGATTTCCAGACGCGCCCCCTGGGCAATCGTGTTGTGCGTCACCGCATCAAAGCAAAAGCGCAGCGCTTCTTTTTCAACCGCTGCCAACTGGCCGATCTCCAGCCACACGGCTTTCACCCTGGCACAGCCATCCGCACTCGCGGCATCCTCAACCAGCTGCACAATTCCCTCGGCCAGCGACATCTCATGCATGAATCACCTCAATCTGATACCCGACGCAAGGATCGAGAGACAATACGAATAATTTAACAGCCTCGATCAGACGCGACTTGCAACTCTCCTGAAAACCGATCAAACCGGACAATGCGCCTTGCGGATGAAAATTCCATTCGGTGGGCGCGACGACCAGATACTTTGCCACCTGATTACGATCGATGCGCACATAATGCAACAGCATGCCGCGCGCCGTTTGCACCACGGACAATCCTGCATTCTCACCCATCGCGACGCCCCCGATCCGCCTTCCGCTGTCACCCTTTGCCAGCGCAGCAGCACTATCCAGCAAATCGGCCAGTCTGGCAATCAATCTTGCCAGCAGACGAGTTGTGCGCTGTCGCAAAATATCCTGCAACAGCGGTGCTTGCACAAGCAACGCAAGCGTCCCTGTTTCCATCGGATGTCCGTCATGCTGCGGCAAGCCGGCAAAGGCATGATCCATCTGCCCTGCATAACACTGACCGGCATGCGCTGCACTCAACCCGGGCAACAAGGCAGTCAGCGCGCGCTCACCGCCAAAAACCAACTGACGTTCCCGAAAATCCAGCGCCGCGGCCACTGACGCCAACAATCCCTGCTTCCTGTTCATCCATTCGATCAACTTGGCATAAGTATCGACATGCTGCCAGGCGGCGCTTGTCATTCCCAACAACAGTTGAGGCAAATCAGCCAGCAAATCACTGTCCCCGGCCTGATCCGCCGCGATTGAATTAAAAACGCCATGCCAATGCACAAACTGCGCCTGATTTTGCGGCAAGCCCAACAAATCAGGCCAGTCCAGCAACAGATGCCGTAAATGTTCCTGCATCGCCTCGCACGCGATGCGCACCCCGTGCAGCGGATTGCCTGGCAAACCCTGCGCCGCATTCACCGCCGTCAGCGCTGCTCCCTGCTGCGCCTTGCCGCAAAGGTTGTATAACAGAGGCACAATCTGCACCGCGATATCGGGCGGTCTGCCTTCGAGCAGACGGTACGCACGGGGACGCGTCGACGTCACGCTGATACCGACAACGGCACGACCATCCCAGATGACACGCACTATGCCAAAGTCTGACATCAGTTCCCGCCCAACAGGGCAAAAAAATTCCGTCGCGACAGGCCTTGCTCGCCGATGGATTCGCCTTTAACAGATGCTGCTTCGCGTTTCGCGGCCAGGCTATCGTCAATTGAGCCGAACAGGGCGAGAATAATTTGTTGCGCAACTGCTAACGCATCCTCGTGCGTAGCAAATTCTGCAACGGGTGAAATCAACGGGCACATATGACATGTCCCCAACTCGGCTTCATTCAGCCCCATAAAGTCGTAGCTGCCGGACGGAAAGTGCCAGGTGGCGTTTTCATCCGGAGCCAGAGGACAGAGCGGTTTATCCGGGCCTGGCAGCAACACCAGATTGATCATCCAGGGCGTCACCAACACCCCCGCCCAGCGCCCTTCCCACTCGCGAAAACCCACGGCTTCGACGCGCATGGCGGGATTGAGAATGGGCACATCGCTCATGCGTGTCTGCGCAATATGCGCAAACACTCGCTCCAACAATTCCACCGGGTTGCCACCCTCGCCCCTTGCCCCTTCATCCTGCACCCGGTTCATGACAGCACCATGAATTTATGTTTTGGCGCATCGCAATTCGGACAATGCCAATGTTCAGGCAAGGCTGAAAAAGGCGTGCCGGGCGAAACACGGGCAATCGGATCGCCCTGTGCCGGCATATAAACCCACCAGCAGATGCCGCATTCCAGTTGAGCTGATGCATCGATTTTGCTGTCGTCACCCAGATAGGAACCTTCAAACATCAGGCATCCTGTTCGCACATCACAGCCAGCCACTCACCCAGACGTTCGGTGCTATCCTCAAAATCCTCTGCGGCTGCCAGCGCCACCTGGGGCACATCAACCACCTCAAGGGTATTGAGAATGATTTGATCCATGCTATTGAAATATTGCACCCACCACACATGAGCCAACCGGGTACTGGTGATACGGCAGTTGCCGTAGCCGCGCGACAGAATACTCACGCCTCCGGTGCCGAATGCCTCATGCAGATAACCCAGATCATCCACCGTCATGGGCAGCAGCGACAAGTTAATGACGTGCGCTGCATCACCCGTTTTATGCTTGAGCGAGCGCTCGCGCAATTCGTTCAGTACTGCAGGCGCATTCATCACACCGTCGTTCAGTTGCGGTGAGTTGATCACACCTGTGCCGGCCTGCGCGGATTGCTGCACCTGCGGCGGAATCGCACATGCATGCAGCACGTCGCTTAGCAACACCCCTTGCGCCGAGAGTGCCTGCACCCGCCAGACACCCGCAAATACGGTTTCCTGAATATGTAAATTTCCGGGTTCACGCACCAGCACGCTGACTTCGCCTTGTCCCAGCGATTGATTGATCAGTTCAACCACATCGGGCGGCAGACCGGTCAGTTCGATTTTAGCTTCCTTCCCGGCCGACATGCTGTCGCGCAAGCCTCCCAGTACAGTACAGGTTGCCGCCAGCACTTCCGGATCGGCCTCAAGATTGCAAACGGGCATCGCAAACGTTTGCATCTCATTCGGCAGCGGCAAATAATCCAGAACCGCATCCTCAACTTGTGAACCGGCGCCTGCGGCGACGACCGGAATAGGAAAATCTCTCATGGTGTTTACCTTGTTTAGTGACAGGAGGATACAACCGCGATCCCGATTGAAGGTGCGCGGCTGACTGGTTTTTGCAACATAACAACGCTCTCATTGACCAGTTCAACCCAATCGCGCAGGCCCTCGATCGCCCCGACATAACCGGCGTCCTTCAAGAACAGCAAGGCCGGCAGGCGACTCAGGCCGAAACGGGTCAACAGCAATTTGGCCTGTGCAGGCCGCATCACGCCGGCACGCCCCCCCACAGCCGTGAGCAACTCGGGGAAAATCACCGCCATATCCCAACTCTCGGCGGCGATATCCACCTCTTCCGTCAGCAACACCACGCCCGTCGACCGGACATCCATGAAAGCGTCGAATCCCGCCAGATCAAGATCGGATATGCCCGGCTTCGCGACCAGCTTATCCAACAGCGAACTGAAGTTATTGCTCATCGCAGAGCGCGGCGGGGTCCAGACACCAGATGCATTCATAGTTGTTCCTTCTGCCTGAAATCAGGACGTAAAAATTCGGGGAGCATTGGTTCCCGGTCGATCAGATCGGCGAAGCAATCATCAAAGTTATGGTCTCCATCGGCCACCCGATCCAGCGCCTCCAGCGCAAGATTGATCATCGCCGCCCGCTCGGCATCAATGGCCTCCCGCGCGCCGTCCAGGAAGGTCAGCAGCCAGTCACCCGGCTTTACCGTGCCCAGCAACATGGTGTTGATACGCCGGCGACCATTGCGCCCGTCGCACCAGGCGAACAGTTCCTCAACTTCGACCACCTGCATGGGAATACCGATACACAGCGAATTAACCCGCCGCAGACTCTGCAAAAACCCGCTCGTCGCCAAAGCGACAGGCAAGTTCCGCAGAGGGGCGGCCAGCCTCGTAGCTGTCCATATCCAGCAGGTTGCCGTTAAGACATCGGCTGGCAACCGGCGTGGTGCGCGGCGCACAGGAAATCCCCCGACTCGCAGCCCACGCCAGTGCAACCTTCAGCGCAGCGGGAATTTGCGCCTTGACCGAGTCGCGCAGACTGCCGCCGAAGTCCTCCAGACATTCAGGTTGCACGCCGATCAGCACCATCGATTCCGGCAATCTGCCGCTCAACGAGGCGCAGGCAATCACTTCCTGAAAGCCGGTCTGGTGCAAACTCATTTTTTTCACCCCCATGAAACGAGGGACGTCATCATCTTTCGCGACCACCATTTCACCGGGCTTCATTCCGTAATCAACCGCATCGAAGACGATCAGATGGCGCGCCTCTTCAAGATAGGGCAATAAATACAGACCTTGCGTGCCGCCGTCCATCAGCATCACGTCATCGCCGAATTCATAAGCCGCATTCATCGCTTCGACACAACGCACGCCGAAACCTTCATCCGCCCACAGAATATTTCCGATCCCTAAAACCAGAAGTTGAGTTTTTTTCATTGCACACCTGCGGTTGTCTTGCCTGTCCCTGTTATCAGCACTAGTCATGCCAGCGGCCAGCAAACGGATTTATGCTTAGAATTCAGTTCACTAAAGGGGGACGGCAGAGCGCACGCATCGACAACATGGAAGATAATATTGCGATTTCAGGCAATATTGAAAGGTATTTAACCAGTAACAAACGCGGGCCGGCGCCCGCGTCCTGTTACGTTGAAAACCTGCGATCGCCAACTCGGAAAATGGTTACTCCCTCGCCAACTCGGAAAATGGTTACTCCCTGAATGAACGATAGCCGCTGATCATCGCGCTGACCATGGTTTGAGGCGACATGATGTCCTCCCGTATCGCCGCATACACATGAAGAATGATGAACCAGACCATACTCCACGCCACCATGTGATGCCAGGTATGCACATCCTGACTCTGCCCGAACAACGGAATCACCCAACTTGTGAACAGGGTATGAGACCAGTGACCCGCCTGCGCCCCCTCGCCATACAGCGCAAACCCGGTGACAATCATGAACGCGCCACCCAGCGTGATCGCCAGGAACATGAACAGCAAGGCCAATGGATTATGCCCTACATATTTTCTCGGTTTTTTTGCCAGGAACAGATACCAGCGCACTTCCTGCAACATCCCGGCCCACCAGTCACGACTGAACACGGGAGGAAACACAAACAACTGCCTTGCATTGCTGTTCCCCACCACAGCCCAATAGGCGCGCGCCAAAAACCCGATCGCAAAAATGTAGGCGGCGGCAAAATGCGCGAAGCGAATATACCCCATCAGAAAATGCTCGCTGGCCTCCCCCCCTACACTCGGCAACGGATTCGCAATCAAATAACCCGTGATCGCCAACACCGTCACACTCAACGCGCTCACCCAATGCCATATCCTGACCGGCGCCTCGTATACATACACGGTAGTGCCCGCCGCAGTTTCATCAATCCCAGCTTGAGGTTCGACAGCCATGATAGTCTCCTTGTATGACGCGCGTTAGCGCACTGTGACACGGCTAAGCTCTTGTCCGTCGGGCGACATGACATGCGTGGAGCAGGCCAGACACGGATCAAAGCTATGCAGGGTACGCAAAATTTCCAGCGGTTGATCGGCGCGAGCCAGCGGCGTATCCATTAACGCTGCCTCAAATGCGCCGATCTGCCCCTTCGGATCACGCGGACTGCCGTTCCAGGTGGTTGGCACAACACACTGGTAGTTCTCGATTTTGGTGTCCTTGATCTTGACCCAATGCCCCAACGCGCCGCGCGGCGCCTCAGTAAAACCAACCCCCTTGGCCTCCGCAGGCCACTTGGATGGCTCCCATTTTTCAACGTTGGCCGTTGCTGAATCACCCGCCTTGAGATTGGCGATCAACTTGTCGAACTGCTCTTCCTGCAATTTTGCACAATACAGCGTCTCTATCCCCCGCGCAGCGGTACGCCCCAGGGTAGAGAACAGTGCGGTAACAGGCAGATCGAGCTTGTGCAGCACGGCATCGACCGTATCCTTGATAAAGGGATACTGTTTGGGTTGCACATAGCCCAACAACATACGCGACAGGCAACCTACTTCCATCGCATGTCCCTTCCAGCGCGGCGCCTTGATCCACGAATATTTTCCGCTTTCGTCCAGATTTTCGATCCTGGTGCGCGTGCCTTTAAAGTTAGGCCCTTCCGGATGATAGTTGGGCTCGGTCACCCCGTCCCAGGGATGCAACCCTTTACTCTCATCCGGATACTTGTACCAGGAGTGACTGACGAACTCCTGGATTTCATCCGGATTTCTAAGATCGACCTCATGCACATGGCTTAAGTCACCGTTGATAATGGCGCCGCGCGGCAACAGCAAATTAGGCGCGGAATAATCATTGGCCTTATTTGGAATATCGCCGTAAGACAAGACGTTCCTGGAAGACAGGCCGCCACCGTAAGTCCAGCCCTTATAGAACGAAGCAATCGCAAGCAAGTCGGGAATATAGACTTTCTCGATAAACTCGCGAGAACGGTCGATGATGCTCTTGACCAGATTCAGGCGTTCCATGTTGATCGCACCCACCGCGCCCGTGTCGTTCAGGTTGATCGCACACGGCACACCGCCCACCAGCCAGTTCGGATGCGGATTCTTGCCGCCAAAGATGGTGTGCACCTTGACGATTTCCTTCTGAAAATCCAGCGCTTCCAGATAATGAGTGACGGCCATCAGGTTCGCTTCGGGCGGCAGCTTATAGGCAGGACTCCCCCAATAGCCGTTGGAAAACGGCCCCAACTGTCCGGACTCGACGAATTTTTTCAGCCGGTTCTGAACATCCCGGAAATAGCCCGGAGATGACATCGGCCAGTCGGAAATACTCTGTGCCAACTCCGACGTTTTCTTCGGATCCGCCTTCAATGCAGACACCACATCCACCCAGTCGAGTGCATGCAGATGATAAAAATGCACCAGATGATCGTGCACATACAGGTTCAATTGCATGATGTTGCGGATCGTGTTGGCGTTCTCCGGAATCTGAATGGACAGCGCATCCTCCACGGCGCGCACCGAGGTGAGCGCATGCGTACCGGTACAAACCCCGCAGATACGCTCGGTGAACGCCCAGGCATCACGCGGATCGCGCCCCTTCAATATCACTTCCAGACCGCGCCACATGGTGCCGGTGGAAACGGCATTACGGATCACATTATTGCTGTCGAGATTGACCTCGACGCGCAGATGCCCCTCGATGCGGCAGACCGGATCAACGACCACACGCTTGCCGCTATTGTCGAGCTTGAAGCCCTGTGTTTCATACGATGACATGCTAGTCTCCCTTATTCTTGTCGGATTGATTGCTGCGTGCGCGACTCAACGCGCTGACTGCGGCGTGCGCTGCAACGGCAACACCGGTAACGGCAGCCACCGTGCCGCCAATCTTG
>JBAZCE010000026.1:15768-18828 GCA_041671105.1 Gallionella sp.
TCGATACCGAACTGTTTGATGTCCGTGACGCGGTTGTAAAAACCCCCCTTATCCCAGAACCCGTCTTCGGAACACCCGATACAGCCGTGCCCGGATTGAATCGGAAAGGACACGCCGTCATTCCAGCGCACCGTGGAACAGGCGTTATACGTCGTCGGTCCCTTACAGCCCATTTTGTACAGACAGTAACCTTTGCGTGCGGCATCGTCGTCCCACGCCTCGACGAACTGCCCTGCATCGAAGTGCGGACGGCGATAACATTTATCGTGTATGCGCTGACCGTAGAACATCTTCGGACGCCCCTGCCGATCCAGTTCAGGAATGCGGTCGAAGGTCAGCATATAGGTGATCACGGCGGTCATCACCTCCGCGATAGGCGGGCAACCCGGCACCTTGATAATCGGTTTGTCGGTGACCACCTTGTGAACCGGTGTCGCCCGCGTCGGATTCGGTTTTGCCGCCTGTACGCAACCCCATGAGGCGCAGGAACCCCAGGAGATAATCGCCTTCGCATCGGCGGCTGTCTCCTTCAACACCTCGACGAACGGACGCCCGCCGTGAATGCAATACATGCCGTCTTCATTGAGCGGCGGATTACCTTCGACGGCGAGGATGAAGTTACCTTTGTATTTTTTACGGATGTCGGCGATGATTTCCTCGGCCTGATGCCCGGCGGCCGCCATCAGCGTGTCGTCGTAATCGAGCGATAGCATCGACAGCACCACGTCTTTAGTGAGCGGATGTGCGGAACGAATGAATGACTCGGAGCAGCAGGTACACTCCAATCCGTGCAGCCAGATCACCGGAGTACGCTGCTTCGTTTCCATCGCATGCGCAATCCTGGGCGCGAAGCCGGGGGCCAACCCCAGGGACGCAGCGGTCAAACTGCAAAATTTCAGGAAACTACGACGCGTAATCCCCTGCCGCCTCATCACTTCGTAAAACGTTTCAATTTCCATTATCGCCCCCTCGTTTTTTCGCCAACCGAATATTTTAGAGACCGTAAGCGGATTTTCATCCCCGCTTCCATCGGCATCCTTCAACCGGTATGCCGCCAGGTCACGTCAAATAGATAACAAGTTCCGTGCCAGCCAGAAACAAAAATTATTATCTATATTATTCAATATATTAAGTACGAAAAGGACGCTTAACAAAATCTTGTGCGTGGATACTCAAGGCACGATATCCGCGCGGGGGTGGCAAGCAAGTTGCCAGCTAGAATCTTCATGAAAAAATGACCGGGATCACCGGGCAAACGGGAACGCTGCCGGGTGGATCATTGGGATTGGCGTCATACCGCCATGGGGAAGAGAACTACGACTGTGAAGAAGATCGAATTGCGGACAGGATTATTGTTGCGTCCAGTTGCCGCGCACGTCGCGCGCCAGACTGAATATTTCTTCGAGTTTACCGGCATCCCCCTCAGCCAGGGCTTCGTGGATAACTTCAAGTTCCTGCATGTAGCTTCCCAACTCATCCATCAGCGCACAGCGATTGGCCATGCAGATGTCGCGCCACATCTCGGGGGAACTTGCAGCAATGCGGGTAAAGTCGCGAAACCCGCTGGCGGCAAAGGACAGCAACAGATCGCGGTTATCGCGCTGCGCCAGGTCATGTACCAGCGCGAACGACAGCAGATGAGGCAGATGACTCACCGCCGCAAACACCCCGTCGTGCTGCTCAGGGGTCAACTCGCAAACCTGTGCACCGCACAACTCCCAGGCTTTTCGCACACGCGCGACCGCAGCAGTAGAGTTTTCCTCAAGCGGCGTGAGCACCACTTTTTTACCCTGGTACAAATCGGCACGCGCAGCAGCAGCGCCGCTTTGTTCGGCACCGGCTATCGGGTGCGCCGGCACGAACTGCGAGATTCTGTCGCCCAGATTCGCATAAGCTGCAGCCACTACGTCGCCCTTGGTACTCCCGCCGTCGGTCACCAGCGTATGCGCGCCCAGATGAGGCGCGATGTTCGCCATCAACTCCGCCATCTGACCTACCGGGGTTGCCAGCAACACCAGATCGGCGTCATTCACCTCACAGGCAATATCGCTGCCGATGCGGTCGATGATCCCGAGCTGCCGGGCTTGCTCAAGTGTGGCCGCGCTGCGCCCGAACCCGACCACTTCGCCCGCACCACCGGCACGGCGCAATGCCAGCGCAAAAGAACCGCCGATCAGACCGACACCGAAAATCACGACTTTCCTCACGTGCTACGCAGCCTTAAGTTCTTTGCTCAATTCCAATGGAAACAAACCTGCCGCCTTGGCATCAAGCACAACAATTTCGCCCACGCCATTTTTCGTCATGCCGACATTAACATTCCAGCCCAGAGAAACGTCACGAACAATTTTCTCATTGGTAAATTCAATTACGAGAATGTCATCTGCTTCGTCATATTGCATTTTCATGATTGCAGCTCCTCTAGTATCCAATTCACCATCACTGTTTTGACAATAACGGCCTGCCCGACAACGACCGCCGAACACACCATATTGTCAGTCCGTTCAGCATATCCCTTGTAAATCCACCAATCGGTTTCCGACTTATGCCGAATGTCGCCAGTTTCAATCAAATCGAGCAGTTGCTCAAGAGAAATATCACGCTTCTCCATACGTGCTTTGACATAGTGAGTAAGCCGGATATTTTTCTGGAAACGCTGGCTGAACATTGCTTTCTCCATCATCAATCGCCACACATGTGGGAGCACAGATCCACTTTACTTGCACACCGACCGCTTCACTCTCGATATGCAGCTCACCACTTAGGTTTGACGAAAGGCCCCGTCAAATCGAGCGGCTTCATTTCATTGATCGAAGAAGCATGAATCTCGGGCGGCCTTGTGTTGTTGCCATTCAAGCCGAAACGTTTCATCTTCCGGTACATCACCCCCAGCAACGCCGTCAGAACAAGCACTGCCCCCAGCAATATCCAGGTCAAAATATCCGCCTGTTTCGTAACCTGTGTGATTGCCGGCGGTGCCGTCACGCGAACCGGAGCCTTCGCGGGAGCCGCAGCCATCACCCCTGCATCGGCAACCCCGGATGAGCCTATCTGCCCCTT
>JBAZCE010000027.1:0-578 GCA_041671105.1 Gallionella sp.
ATCAGGCATGCGCTGCGGAAAATAACCACTGTCAAACTCAGTGCTCACCAGAGCCTGCACCGCCTAAAAACAGTGTCATCTTCAAATAGGTCGGTTTCCCCCTAAGGGCAGGTGGAAGGAATGCCGTACAATCCCGGCTGGTCACGTGCGAAAGCCGGAGGGGGCTGGAAGCAGACCGCGCCCGCTGCGGTGATGATTTTCAGCATGCCGTTGGCCAGACGTATTTCCTTTTGTGGCTGCCGCAGTTCTTGAGCCAGTGCCGCTGCTGGCGTATTGAGATTCCTTTTCTCCTGAGCGAGCGCGCGCTGTTCGAATTTTCTGGCATCGTCATGCGCGATGTTTTTGGCCGACTCCAGCAGTGAATCAATCGTTTTTGGCGGATCGGCGTGCAGGACTGCTTGAACCGGTTGGACTGTGAAAGTTTTCGGCTTTAACGATGTCAGTGTTCGGGCTTGATTAGGTTGTTGTTTGGCGGGCGTTTTTACCTTGTGCGCTATCGGTATTTCGGCTGGCTTGGCAGCCGAAAAATAGACCTCAAGCGGATGAGGTGCTGCGATATCATTTTTCGGCGGACGAAT
>JBAZCE010000027.1:588-18331 GCA_041671105.1 Gallionella sp.
AAAAACAGCAGCGCTGCATGCAGCAACAGCGATGACAGGAAAAACGGCGCGAGCCGGTAATCTGTGGCGGCTATGTCCGGCGTGTAAATTCGCATTCGCGGATCAGCATTCTATGGCGTTTCGTTTTATGGTGTTGCTAAAACAGCCATGCACCTAGCTGGTAATAATCGAAGCCGCAGCTTCTTCCTCCCAGGCAACCTGCCAGAAAGTCTTCCGTTTTCCTGAACTGTTTCAAATGCAGTATTTTCATCTGGGCCTCTTTCAATTTTGCAGCGTATTGTTTGGTTTTATCGATGGCGCGCCATTCATGAATTCAGGGGGCGATGCGGATGCGATGGAATTGAGTACAAAATCAAAGTCACGACCTTCTTTCACTTCTGCAATGAGATGCTCAAGTCCGGTACGTCCCGCGTGGAGATACCAATTGCCAACCTCTCGACTTGCCGTCCCGTAGCCCGATTGCCAGTTGCCATTGCCAAGCATTTTGCCGATGTCTTCTAAATTTGGAACATTGTGACCATTGTCCGTCGCCTGAAGCCATGCTTGCTCTGTGTACCTTGGGTCTTCGCTGACAAGAACCGCAAGCCCTTCATGAAACCAGTCCGGAATTGCGTACCATGCTCTCATCGTACCGACCCGATGGCATAGTTCGATGTGCGTGAGTTCATGGCTGGCAATTACCGCATCCAGACCACGGGGGGAGAGCAGTAGCATGGATTTTCCATAGGCCTTACCCTTTTCAGCGCCTGCGCCGCCATGTAAAACAAAGCATTCCTCGGTAGAGCAGGCAAACACTTTTGACGCTCCCTCAATTCCCCCGAAAAAGACTGACACGCGTTCCTTGGCCTGTTTCAACGTTTTGAGAACCTGCTGTTGTTGACTGGGTGGCATTTTGTCGTCCACATACACACCCTCGCTGATTTCAGAGAATCCAAACCAACCGGGTGCCAATAGCTTCGTGCTCCGAACCATACTGCATCCGGAGATGCATAAAACAAACGTAATGGAAAGCAGGACTTTAAGCATCTGAATTTACGCCGATTGTAGTTTTGACATGGACTGGCTGGGAGTTGCGGACGGAGTCGTACCGCCAAGCAGCAGTTTTTGCAACGACAGAATGTAGTCGTGTAATGCGGCTCGGCCCGCATCCGTCAGCGCGTAACAGGTCTGGGTGCGGACAGCGCTGTCATCCTTGCGTACATTCACGTAATCGGCGGCGATCAGCTTTTTTAAATGTGAATCCAGATTGCCGTCGGAGACATCCAGCTTTCGTTTGAGTTCGGAAAATGTGGCTTCACCCGCACCGGCAAGGTACGCGGCGAGCTGGGTGCGCAGCGGCTGGTGCAACAGAGGGTCTAGGGGTTCCATGTCTATTTTTGATCCATTTTGATATGCAGCAATCCGGCATTGCCGCCGTCCTTCTGCGGGATTTGCAGTTCCAGACGGGTTTTTATCAACTTGTTGCCCGGCTGCCAGTTCTGTCCGTCGAGACTGGCAAATTTGCGGAACGCATAGATATCGTGCTTGAGGACAACATGCAGGGTTGCGGCATCCGGCTGCTCGAACAGGCTGCCGTCCACCACGGCGGATACCGGTAGCGGCGTGCCTGCCGGGAAATGCAGCACGTAGTTGTCACCCGTTGGCAGCGGCTGTCCGAATTCGATTCGCGGTGCCCTGGCAATTTCAGAAGCGCTGGGCGGGATTCCGGCGCAGGCGGTGAGAGAGGCTGCAATGAGAGAGGCGAGTATCAGACGTTTCATGGTGTTCTCCCTGGGTTAATTAGCGGGTTGGTGAGTGGTTTCGACAATCAGGCTGGTGCGCAGCTGTGGGCCGCTTTCAGGAATCAGTTCGGCCTTGATCCACGGGATGCGCAGCCAGTTCGATTCGCGCGCCAGATTCCAGTTCTCGCCGGGATGTCGCCACAGGCCTGTGGGTTGACCGTCGTTCATTGAAATTTCGATAGGCTCGTTGAGGATCAGCGGTAATTCGGATGTGTTGCCTGCGCGGAACAGGTTGCCCGAGACTTCGAATTTGACCGGGATGGTGCTGCCGGCAGGCAGAGTGACGATCTGCCGCGCGGCAGGGTTTGTCTTGAATGTGGCCACGGTCACGACCGGCGCATCGACGGGCTGCGCGCTTACGATGCGTTGTGCCAGTAAGGGCGGGATTAGCACACACAGCAGCCAGCCGACGGATTGCACCAGCCGCAGCCATGAGGTGCGTTGCCGTCCGCGATCGAGCATCGCTGCCAGCAGCGGCAGCCCCAGTCCCAGCGTCGATGCTGCGATCCACTGCGTCGCGGAGTAGTTCAGGCGAAAGGCCAGCATCGTGACGCCGATCGCGATGATGAATGCGCCGGTCCATTCGAGCAACTCTTCAGAAAACAGGCCGTGGACATACAAGCCCAGGCCCGCCAGCACCAGCCAGGCTGCGAAGATCATGTAACCGCCGCCGTAGAAGAACATCGCGAAGGTCATCAGCACGCCGATCGACATCAGCAGCCACCATACCTTGAGCACCTGCCGGTGGATGAAGGACCACGATTCGTCGCGCGACAGCTTGGCGCGGCGGGTGAGTTGCCAGTCGAGCAGACTGATGCCGGAGAGCGCGATCACCAGCAGCGTCAGCCAGGCCATCGCGCGCTGCGCCAGATCCGGAAACTGTTCGACCGTCAGGATGCGATCGCTGAAGAAAATCAGTCCGCCGAAGCTGATGCCCCACAGGATCAGGCTGTGGCGCTCGATGCGCAGGTTGCGATGCCCTGCGGATAGCATCGAATGGATCGCGTCGAGTTGTTGTGTGGCAAGATTCGTCATGATGATCCTCGAAAAATATTGCTTTGTTTTGCAGAGTATATGACTCTGCAAAACAGAGTGTCAATGCGGATTTTCACAATCTGCGTAGAATGCCGCCATGAGAGAATTTTTACGCAAGTACCTGCCGCATCATGAAACGATTAAAACGAACCGTTGGTTGAGGCCGTTCGGCAGTTGGCTGCACCAGCCGAATCTGTGGCATTTGCATAAACGGGGGGTGGCGGGCGGCGTTGCGATTGGCCTGTTTTGCGGGTTGATCCCGGGGCCGTTGCAGATGATTTCAGCGGCGCTGCTGGCGGTGCTGCTGCGCGTCAACCTGCCGGTTGCGCTGTTCGCCACGCTGTACACCAATCCTTTTACCATCGTACCGCTGTACATGATGGCTTATAAACTAGGCGCCTGGGTGAGCGGCGCGCATAACGGTCTGGTGGTTGCGCATTTCCCTGAGTTGCATTGGCAAAACCTGGGTGGCGAACTGTGGGGCTGGATGGCGCAGCTTGGCCGACCGCTGCTGATCGGTTTACCGTTGCTGGCGGTTGTCCTGGCAATTGCGGGTTATGTCGCGGTGCGTCTTATCTGGCGGATTGCAGTGATTCTGAAGTGGCGCGCCAGACAACGCCGGCGAACCGAACCTTGAAAAAACATTTGTCCACGAAAGATACGAAAATCACGAACAGAACTGGAGTAAAGAACACAAGCGAAAGCGATATCACTAAGAGGATAAAAACTTCAAGCCGTGTGATTGTGCGTTCTGCGTAAGCTGTTGTTGTAGACGCTAAATCACTATTCAATTAAATCATGATGATAGTATTTTTTTCGTGCTTTTCGTGTCTTTTGTGGACAACAGCTTTTCTATGCGTTGTGTAACACACCGTCTATCAGCCTTAAACTTTTCTGCATGCGTTTTGCCAGTTCCAGATCGTGGGTGACGACGATGAAGCTGGTGCCCAGCTGTTCGTTGAGTTGCTGCATCAGATCGAACAGGGCCTCTGCGCTGTTTCTGTCCAGATTGCCGGTCGGTTCATCCGCCAGCACACAGGCAGGTTCGGTGACCAGCGCGCGAGCGACTGCGGTGCGCTGGCGTTCTCCGCCGGAGAGCTCGGCGGGCAGATGGTGGATTCGATGCGCCAGTCCCACTTTTTCAAGCATCGCCGCCGCGACCGGTTCGGCATCCACCCGTTTCATGCCGCGTATCAAAAGCGGCATCGCGACATTTTCCAGGGCTGTGAATTCCGGCAGCAGATGGTGAAACTGATAGACGAAGCCCAGCGACTGGTTGCGGATGTTGCCGCGCTGCGTCTCGTTCATCTTCTGCACATTCTGACCCAGTATCTCGACGCTGCCTGAAGTCGCGTTGTCGAGTCCGCCAAGCAGATGCAGCAGGGTGCTCTTGCCTGAACCTGAAGAGCCGACGATCGCGATGCGCTCGGCGCGCGCAACTTCAAGCGTGATGTTTTTGAGCACCGGCACCAGCAGTTTACCCAGCGTAAATGTCTTGCTCAGATCGCGGCAGGAAATAACACAGTGCTGAGTGCTGAGCGCTGAGTGCTGAGTACCAAAACTTTGATTCTCAGTCCTGAGTTCTTTGCCCTCAGTCCTGTTTTTTGCATCCTGTATCTCATTCATAGCGCAGCGCCTCCGCAGGTTGGGTCTTGGACGCCCGGTAGCTCGGATAAAGCGTCGCCAGCAGGCTGATCAGAAAGGACAGACCCGACACCAGCAACACCTCGTGATAGCGCAGGTCGGCCGGCAACTCGCTGATGTAATACACGTCCTTTGCCAGAAACTGTACGCCGAACAGGTGCTCGATGAAAGGCACGACCACGTTCAGGTTGAGCGCAAGCAGGATGCCGCCGATGCTGCCCGCCAGCGTGCCGATCAGTCCGATCACGACGCCCTGTACGATGAAGATTTTCATGATGCTGCGCGGGGATGCGCCCAGCGTGCGCAGAATGGCGATGTCGGCCTGCTTGTCGGTGACCGCCATTACCAGCGTCGATACGATGTTGAAGGCGGCGACCGCGACGATCAGCGACAGGATGATGAACATCATCTTCTTTTCCATCTGCACGGCCTTGAAGTAATTGCTGTTCTGGTGCGTCCAGTCGTTGGCATACAAGCCCTGCGGCAGGCGGCTTTGCAACTCGGTTGCCACGTCGGGTGCCTTGTCGATCTCGCGCAGTTTGGTGCTGATGCCTGTCACCGCGTCATTCATCTGAAACAGCTTCTGCGCATCGTTGATGTTGATCAGCGCCAGACTGTTGTCGTAAGGCGCCATGCCGATTTCGAAGATGCCCACTACGCGGAACTGCTTCAGGCGCGGCATCATCCCGGCGGGTGTGATCGAGCCTTGCGGTGCGATCAGCATGACTTTTTCGCCCATCCGCACACCAAGCGCGCGCGCCAGATCCGAACCCAGCACGATGCCGAATTCGGTGCCGCGCAGATCAGTCAGTTTGCCCACCTTGATCTTGTTGGATAAATCGGTGATGGAAGTCTCAAGTGCCGGATCGATGCCGCGCACCATCACGCCCTGTACGCTCTGCCCGAAAGAGAGCATGCCTTGTCCGGATACATAGGGAGCTGCCGCCTGAATCTGCGGGTTTTTTGCGACAAAGTTAAGCACGTTTTGCCAGCCTTCCATCCTGCCGCCGTCGGCGACCACTTCCAGGTGAGGCGATGCGCCGAGCATGCGTTCGCGGATTTCCTTCTGGAAACCGTTCATCACCGAGAGCACGACGATCAGCGCCATCACGCCCAGGCCCATGCCCAGCATTGAAATCAGTGAAATGAAGGAGATGAAATGGTTGCGTCGCTTCGCGCGCGTGTAGCGCAGACCGAGGAAAAGTTCGTATGGTTGCAAGGTGGATTCGTCGTCGTGATGGAACAGAGCGACAGTTTGCCACAAGCGGGCTGTCGATAACAGCGCGTTATTCAGCGTAGAACTTATATGATGTGCGGATGAATAAGCTGTGATAAAAAAATGATATGAACGATTCGATAGTGTTGCCGGCTTATTCCGACTAATGCTTAGCCTCCCTCAGCCCGTTTGAGTTGTTGTGGACGAAATCGCGTTCCGCGCAACGTCATCGACGAATGCGCCCGGCGCGGCTATGAAATGACCGGGCATCTGAAGCGGCTTCATGAAATTGATTATTTATTGATTATTTATGGGACCCGGAAGGCAATACCGGTTTGTGGTGGCTCAGGCTGCATGCTGCGATGATACTCGGGTTGATTCCGAGCGAGCAGGCAGGGTTGTTGCTTGTGAAGTTAATGCGCCGGCTGTCACTTGAAGAAGAGAAGACCTGGCCGACAGACAAATCGGCCCGGGAAAAATGTACGACAGGGAAGAAGTGCAGCGCGCCTATGCGGGCGAGTCCGCCATGCAGGATATTTTTGCCAATCCATGGCAATTTTATGAGCCGGAAGCCATCACCAAGCGCCAGATACGCTGACGTGAAGAAGCTGCAAAAGAAATGGTATGCAGCTTGAGTGGAGACGGTGACTATCTGGACGATCCTTATGCCCCGTATTTTCTCGAAGAACCCTGCGTCCGCCCCGAAGCCAAAGTCGGTCGCAACGACCCTTGTCCCTGCGGCAGCGGCAAGAAATACAATAAATGTTGTCTGGCAAAAGAATAAAATGTCGAAAGCAAAGGCCGGTTCGCAATAAGGTTTGCCATTGCGTACGCCCACTTCAAAAAAGTAAGCCATGGATCGCCTGCAACGTATCTACAAGCTGCATCAAGTTATTGCCGCTCACCGTTTGCCGGTGCCGCACAGCGTATTGCAAGAAAAGCTCGAATGTTCGCGCGCTACAGTCAACCGCATCATCGAAGAGATGCGCCTGTATTTTAATGCGCCGATTGAATATGACCGGTCACATAACGGCTACCATTACGCCTTAAACAAAGGCGAAACCTTCGAACTTCCCGGACTCTGGTTTAGCGAAACAGAACTGTATGCGTTGTTAACCACCCAGCAACTGTTGGCGCAAGTCCAGCCCGGCTTGCTCGACGCACAACTGAAACCTGTACGGGCGCGCATCGAGAAAATTTTGGCAGCCAATCATCTGGGTTGCGAACAGATCAGCCAGCGCGTGCATATCCTGCGCATGACCGGGCGCAATGTCGCGCTGGAATGTTTTCAGACCGTGGCAGGCGCCTTGTTGCAAAGAAATAGCCTGCACATTATCTACCACGGGCGCGGCGACGATCAAACCAGTTCGCGCGAAATATCCCCGCAACGGCTCATCCACTACCGCGACAACTGGTATCTCGATGCATGGTGTCATACCCGCAACGCCCTGCGCAGCTTCGCCGTCGAACGCATCACTGCGGCTAAATTCTTGCCGCAGCGTTGTCGCGACATCCCGGAACAACAGCTCGATGCGCATTACGCGAGTTCTTATGGAATCTTCGCGGGGGAGCCGGAACACATCGCTGTATTGCGCTTCACCCCCGAACGCGCCCGCTGGGTGGCCGATGAACACTGGCATCCACTACAGCAAAGCCAAGTGCTTGAAGACGGCAGCTATGAATTGCGCGTTCCCTATTCCGATTCGCGCGAACTGGTGATGGACATCCTCAAGCATAGCGGAGAAGTCGAAGTCATCTCGCCAGAAGCGCTGCGGGATGCCGTAGCCGAACGCCTGCAAAATGCTCTGAATAATTATCGAAAATAACCATGACAGGCTCAGGTTTTGAGCCAGCGGGGGTGTTAGCATGGTCAGCATGAACGATATATCTGAAAACATACAGTCATGACACCAAAAGACACAATGATTGCGCATCACCGAGAAAGCGATGACGCAATTCAAACCCTTGAGCAACATCTGCTCGGGGTTGCGAGCATGTCATGCGTATATGCCAAGAAATTGAATCTGGAAAACCAAGGGGAATTAATTGGTCTTCTCCATGATCTAGGTAAATACAGTCAGGTATTTCAGTCTTACATCAAATCTGCCGTCGGTTTACTCAATCAAGATGAGGACGAAGAGTTTGTTGATGCAGCGGGCTTGAAGGGCAAGATTGATCATTCCACAGCAGGCGCACAATTGATCTGGCAAGAGCTCTCGAAGCATGGGCAGCTTGGGCAGATTGTTGGTCAAATTCTTTCCCTATGTATTGTTTCCCATCACTCAGGCCTGATTGATTGCCTGTCTTCCGATACAAACAGCTTGGGAGAAGATGTATTCGGCAGGCGAATGAATAAGATTAATGAGCGCACTCACCTACAAGAAGCACTTACCAAGGCTGATGAGTCGATCCTCTCAAAAGCAAAGGCACTCACTAGCAAGCCAGACATGATTGCTGCAATGCGGGCTGCGCTTGCAAAGATCGTGCGATTCGCCCCAATCAAAGATGACAAAAGTACAGTAGTTCAACAACAATTGGGCTTGCTGGTGCGATTTTTGTTTAGCTGCCTGATTGATGCAGACCGCGTTGATTCAGCGGATTTTGAAAATCCAAAAGCTGCAAAGTTAAGAGCGCATGGTCGATACACCGAATGGGATGTCTTGTGCGAACGCTTGGAGAAATACCTTGCAGGGCTTAAACCAAGCAAGAAAATTGATCCTCTTCGGTGTGATATTTCCAACCACTGCCACAATGCCGCATCTCGCGACAAAGGCATCTATACCCTGACCGTCCCCACGGGCGGAGGCAAAACCCTCGCCAGCCTGCGTTTTGCACTACAACACGCAAAAACGCACAAGATGGATAGAGTGATTTACGTCATTCCGTTCACATCCATCATCGACCAGAACGCCGAGGTGGTACGAAGTATTCTGGAACCTACAGGAACAGAACCAAGCAGTGTCGTTCTCGAACACCATTCCAACCTAACGCCAGAAGAACAAAGTTGGCGCGGGAAAATTCTGGCGGAGAACTGGGATGCGCCTGTTGTCTACACCACAAGCGTGCAACTCCTGGAAACGCTTTTTGGTGCGGGAACTCGTGGCGCACGACGGATGCACCAACTCGCTAATACCGTGCTGATCTTCGATGAAATCCAGACGTTACCAGTTAACTGTGTTCATCTGTTTAATAACGCCATCAATTTTTTAGTCGAACAGTGCGGGAGTACCGTTGTCCTGTGTACTGCCACCCAACCGTTACTCGATCAAGTTAACGTCGAGAAAGGTGCGCTCAGAATATCAGCGGGTAATGAACTGATGCCTGACGTGAAAAAGTTATTCGATGAATTGAAGCGGGTCGAGGTAAAAAACTGGCGCAAGCCCGGTGGCTGGACAGATGATGAGATTGCCGCGCTGGCAATGGAAGAGACGCGGCGCGCTGGTAGTTGTTTAGTTATCGTCAACACCAAAAATTCCGCGCAAGCGCTATACCGATTGTGCATGCAACCGGACGGCATCCCGCTCTACCATTTGAGCACCAGCATGTGCCCGACTCATCGCAGAGCAATCTTGACCGAAATACGGGAGCGTTTAGAAAAACGACTACCCGTGCTTTGTTTTAGCACTCAACTTATTGAAGCAGGAGTAGATGTCGATTTTGGTGCGGTCATTCGCTTCACCGCTGGGCTGGATTCAATCGCCCAAGCGGCAGGTCGCTGCAACCGCAACGGTCTGCGCGACATTGGAATTGTCCATGTGGTCAATCCTAAAGATGAGAACCTTGAAATGTTGCCGGACATTTGTATCGGGCGAGATAAAGCTGAACGTGTGTTGGCCGAATACGAAGATAATCCTCTCCAGTTTGGGAACGACCGAATTGGTCTCGAAGCAATGAAACGCTACTACACGTACTACTTCTTTGACCGTCAAAGTGAGATGGATTACCCACTTACGGAGAAGCATATCGGGCATGATGACACCATGCTCAATCTACTATCAGGCAATTCATTAGCCGTACATGAACATGGAAAACGTGCAGGCCAAGCTCCCAACATCTATCTGCGCCAATCATTTATGTCAGCAGCCAAAGCATTCAAGGCAATTGACGCACCGACGCGTGGCGTCATCGTGCAATATGGCAAAGAGGGGAAAGCAATCGTCGCTGATCTTTGCGCAGCTTATCTACCTGATAAGGAATTCGATATGCTGCGCCGTGCGCAGCAATTTACCGTCAATGTCTTCCCCAATGTTTTGGAACGACTGACCAAGGCAGGCGCAGTGCAGGAAATACAAGAAGGAACGGGCATTCTGTATCTTGATTACCGTTACTACAGCGACGAGTTTGGACTAAGCGAAACACCAGTGAGAAATATGGAGGCTTTGAATGCTTCAACGAAACAGCATCGAATTTAAGGTATGGGCACGACATGCCCTGTTCACAGATCCCCTGACTCGCATCGGCGGTGAGAAATGTTCTTATCACATCCCAACCTACGAGGCACTTAAAGGCATTGCCAAGTCGATTTACTGGAAGCCAACCTTCATCTGGGTCATTGACGAAGTGCGCGTTATGAAACGCATCCGCACACAGACGAAGGGCACCAAGCCTTTGGAATTTGGCGGTGGCAACTCCTTGGCCATTTACACATTCCTGGCTGACGTGGAATACCAAGTACGTGCTCATTTTGAGTGGAATGAACACCGCCCTGAATTGGCGGATGACAGAAACGAGGCTAAACATCACATCGTCGCCAAGCGCATGCTTGAACGTGGTGGTCGCCAAGACATTTTTCTTGGGACGCGGGATTGCCAGGGATATGTTGAATCGTGCGTGTTCGGTTCAGGAGACAGCACTTACGATGGCGAAGGCGAACTGGCTTTTGGTTTGATGTTCCATGGCTTCGACTATCCGGACGAAATCGGCGAAGACAAACTCTATGCCCGCTTTTGTCGGCCAACGATGATTAATGGACACATACGGTTTGATCGTCCAGAGGATTGCACGGTACGCAAGTTCGTTCGTGAAATGAGTGCTAAAAAATTCGATAAGGAACGCAATCTGCTTGGCGTTGAGATCGAAGAAGCACGACTGGAGGTTTAACATGAGCTGGATTCAAAAACTCTACGAAACCTATGAGCAGTGCAAGGGACATGAGCCACCCGGATCGTTACGCCTGATGCCAATCAGCCATACCCCGCAACAAATCCATATCGAAATCACGCTTGATGTCGCAGGTGATTTCAAAGGCGCAAGAATCGTCCAGAAAGAGGAGACCATTATTCCCGCCACTGAAAAATCAGCGGGAAGAACGGGGGCTGGTGCTCTACCTCACCCGCTCTGTGACAAGGTTCAATATTGTGCTGATGATTACCTAGTTCATGGAGGAAAGAAACGCTCTTTCTTTAAAGAATATGAAGAGCAACTATCGACTTGGTGCAGTTCTGAATTTAGTCATGCAAAAGCAAAAGCTGTACTTTCTTATATTCGCAAACACAGTGTGGTGTCCGATCTGATTAAGGAAAAACTTCTGTACATCGGAGCCGATGGGAAGTTGCTTACCCGATGGGTTGGCGATAATGACACGCCTGACATTTTTCGTTTGCTTACTGCCAAGGAGGGAGAACGAGATCAAGGGGATGCGTTCATCCGTTGGCATGTCAGAGAAGACGGCAACCCGTGCACGGCGGTTTGGGAAGACCCTACCTTGCAAGATGCATGGGGTTCTTTTGATGCCAGTACAAAAGAGCTAAAAGGGGTGTGCATGGTTACTGGCGATAAACACGCAGCGCTCGCCACAAACCACCCCAAGCGCATCCGTCATCCTGGAGATGGGGCAAAACTGATCAGCGCCAATGACAGTTCGGGCTATACGTTTCGGGGCAGATTCACAGATGACACTGGACAGCAAGCCTGTGGTGTCAGTTATGAAGTCACCCAGAAAGCCCACAATGCTTTGCGTTGGCTCATTCAGAGACAAGTCTACAAAAATGGGGATCAGGCGATCATCACTTGGTCAGTTGCAGGCAAACCCGTGCCTGATCCGTTCAAGGACTCGCTCTCACTTTTTCTTGGCAGCGAGGAAATCTCCCCGACAGCCGCAGAACTCGAAAAATCTGATGTCGGCGATGTTGGACAAGCCTTCGCACTTCGGTTGCGTAAAGCAATTGCGGGGTACAGCGCAAAGCTTGCTCCCACTGAAGATGTCGTTGTCTTGGGGCTGGACTCCGCCACACCGGGTCGCATGGCTATCACCTTCTATCGCGAACTGAAAGGTTCAGATTTCTTGAGTCGCGTGCAAAGTTGGCACGAGCAAAACGCTTGGCTGCAAAATTTTGGAAAGGAATCGAAGTTTGTCGGCGTACCTGCACCACGAGATATAGCCGAAGCCGCCTACGGTCGTCGTCTTGACGACAGCTTGCGTAAAGCCACGGTAGAGCGACTGCTGCCGTGCATCATCGATGGATTGCCGTTGCCACGCGACCTCGTCGAATCGGTTGTGCGCAGAACCTGCAACCGCGTTGCCTTCGAAAAAGATAAAAAAGGCAGGCAATGGGAGTGGGAAAAATATCTGGGCATTGCCTGCGCCCTGTTTAAAGGTTCTTACAAAGAAAGGAAATACCAAATGACTTTGGAAACTGAGCGGACATCACGGGATTACCTCTATGGACGGCTGCTGTCCATTGCAGAGAATATTGAAGGCCGAGCGTTGTATGTTGGCGGCGAGAAGCGCGACACAACTGCCGCCAAATTGATGCAACGCTTCGCGGATCGCCCCAACAGCACTTGGCGAACGATCGAACTTGCGCTTGCGCCTTACAAGTCTCGCCTACGCGCAAAACGACCCGCTTTTATGCATGGGATGGAAACGCTACTTGATGAGGTTGTCACAAAATTTGAAGGCGATGAATTCTTGAGTGATCGAAAACTCTCCGGTGAATTTTTATTGGGTTATCACTGCCAGCGCCAAGCACTTAACCCACCCAAAACGGACAAACCGGAAGAATCCGCATCTGATGACGACACATCCAACACTGATATTTAATTGCCCCAAGGAGACAACAACATGAGCACGCTGAAAAACAAGATCGATTTCGCCGTAATTCTTCGCGTTAAAAATGCCAATCCGAACGGAGACCCACTTAATAGCAATCGCCCCCGCACCACGTATGAAAATTTTGGGGAAATTACCGATGTATGTATCAAACGAAAAATGCGTGACCGACTGGTTGAACGGTTCGTAATGCTCGGGGGTAAAGAAGGTAAAGCAGAGGCAACGGGTCAGGCCGTATTTGTCCAGTCCGATGATCGAAAAATTGATGATGCCAAGAGTCTCAGAGCAAGAGCAGAGGCCGTATTGGGCAACAAACTGGGCTCTGATGAAACGGTTAATCTCGCCTGTTCAGAATGGATTGACGTGCGAGCTTTCGGACAGCTATTCGCACTATCCAAAAAGAAAGGTAAGAAGAAAGAGGATGGCAGCGATGAAGAAGGCGATGCCGGCATTTCCATCGGCATCCGTGGGCCAGTAACTGTCCAGTCGGCATTCAGCCTAGTACCAATCGACATCACCAGCACACAGATTACCAAAAGTGTTAACGGCGAAGACACCAAAGATGGCAAGAGAAGTTCCGACACGATGGGCATGAAACACCGCGTAGATCAGGGTATCTATGTTTTCTACGGCAGCATGAATCCGCAACTTGCAGAGAAAACAAAATTCAGCGAAGAGGATGCGCAAGCTATCAAAGAGGTCTTGCCTAGGCTGTTTGAGAACGATGAATCAAGTGCCCGTCCAGCGGGTAGCATGGAAGTGCTCAAGGTGCTTTGGTGGAAGCACAATTGCAAATCAGGCCAGCATTCTTCGGCAAAAGTACATCGCAGTTTGACAGTGGAAACTGATGGCGGCATCCAGCTTGCTACGCTTGATGGTATGGTTCCAGAAATTATTGATGGCTTTTGAACGACGCATGAAAGAAGGGC
This sequence comes from Gallionella sp., assembly GCA_041671105.1. Taxonomy (GTDB): domain Bacteria; phylum Pseudomonadota; class Gammaproteobacteria; order Burkholderiales; family Gallionellaceae; genus Gallionella. The sequence continues at coordinate 14,245 of JBAZCE010000027.1, forward strand.
ATAACGTAAACACTGAAAGTTAGTAATGGTTGGTGATCCCATTGACCCTATCATGCTTTCCGCCCTCCAGCACTGGAGTTATTGTCCGCGCCAGTGCGCGCTGATTCATCTTGAGCAGGCATTCGATGAGAATGTTCACACCATGCGAGGCAATGCTGCGCATGAGCGGGTAGATGAACCGGGTTATGAAACGTTTGAGGGCGTGCGCGCAGAACGAGCTTTGCCGGTATGGTCAGATAGTCTGGGTCTGATCGGCAAATGCGATGTGGTCGAATTTCATCCGGACGGGCGTATTTATCCTGTCGAATACAAACACGGCAAGAAGCGCGAAAAATCTCACGACGACATTCAGCTCGCTGCACAGGCGATGTGCCTGGAAGAAATGACGGGCAAGGTCATTACGCACGGAGCGATATACCATCATGGTTCGCGGCGCAGGCGTGAGGTGTCAATAACTCCGGAGTTGCGCGGCATGGTGATCGATACTGTAAACGCTATTCGCGCCATGCTGGATGCCGGAAAATTGCCGCCGCCAGCCAATGATGCACGTTGCCGGGAGTGTTCGCTAAAGGAAATCTGCCAGCCGGAGGCTGTTGCCGAACATTCGATACAGCATACTTTACTCAAAACCCTGTTCGAACCTGAGGTGACATAATCATGGCGCGTCAAATTGAAAATACGCTTTATGTGATGACTCCCAATGCTTATCTGCATTTGGAGAACGACACGTTGCGGGTGGACGTGGAGCATGTGAAGAAATTGCAGGTGCCGCTGCATCATCTGGGTGCTGTAGTGTGTCTGGGCAATATCATGCTCTCCCCGGCGCTGATGCATCGCTGTGCAGGGGATGGGATCGCGATGGTTTTGCTGGATGCTCACGGGCGTTTCAAGGCGCGTCTGGAAGGGCCTGTTTCCGGCAATATTCTGCTGCGGCAGGCGCAACATCGGCAGGCAGCGGATGAGAAATTTGCGCTGGGAGTGGCGCAGAGTGCAATTGCCGGGAAGTTGCGCAATAGTCGCCAAGTCTTGCTGCGCGGTGCGCGCGAGTCAGGCAATGAACAAGATGGGAGTGCGCTTAGTGCCGCAGCAGAGACGCTTTCAAATTCGTTGCGCAACCTGCCGCATGCAGCCGACCTGGATGTGGTGCGCGGCATCGAAGGCGATGCGGCGAGAAATTATTTCGCCGCGCTGCCGTTGCTGGTGAAAAAAGAAGCTCGTGAGCACTTCACGATGGATGGGCGTACCCGGCGTCCGCCACGCGACCGTTTCAATGCGCTGCTATCGTTCCTCTACTCCATGTTGATGAATGATTGCCGTTCCGCACTTGAAGCGGTAGGCCTCGATCCGCAGCTCGGATTTATGCATGCCGTGCGTCCCGGTCGTGCCGCACTTGCACTGGATTTAATGGAAGAATTCCGTTCTATTATCGCTGATCGGCTGGCGCTCACCCTGATTAACCGGGGGCAGATTGGTGCAAAGGACTTTGTCGAACGCGAAGGCGGCGCTGTGTTGCTGGAAGGAGATGCCCGCCGTACCGTGGTGGTGGCCTATCAGGAGCGCAAACAGGAAGAGGTAATGCATCCTCTGTTGGGAACCAAAGTGCCGATAGGACTATTGCCGTTATTGCAAGCGCGCTTCATGGCCCGCACGCTACGCGGCGACATGGAAGGTTATCTGCCGTTTCTTTACCGCTAAGTTCTATGCTGATTATTATTACTTACGATGTATCCACCATAACTGCCGCAGGACGTAAACGATTGCGCCGAGTCGCAAAGGTTTGCGAAAGTATCGGGCAGCGTGTACAAAACTCAGTTTTTGAATGCAGGGTTGACCAGATGCAGCTTGAAATTTTGGAACGGCGACTGCTGGATGAGATCGACGAAAAAGAAGACTGTCTGCGTTTGTACCGCTTGACTGAGCCAGTCAATCTGCATATCAAGGAATATGGTAAATTTCGTGCCGTTGATTTTGAAGGGGCGCTGGTAATATGAGGCGCGAACCAGTAGCGACGACCGAAACGCGGTATGTTCGCGATTCATATAATGTATTGACGAATATAGGTTTTTTGTATTCGTTGTCTGATTGTGTGGACTCCCGGATGGATGTCAGTTGGGGGTTCGCGCAAAGTTCGCATTTTAACGTTGAGATTCCTGGCGTTATAGGCGGGCTGTAGCGCCCGCCCTCCGGGGCGGGTGAGGATTGAAACAATAAAGGTCAGTACGACCGCATCGGCCAGGCGCTGAGTAGCGCCCGCCCTCCGGGGCGGGTGAGGATTGAAACATATTGGCGTTGTCTTTTTCAGGATGTTCGAGCAGTAGCGCCCGCCCTCCGGGGCGGGTGAGGATTGAAACCATCACTCTCTTCAGCAAGCGGCTCGGTAGACACGGTAGCGCCCGCCCTCCGGGGCGGGTGAGGATTGAAACCTCAGTACAGTGTAAGTGTCCTACGTGAGCATAGCGTAGCGCCCGCCCTCCGGGGCGGGTGAGGATTGAAACCATCATCAACGCGAACAGATATTGCTGCCCTGCTAGGTAGCGCCCGCCCTCCGGGGCGGGTGAGGATTGAAACGTACTAACAACGCAGATCATCAGGCGCGTGTTGTGTAGCGCCCGCCCTCCGGGGCGGGTGAGGATTGAAACCAATCAATGACTACAGGGAATGTGCAGGCTATACAAGTAGCGCCCGCCCTCCGGGGCGGGTGAGGATTGAAACCGCCAGTAGCACCAGCACCGGCAGCACCAGCGCCGTAGCGCCCGCCCTCCGGGGCGGGTGAGGATTGAACGCGCCTATGCCGAACGGGCTGGCAAAAATGACTGAGTAGCGCCCGCCCTCCGGGGCGGGTGAGGATTGAAACATTTCATGTTGCGCCTGTTACCCTTACACCTGATTGTAGCGCCCGCCCTCCGGGGCGGGTGAGGATTGAAACCATCTGTCCATGCTTGAAGTGTTTGTATTTGATAAGTAGCGCCCGCCCTCCGGGGCGGGTGAGGATTGAAACCGCATTACAAGGAAGTAATTTGCCAGGGTACTTATGTAGCGCCCGCCCTCCGGGGCGGGTGAGGATTGAAACACATTCGGCGCAGAGGGTGGCTACACTGTAGATCGTAGCGCCCGCCCTCCGGGGCGGGTGAGGATTGAAACAAAACTCAGGATCAGGACATGGAAAACGAAACAGAGTAGCGCCCGCCCTCCGGGGCGGGTGAGGATTGAAACCTTAGTTGAAATAAGGGTTAGCAGTGGTGCGGTAGTAGCGCCCGCCCTCCGGGGCGGGTGAGGATTGAAACAATCAACAAATAATCGTAGGCATTTTCATACGGAAGTAGCGCCCGCCCTCCGGGGCGGGTGAGGATTGAAACACCAACTTGATAGGTGCCCTCTCGGCCGACATAAGTAGCGCCCGCCCTCCGGGGCGAGTGAGGATTGAAACTCCAAAGGCATCCCCGCCTTCGCAGGCTCTTATCGTAGCGCCCTCCCTCCGGGGCGAGTGAGGATTGAAACAACATTTTTTGGGCCATGATTTTGTCCTTTCGAGGTAGCGCCCGCCCTCCGGGGCGAGTGAGGATTGAAATGGTTAAAACTGCGGGATTGTTTTCAAAACCTTTGTAGCGCCCGCCCTCCGGGGCGAGTGAGGATTGAAACGGAAGAGAGCTGGTCGATATAGATTTCGACGCAATGTAGCGCCCGCCCTTCGGGACGGGTGAGGATTGAAACGCCGCACTGGCCTGTCCTGTGCTGCCCACAGCCTGTAGCGCCCGCCCTTCGGGGCGGGTGAGGATTGAAACGAGATCAGCACCGAGGGGTAAATCAACTGTGGCCTGGTAGCGCCCGCCCTCCGGGGCGGGTGAGGATTGAAACTTGGGTCAGCGAAAGCCGATGTTGTCGTTGCGATTGTAGCGCCCGCTCTCTGGGATGGGGAAAGACTGAAACCAATTGGAAAAATTAACCAAAATGGATTGCCGGTTCTGATTCACTGCCGCGGTGACAGGCGGCCCCTCTTTTACTATCAATGAGCTTCTTGCAAAATAGCTGAATGCAATAGTTTCAGCGGGGAAGGTCTCACTTTCGGGTGAGATTTTTCAGGATTCAA
>JBAZCE010000028.1:0-4021 GCA_041671105.1 Gallionella sp.
GCATGCACAACCTCTGGGCCTGCTGATGGGCGGCGATGCTTTTTTACAGTTGCACACATGGCACGAATGGGAACAGTTGCTGGACCTGGCACACATCGTGGTGGGTTTCCGCCCTGGTTTCACGCTGGAAGAACGGATACACAGCGCGTTGCCGAAATTGCGTGAACATTACCAGCAGCGCCTGTGTACCGTTGATTATTTGTCTCAACAACCCGCCGGCGGAATTGCCGAACTTGCAATTCCCAAGCTGGAAATCTCGGCCACCCTGATTCGCAGTCGCGTTGCCGAAAATCGCACTATCCGCTATTTACTGCCAGCAACTGTGGCCAACTACATTTATCAACATCATTTATACACACCATGCTAACTACTGAAGAAAAAACCAAAGCCATCATCGCAGCCCTTGAGGACATCAAGGCCACCGATATAACCGTGATTGATACCAGCAAACTCAGTTCGCTGTTTGATCGCATGATCATCGCATCGGCTAATTCCACCCGCCAGACCAAGGCGCTGGCCGACAACGTCGCCGTCAAACTCAAGGAAATGGGCGAGGAAGTTTATGGCCGCGAAGGCGAAGAAAGCGGCGAATGGATACTGGTGGATCTGGGCGAAGTGCTGGTGCACATCATGCAACCTGCCACGCGCAGCTATTACAATCTCGAAGAACTGTGGAGCAAAGCGCAAGCCGCACGCCCCAAGCTGGCCAAACTGCCGGAATAGGCATGAAACTGCTGATCGTGACCGTCGGGCACAAGATGCCGGAGTGGATAACGACAGGCTTCAACGAGTATGCCAAACGCATGCCCAGGGAAGCTAAAATCGAACTGCTTGAAATAAAGCCTGAGCCGCGCACCACAGGTAAAACCACGCTGCAGATCATGGAGGCTGAAGCGCAGCGCATCCTCGGCGCGCTGCCGCAAACATGCCGCCGCATTGCGCTGGATGAACGCGGCGCCACCCCCACCACAAAACTGCTTGCAGCCCAAATGAAAGACTGGATGAGCGAGGGGCGCGATGTAGCATTCATCGTCGGCGGCGCGGATGGCTTACATGATTCGGTTAAGCAGGCGGCCGGGCAACTCATGGCCTTGTCCGCTCTCACCCTGCCGCATGCCTTTGTACGCGTACTGCTCGCTGAGCAGTTGTATCGCGCGCATAGCTTGTTGCACAATCACCCTTATCACCGGGAATAATAATAATAATAACCTGGAAGAGCGAAGGGAGAAGGGACCGCACCTTTGGTGCTCAAGGGAAACGACCGGCGTTTACTCTTCCCTCTTCCCCATTTACCCTTTACCCTTTACCCTTCTCGTCAAAGGTTTAACAATGAGCATCATGCAACCTCGCATCTACCTCGCTTCACAGAGTCCGCGCCGTCGCGAATTGCTCAAGCAAATCGGAATCAGTTTTGAACCGCTGCTGCTGCGCACCGATCCGCGCCGCAAAATCGACGTTGACGAAACGCCGTACAGCGGCGAATCGCCTGAAGTTTATGTGCAGCGCGTTTGCATGGAAAAAGCACAGTTTGGCTTCGATGTCCTTAAATTTAGACACTTGCAACCTCAACCTGTATTGGCTGCCGACACCACCGTCACACTGGACGGCAAAATTTTCGGCAAACCGGAAAATGCGGAGCAGGCAGCAAATATGCTGCGCGAACTATCCGGCCGCGAGCATCGGGTGCTGACTGCGGTTGCTGTCGCGATGGGAAATCGCATTGAATCACTGCTCTCCACATCAAGGGTGAAATTTACCCCGCTCAGCGAAGAACGCATCAAGCGCTACGTGCAATCGAACGAATATACAGACAAGGCGGGTGGCTACGCCATCCAGGGGATCGCGGGCGCATTCGTTGAGTACCTTGAAGGCAGCTATTCCGGTGTAATGGGCTTGCCGCTGTTTGAAACCACCCAGCTACTGCAACGCTTTAATTTTCAGGCGCCGTAACAACGCGCATGTTCGCCATTAAAACAACCAGGCTTCGATTACAGACACTTTAAATCCATGAGCGAAGAAATACTGATCAACGTCACCCCGCAAGAAATCCGCGTCGCGGTAATGCAACTTGGCGTGGTGCAGGAACTGCACATCGAGCGCGGCAGCAATCGCGGGATAGCCGGCAATGTTTATCTCGGCAAGATCAAACGCGTCCTGCCGGGTATGCAGTCCGCCTTTATCGACATAGGTCTGGAGAGGTCGGCATTTTTGCATGTAGCCGACATCTGGGAGAACAGCAACGAAAACGCCAAGCCCATTGAAAAAATCCTGTTTGAAGGCCAATCCTTGCTGGTACAGGTCATCAAGGAACCGATCGGTAGCAAGGGTGCCCGGCTGACCACACAACTGAGCTTCGCAGGGCGCCTGCTGGTATTTCTTCCGCAAGAGACGCGCATCGGGGTATCGCAGCGCATAGAAGGCGTCGAGCAACGCGACGCGTTGCGCGCAAAATTACAAGCAGCCCTGCCGCCCGAACACCCGGGCGGATACATCATACGCACGGTGACGGAAGGCAAGGAAGATGCCGATTTCACAAACGATATCGCCTACCTCGACAAACTCTGGAGCAATCTGCAAACAGCGGCAAAAACAGCCAGCGCACCTCAGCTGCTCTATCAGGAGCTGGACATCAGTCTGCGCGTGTTGCGCGATTTTGTGAGCCAGGACACCTCGCGCATTCTGATTGATTCACGCAGCACCAGCAAAAAAATGCTCGAATTTGCGGAAAATTACAACGTCGAGGCGGCCCAGTTGCTGGAACACTACCTCGGCGTACGCCCGTTGTTTGACCTGTATAACATCGAGGAGGAAATCGAGCGCGCCTTGTCCAAACGCGTCGATTTGAAGTCCGGCGGCTATCTGATTATCGATCAGACAGAGGCGCTGACCACGGTGGACGTCAATACCGGTGGTTTTGTCGGTCTGCGTAATTTTGATGACACCATTTTCAAAACCAATCTGGAGGCCACGCAGGTCATCGCACGGCAGCTGCGCTTACGCAATCTGGGTGGCATTATCATCTGCGACTTCATTGACATGGATAATCTGCAACACAGGGATACCGTGCTTGAAGAATTCAAAAAGGCGCTGGCGCGGGATCATACCCGCATCAGCGTCAGCAACTTTTCCACGCTCGGGCTGGTCGAGATGACGCGCAAGCGTACCCGCGAGAGCCTGGCGCATGTGCTTTGCGAACCTTGCCCCACCTGCCGTGGGCGTGGCGAGGTGAAGACTGCTCAGACCGTGTGCTACGAAATTTTGCGCGAAATTGTCCGTGAAGCGCGCCAGTTCGATGCCCGCGAATATCGCATTCTGGGATCGCAACAGGTCATCGATTTATTCCTGGAAGAGGAATCTCAGGCGCTGGCAGGACTGTCGGACTTCATCGGCAAACCGATTTCGATGCTGGTCGAAAATCAATACAATCAGGAACAATACGATGTGATTTTGATGTAGGGCCAGACAACGTCTAAACCATTTTTGACATATGGATTAACTGCTATTCTATGGTGCGCCGTTGCAAACGGTGCGTCATATATAAAAAAATATCAGGGAGAAAATATGTTCAAGAAGCAAATCGCAGTTGTCCTTGCCGCATCCGTCCTGTCCAGCGCAGCCTTCGGACACGAACACGCAGCCCACCCGCACTGGTCATACGATGGCACCGAAGGTCCGGATCACTGGGCTGAAATGGAAGCCAATTTCAGCACCTGTTCTACCGGCAAGAATCAGTCCCCGGTCAATCTGACCGGTTTCATCAAAGCCGAACTACTACCTCTCAAGTTCGACTACAAGACTGACGGCGACAATATCATCAACAACGGGCACACCGTTCAGGTCAACTTCACCGAAGGCAGCTCCATGACATTGAACGGGCACAACTTCGGGCTGAAACAATTCCACGTCCATTCTCCCAGCGAAAATCAGATCAACGGCAAAACCTTCCCGATGGAGGCGCATTTTGTACATGCCGATGTGAATGGCAATCTTGCGGTCATTGCCGTGATGTTTGAGGAAGGCA
>JBAZCE010000028.1:4031-18225 GCA_041671105.1 Gallionella sp.
ACTCGAAAAGGCCTGGAAGTCGCTACCTCATGAGGCCGGCGAAAAGGTGGCGCTCAAGGAAAATGTCCTGGGTACAGCCCTGATGCCGGATGACAAGGCGTACTACCGTTTCAACGGTTCGCTGACCACACCACCGTGCACCGAAGGCGTGACCTGGCTGGTAATGAAGAAGCCCGTTAGCGCATCGAAGGAACAGATCGAAAACTTTACGCATGTCATGCACCATCACAACAACCGCCCGGTGCAGGCGATCAATGCACGCACGATACTCGAGTAATCATCTAAAAGCAGGAAAGCCGGCGCAAGCCGGTTTTCTTTCGACCCCAAAGCCCGGCATCGCGCGGGCTTTTTTATTTGGCTGCCAGCAGACTCTCGGGGTCGACCGAACTTCCTGTGATCGCAATGACCTTGTGGCGCGACTGACCGCCCTGTTTAAGCTCAACCTGACGCTGCGGCACATCGAACAGTCCGGCGATAAATTTAAGCAATGCGTCGTTGGCACGCCCGTCAATCGGCGGGGCTGCCAGGCGAATTTTCAGCGCATCGCCGTGCAGCCCGGAAATTTCGCTGCGTTTCGCGCCCGGCTGCACATGCAGGGTCAAGGTGATGATATCGCCGTTGCCGCGATACCATAGTTCCATCAGAGGAATCTCCCCGCGACGCTCTCCAGCATGGCGAGCGGCACGATCAGAATCAGCTGGCAGAGAATAAGCAGCACCATAGGCGTCAGGTCTATATTGCCCGGCATCGGCACGATGCGTCGCAGCGGCTGAAGAAACCGGTGAGTGACCACGGATAACACGGCGCCGACAGGGGTGTGCGGATTAACCCATGACAAAATAGCCTGTGCGAACACGGCCCCCATCAGCAGGTAAATACTGATCTTGAGCAGCTTGACCACCGCCAGTATCGGCGTCAGCGGAAAAATATGCCCGGGATAGCCTTGTATCCACAACACACAGGACAGATAAATCGCTTCCACCAGCAAGGCAAGCAACAAGGTTGCGCTGTCGAGCCCCCATATTGAGGGGACATAACGACGGGCGCGCAACACGATAAAATCGGTGAGCACCATGACGAACTCGCCGACCGGGTTGCGTAGCGGCGCACGCAACCATTGCAAGTGAAAGCGCAACAACAATATCGCCGCGAAAGATTGCAGTACGACATCCAGCAAAAAGAGCACCGCTTCGTTCAACATCAGTCTTTCCCCAATTCAGAGCCCAATTCACGCGATCGCGCCTCGGCTGCTAAGGCTGCCAGGACGATGTGCTCGGCAACCTGACTGGATGCCATGCTCAGCAAGGCGCGTTCGGTCGTGCCGTTCTTGGAAGTCACGCGCGCGCGCAGCACGGAAATTTCTTCGCTGCTTGAAGCGGCCAGTTTGCTGCCGCCCAGAAAGGTTGCCACGCTCAGGCGGCGCGCATCGGCATCGCTAAAGCCCAGCTCAACCGCGGCCTTCTGCAACGCTTCGATGAAGTAAAACACATAAGCCGGACCGCTGCCTGAAATAGCCGTCACGGCATCCACCATCGTCTCATCCTGCAACCAGAGCGTCTCGCCTACCGCAGCCAGAATGCGCTGCGCCTGATCGCGCTGCCCGGCGTTAACTTCCGGCATTGCATACATCCCTGTCATGCCGCTCTGTATCAATGCGGGGGTGTTGGGCATCGCACGCACGACAGCCTGGCTGCCGGCCCAGCGCGCCAGGTCAACCGCACGGATACCCGCTGCAATCGAAATCAGCAGTTGTCCGGACAGCAGCGTGGATAACTGCTGTGCCACTACCCTTAACTGCTGAGGTTTCACCGCAAATACCACGACCTGGCTGCCCGCTACGCCATCGGCAAGATTATCAACCGCACGCACCGAAAAATCCTGCTGCAGACGAGTACGATTATCCGCATTGATTTCCACCACACTGATCTGATCAGCGGTAAATCCCTGCCCCAGCAAACCACCGATCAGGGCTGTCGCCATATTGCCGCCGCCGATAAAACAAATATTCATATCATTCCCTTTGATAAATCCGGTTGCCGAAAATGGCCGAGCCTACTCGCACCAGCGTGGCGCCCTCCGAGATGGCCGCCGCGAAATCGTGCGACATGCCCATCGACAGGGTATCCAGCTGCAAACCCTGTTCATTCAGTTTTTCATAAAGCGCGTGCAATTTTGCAAACGCTGCGCGCTGAACAGCCACATCATCGCTCGGTGCAGGAACCGCCATCAGTCCGCGCAAGCGCAGATTGGGCAGATGCGATATCGCGTGAGCCAGTTCGCAGACCTCGAGCGCTGGCACACCGCTCTTGCTCGCCTCGTCGCTGATATTGACCTGCAAACAAACTTGCAACGCGGGTAAATCTACCGGACGCTGAGCGGACAGCCTCTCGGCAATTTTAAGCCGGTCCACACTGTGTACCCAGGCGAAGTTCCCGGCAATGGCCCGCGTCTTGTTGCTCTGTATCGGCCCGATGAAATGCCATTCGACCGGCAAATCCTGCAACGCAGCGATTTTCGCCAGCGCTTCCTGTGCATAGCTCTCGGCAAAAAGACGCTGCCCGGCATCGAAGGCGCAGCGCACAGCATCCGCTGAGAAGGTCTTGCTTACTGCCAGCAGGCTGACATCACTTGCCGCTCGACCCGAAAAAACGGCCGCTGCTACCATTGCAGCGCGCACAGCTTGCAAGTTGGAAGCTATTGTTGTCATAATCTCTCACCTGCTTTTTTACCAAGCTCGGCGGCAAACGCCGCCACACCGGGAACATTATAATGGATATCACCGAACTGCTTGCCTTCGGCGTCAAGAACAAGGCTTCCGATTTGCACCTCTCCTCCGGCCTGCCGCCGATGATCCGTGTGCACGGCGACATGCGCCGCATCAACCTGCCCCCGATGGAACACAAAGAAGTTCACGCGATGATATACGACATCATGAACGACGGGCAGCGCAAGTTTTACGAGGAAAACAAGGAAGTCGACTTTTCCTTCGAGATTCCCAATCTGGCGCGTTTTCGCGTCAATGCATTCATCCAGCAACGCGGCGCGGCGGCGGTACTGCGTACCATTCCTTCCAAGGTATTCAGCCTGGAAGATTTGAAATGCCCGAAAATTTTCACCGACATCGCCAGCTTCCCGCGCGGTCTGGTGCTGGTCACCGGCCCTACCGGCTCCGGCAAATCCACGACGCTGGCGGCGATGGTCAATTACATCAACGAAAAAGAACAGGGTCACATTCTGACGGTGGAAGACCCGATCGAATTTGTGCATGAATCCAAAAAGTGCCTGATCAACCAGCGCGAAGTAGGGCGCGACACCCTGTCGTTCAATGCGGCGCTGCGCTCCGCGCTGCGTGAAGATCCCGACGTGATTCTGGTCGGTGAAATGCGCGATCTTGAAACCATACGCCTTGCGATGACCGCGGCGGAAACAGGGCATCTGGTATTCGGCACCCTGCACACCAGCTCGGCTGCCAAGACCATCGACCGTATCATCGACGTGTTCCCTGCCGACGAAAAGGAAATGGTACGCGCGATGTTGTCCGAATCGCTGCGCGCCGTTATTTCGCAGGCGCTGCTCAAGACCAAGGACGAGACAGGCCGTATTGCAGCGCATGAAATCATGATGTGTACGCCGGCTATCCGCAACCTGATCCGCGAAGCCAAAGTACCGCAGATGTATTCCGCCATTCAGACCGGGCAAGGCGTGGGTATGCAAACCCTCGACCAATGCCTGACCAATCTGGTCAGAAGCAACATGATCACCCCTGCAGAAGCACGCGGCAAGGCGATGAACAAGGACATGTTCCCGGGATAATAAAAACAGTCGCTAGTCGCTGTAGGGGCGTATCGCATACGCCCTTTACGAATTCATAGTCAGTTGTAAAACCACCCGATTCAGGAGCAGCAACATGGAAAGAGATCAGGCCACCGAGCTGATACACAATTTATTGCGCGGCATGACCACTAAAAAGGCATCCGATTTGTTCATCACCGCAGGTTTTCCACCCGCCTTCAAGGTGGACGGCAAGATGACCCCGGTATCCAGCCAGCCGCTGTCTCATCAGCATACGCGCGAGCTGGCTCGCAGCATCATGAATGACCGTCAGACCGCAGAATTCGAGGCATCTCACGAATGCAATTTTGCGATCAGCCCGCATGGCATCGGGCGCTTCCGCGTCAACGTGTTCATGCAGCAGCAACATGTCGGCATGGTCATGCGTACCATCACCACCAAGATTCCCGATCTGGATGCGATGGGCATGCCTTCCACCCTGAAAGACATCGTGATGACCAAGCGTGGTCTGGTGATTCTGGTGGGCGCGACGGGTTCCGGCAAATCCACGACGCTAGCCGGCATGTTAGGCCACCGCAACCAGAACAGCTACGGTCACATCATCACCATCGAAGATCCGGTCGAATATGTGCACGAGCACGGCAACTGCATCGTCACGCATCGCGAAGTCGGCGTGGATACAGAATCATGGCAGGCGGCGCTGAAAAATACTCTGCGTCAGGCGCCGGACGTGATTCTGATCGGCGAAATTCGCGACCGCGAAACCATGGAATATGCGGTCGCCGTTGCCGAAACGGGGCACCTTTGCATGGCCACGCTGCATGCAAACAGCGCCAATCAGGCGCTCGATCGCATCATCAACTTCTTCCCGGAAGAGCGGCGCGAACAGCTGCTGATGGACCTGTCGCTGAACGTCAAGGCGCTCATCTCGCAACGCCTGATCCCAAAGAAGGACGGTTCGGGGCGCGCCGCCGCGATGGAAATACTGCTCAACTCGCCGCTGATTTCCGATCTGATCTTCAAGGGCGATGTGCATGCGATCAAGGGCGTGATGGCCAAGTCGCGCGAGCTTGGCATGCAGACCTTCGATCAGGCGCTGTTCGACCTTTACGAGGCCAATGCGATCAGCTACGAGGAAGCGCTGAAGAACGCAGACTCGGTGAACGATGTGCGCCTGAAGATCAAGCTCGAAAGTAAACACACCGCCGACCGCGACGTGATGAGCGGAACTTCTCACCTGCAAATGACCTAAAGGCAGGATGCGGGATGCGGGATTCTGGAGTGCGGCGGCATGACGCCGCTTCCGGATTTCTTATTGCGAAAACGTTATGAAGAAAACCGTTAAATACACACTCGATGCGACCAACCGTTCACTGCACAATATCCCATTCAGACTTAAGTCGCGCAATAACATCATCCAGCAAGCTGGGACGGATGTGCAATGTTGTTTGTTGCGGGATAGCAGACAACAGCGCCAGCACTTCCGAGGGGGTACGTAATCGTTGGCGCACGGCGCGGATCAACAGCCCTAATGTGCCATGCGCGGAAATATTCAAACTTTTAGCCGCCAGACGTGCCGCAGTATCATCGCTGAGCAGCACGTTGATCGTTTATTCAAGCACGCAGCAAGGGCTTCGCGTTCGCCATTGTGCAGAGTATAAATAGCGGCCATGGCGCTAATTCTGGACGAAGACGCAGGAGGGAGCAGACGAACCAATTTAACGGTTGCCTGTTGCAAAGCTTCCGGGCGATGGTGTGCACTTCAAGCCAAACTGCGTTAGGCACAAAAACGGTGGCATAATCGCTTAATACATCCAATGCGGTAAGTTCATACAGATGGATCAACGGGCCGGCATCGGCGACGACCAGAGAACCATCAGTCGCGGCCATGCAATCCCCACTCGACGTCCTCCTGAATAAAGGCTTCAGTCAAAACATCCTGATGCGATTCAAGATAACGACGCAGGGATTCATTGACAACCTCTTCCATGCTGTTCGCCCAGCCTTGTTGCACCAGTGTTTGCGCCTGTTGCCACAATTGATCGGGGATTTGAGCGTGAATTGCGTTACTCATGATCGGACTCCTGTTTAACGATACAATTTTTCACCGCAACTATATCGTTAATCAGGGTTTTACGCTGTTCTTTAAACCGATTCGAAAACGCGACGCTATTTATTCGGCCGGTTGCTGCCAGAGACGATCTTGTATTCCAGCAAGCGGCATTCGATTGCGCCGTTGAACAACGGCGTACGCTTGGAAGGCGACAGGCGCATCAGCTTCAGGATGGCTTTATCGGCCGTGAACAGATAGGCCGTCCAGCCGCCGAACTTTTTCTTCAGCGCATCGCCCAGCTTCGGGTACAGCTCTGCCAGTTCATCCAGCTCGCCCATACGCTCGCCGTAGGGCAAATTCGCCACCATAATGCCGTGATCCGCCGGAGCTGAAATTTCCAGGATGTTCGCCTGATTGAGCTCCACGCAATCCGACAGACCTGCGTCGTGCAGATTGCGCCAGGCGGTTTTCATCGCATCCCCGTACATATCGCTGCCGTAGATTTCCAAAGGCTGCGGCGGCAATTCTGCGGCGACGGCAGCATCTTTCATCGCCAGCCACATAGGCGCATCAAAATTGTGCAGCTTCTCGAAGGCAAAACCGCGCGAGATGCCGGGCTGAATATTCAGCGACATCTGTACCGCCTCAATCAGAAACGTGCCGCTGCCGCACATCGGATCGAGCAGCGGAATGCCGGGTTTCCAGCCGGACAGACGCAAGATCCCTGCTGCCAGATTCTCCCTGATCGGCGCGATATTGGTGTGCTGACGCACACCGCGTTTGAACAGCGGATCGCCCGAGGTATCGATATACAGCATCAGCTTTTCGTCTTCGATGAACACGTGGATGCGCACGTCGGGTTCCAAAGTGTCGACGCTCGGGCGCTCGTTGCAGTGCGCGCGAAAACGGTCGCAGACCGCATCCTTGACCAGCAAGGTGATGAACTCCAGGCTTTTCAGCGCACAGCGGATTGCCGTGGTGTTCACCCGGATAGTGTTCGTCACATCGAACCAGCGCTGCCATTGCAGATCGAACACCGCCTTGTAAATATCCTGCTCGGTGCGATAGTACGTCTCCTTGACGCGCCACAGGATGCGGCTGGCAACGCGGCTTTCAAGGTTGACGCGATAACACAGCGCCCAGTCGCCTGAAAAATGTACGCCGCCTTCGGTAGCGCGCACGTTCTGCGCACCCATCGCTTGCAGGTCGGTGAATAATACGGTTTCCAGGCCGCGCGGGCAGGGGGCAAAAAAATCAGTCATAGTAAACCTCTAAAAATCCATTTTGCTGGCGAACCGCTGTGTCGCGTGCTCGCTCGATCCTCGTCTATCTTTTCGATACGCCTCGTCGTTCGCTGTGCGGCTCCTTGCGGTTCATCCCGCAAAAGCGAATTTCGAGGTTTCCAAAAGTTAAAAAGGCTTTACCGTCACCAGAATGACCACAGCGGTCAGAATGAGCACGGGAACTTCGTTGAACCAGCGATAAAAAACGTGGTTGCGGATATTTTCATCGGCGGCAAAGCGTTTGACCAGTATGCCGCAATAATGGTGATAAGCGTATAAAAACGCCACCAGCAGCACCTTGGCATGCAGCCAGCCGCCGGAGAAACCATAGGCGAACCACAGGGTCAGCCCCGATGCGATGGCTAGCCAGGCGATCGGCGTGACGAAGCGGTACAGCTTGCCTTCCATCAGCTTCAGGCGCGCAATCTCGGCAGGCTCTGTCGCCATCGCGTGATTGACGAACAGACGCGGCAGATAGAAAAGTCCCGCGAACCAGCTGACGACAAAAATGATGTGAAACGCCTTGAGCCAAAGCATGGGGAACGACCGCGTATATTTGCAATGGGCGAATTATACGGGTAGCGCCACCGCTATGCATCAGTGAATCGGCGTCTACTGCGCCAGTCGCTTCCTGAACAGTACCAGCGATGCATAAAAACCGGCCAGAGAATAAGCTGCCAGCACCGCAATATCCGTCAGAATGCCGGTCGGGATGGTGTCATTCAACAAGGGGCGCGCCAGATTGACCGCATGGGTCAGCGGCAACACGGCGGAGACGGTTTGCAGCATCGCCGGCAGCTGATCGACCGGAAAAAATACGCCGCACAACAGCGTCATCGGTGTGACGACCAGCGTGAAGTAATACATGAAGAATTCATAGCCCGGCGCCAGTGCCGTCACGATCAGCCCCAATGAGGCGAAGCACAACCCCACCAGCAGGGACAGCGGAATGATCCACAAGGACAGCATTGAATGCGACAGGCCCAAAATCCAGATCACCAGCAGCACCGCGACGCCGGACAACAGGCTCTTGCTCGCGGCCCAGAAGACTTCGGAGAGCACGATGTCATCCAGCGTGATCGGCGTATTGAGGATCGCCTCCCAGGTACGTTGCTCGTGCATACGGGCGAAACCTGAATACAAGGCCTCGAAACTCGCGCTGTTCATCGTGCTGTAACAGATCGTACCGGCCGAAAGAAAGGCGATATAAGACATGCCGCCGATTTGCGGCAGCATGCTGCCAAGACCGTAACCTAAGCCCAGCATGTAGATCACAGGATCGGCCAGATGCCCGAGAATGGACGGGCCCGCCATCTTTTTCCAGACCATGTAATGCCGCCGCCAGATAGGCAGGAAGCGCAGACTGAATCGGGGAAGCGCGTAGGGATTAGTTTTCATGGTCACTCCGTAAGGTAAGAGGGAAGGTAGAAGGGAACGCGGCTTCGCCGCTCAAAGGTAAAGGCAGGCGCCCTTCCCCCTTCTCCCTTTACCCTTCTCTCGCGTGTAACGCGACGGTTCATTCGCGCATCTCGCGTCCGGTGAGTTTTAAAAACACGTCTTCCAGATTCGCCGGGCGATGCACATAGCGCAGCTCAGGGTGTCGCTGCAATTCATGCAACAGTTCGTGCGCGTCCTTCACATAACAGAACACCGACTCGCCGCTCGACTCGAAGCGCTCCACATAACGCGCGGCATGACTCTGTGCCCAGCTTGCAGCCATTTCGCCGAACACCTCGACAACTTCGGGCTCGATGTTGTTTGCGATCAATTCGCGCGGAGAACCGTGGCTGATGATGCGCCCGTTGTCCATCACCGCCAGACGATGACACAGCCGTTCCGCTTCGTCCATGAAATGCGTGGTGAGCACCAGCGTCTTTCCGCGCGCGGTCAGCTCGCGCAGCCGTTGCCAGATCATATGCCGGGCCTGCGGATCGAGTCCCGTGGTGGGTTCATCAAGAAAAATCACCTCGGGATCGTTCACCAGCGCACGCGCCAGGGTCAGCCGTCGCTTCATCCCGCCCGAGAGCGTCGGCACTTTTGCGTCGCGTTTAGCAGTCAGATTGGCAAACTCCAGCAGCTCAGGGATGCGCGCCTCAATAGCAGCATCCGTCATGCCGAAGTAGCGGCCGTAGACGATCAGATTTTCGGCGACCGTAAAGTCCGGGTCGAGATTGTCCATCTGCGGCACGACGCCGATTTTCTGCCTTGCTTCCCTCGCGTTCTCAGGAATTGCGTTGCCCAGCAATTCGATATGGCCGCCATTTGGCGCAATCAGACCGAGCAGCAAGCGCAGCGTCGTGGTCTTGCCCGCGCCGTTCGGCCCCAGCAGACCGTAGCACTCGCCGCGCACAATATTCAGACTGATGCCGTCCACCACCCGTTGGCCTGCGTAAATTTTTAACAGATTTTCTGCCTTGATCACGTTATTCACAGGCTGCAGCCGTTAAATTCACGTAAAACAATCTGCTTGAGCTGATTCAGTCGACCGTGGAAAAAATGCCCGGCCTCGGGTAAAACAACGACGGGCAAATGCTGCGGGCGCGCCCAGTCGAATGCATCGGACAGCGGAATCACCTCATCCAGTTCGCCGTGGATCAGCAGCGTGTTGTGCGCCACATGCGGCATCGCAAAACGTCCGACCGCGGGGGCGACCAGCACCAGCTTGTGCGGCTGCGGATGAATATGCTGCGCGGCGCGCGCGGCGACATAACCGCCGAATGAAAAGCCTGCCAGAATCAGCGGCAGATGGCCGAACGCATCCTTTGCATGTTCGATGACCGCCAGCATGTCCTCGACCTCGCCGTTGCCGCTGTCGAATTCGCCGCAGCTGTCACCCACGCCGCGAAAATTGAAGCGCAGTGCGACAAAACCCAGCTCGGCAAAGGTCTTGGCAAGCGTGGTGACGATCTTGTTATCCATCGTGCCGCCCATCGTCGGCAGCGGATGCGCCACCACCACGATCGCGCGCGGCTCAATGGTATCAGGTTCGCGCAAGCGTTCGTTCGCCCCCTCGCCCGCAAAGCGGGAGAGGGTTGGAGAGAGGGCACGTACATCAGGCAGATGCAGCACGCCTTCGAGATTGCCTGCCGGGCCAGTAAACTTGACTGTCTGTGTCGCCATTAGACTGCGGAAGGGTCGTCGCTTTGCGGCAGGGCACCCACCGGCGTACCCCCTGCGAGTATTTTCAGGCGCTCGACGATGCGGCCGTTTTTCAGATGTTCTTCGATGATTTCATCCAGATCCGACTCATCCACATAGGTGTACCAGGTGCCTTCCGGATAAACCACGATCACAGGGCCTTCGTCGCAGCGTCCGAGACAGCCCGCTGAATTGATGCGTATGGAATTTTTGCGTTCGGATATGCCCAGTTCCTTGACCTTGTTCTTCACATAGTCGCGGGCCTTTTGCGCGCCGTGATTGTTGCAGCAATCGCTGCCGTCCTCGCGCTGGTTGGTACAGAAAAACACATGCTTATCGAAAAAATTCATAGCTCAGCTCCAAAATTAACAACACTGAATCCCGTATCCCGTATCCCGTATCCCGTATCCCGTATCCCGTATCCCGTATCCTGCATTTATTATACGTTGCGTATCCGCCAAAAATGAAACAACAGCAACAGCGGAAAGATCATCGCAAGGGTCTGCGCCAGGCCGTTGAAATTGAGCAAGTGCCTGTAATGCCAGTGGTACACGGACATCGCGGCGGCAGGCGTATTGGTATCCACCACAAAATTCACGATGACGAAATAACCGAGGCTCACGACGCCCCCGAAACCGATCACCACCGCACGCGGCAGCCACAACACCGCAATGAGCAGCGTCAGCCCCAGCAACATTCCCAGCATCGCCTCGCCGTTGATCCACAGCAACAACGCCCAGGATTTGAGCAGCAGCGCGGCAGCGACGAACTTCACCAGTGCCACCACGCTCAATACCGCCAGCAAGGTGGTCACGACGCGGCGCGGCGTACGCAACAAGGTCAGCAGTAGCGCCCCCAGCATCAGCAGATTCAGCGCGACGGCGATGCTTGCCCACCAGCCGAACGGTTCGGGCAAGGTTGAGACGAACGGCTCGCGCACGCCCTCGGTGATAAACACATTGCCCAGCATCGGCAGGGACGGATTGATCTGGCCGAACACCCACAAGGCGAGCAGCGCCAGACCGAAATCCATCTCCTTGCCGTGATGAAACAGGCTGCTGCGCCAGCGCGTCAGACAATGACGAAACCAGGTCCATGAAGCGATACTGACCGCCAGCAATGCCCCGAGCAGCGTACCGGAGCTATTGGTCAACACGTCGAGATTGGAACTGATGCGCGCCGGCAAATACATTTGCAGGTATTCCATGCCGCAGGACAGCGCCATGCCGCAGGAAACGGCGAGGATCAGACTCACTGTGACCGCAAAACGCGCCCGCAGTGCCAGCCCTACCAGCAGACCGAACGGAATATAAGCGAGCACATTGATGACCGCATCGAACGGGGTGAACGTCAGCAGCAGAGGCATCTTCAGCACGTCTGCGAAATCAAGCCCCTGCTCGCGCCAGCCGGAAAACGGCGACAGGCTGACATACGCGATAAACAGCGCGTAGCCGATTGCCAGCAGCGTGCGCAGCCTCGCGCGGGACTCCGAGATAAATAGCTCGCTCATGCCTGTTTCGGGATTATTAGCAGCTGCAAGTTTAACCTAGATTGTTCATCAAACATCTCGTCGTCACAAAAACAACGGGGTGTAGGTCGGATTTTCACTCAGCAACAGAAGTCTTGGCTTCGTAGTCGCGTGGGAATGCCCTTGCGGCATCAATCCGACATGTCGGGCGGGGGCCCGCCCATCTGTTTTTCGGGATGAATCCCGACCTACGTTTCAATGAATTATTTGGGTATAACCTGTTCGGCGATGTAAGCATCACCGGCACCGCCTAAGCTCTCGCGAGCGCCTGCAATACGGCTACAAGCAGTTGCCAGCAGCGTTCTACCGAGCCGATTTCAACCTTTTCGCCGGGCGCATGCGCGCCTTTTATGTCGGGGCCGAAGGAGATCATATCCAGATGCGGATGACTCGCGGCCAGCAGTCCGCATTCGAGCCCCGCGTGTATCACCTGCAAACCGGCGGGCTGGCCGAACTGTTCGGTGTAGACCCGTTGACACAGATCGAGCAAGGCGGATGCCGGATTCGGCGTCCAGCCGGGATAGGCGCCGTCTTTCCATGCCTGCAAACCGTAGCCGGCAGCATGTACGATGAGCTTGTCGGCCAGTGCATCTGCGCGCTCATCGGCCAGCGAGCGCACCTTGAAGGTCGCGTTGAAAACGCCCGGTTCCAGCACCGCCACGCCCAGATTGCTCGACGTATCGGTCACGCCGGGGAAGACATCGCTGACGCGCGAGACACCATTAGCAGCGATATCGAGAAAAGCGAGCAGCCGATCCTGATCTTCGCGCGCAATGGCTGTGTCCGGCAACGTGTCGTAATGCCTGCACAGGAACGACACGTTTGCATCGACTTCTATAAAGCGCGCCCGCCAGGCGTCGTGCCGGTGGCGCACCCACTCATCGATATTCGTCGCCACCTCAGCGGGCAGCGCGCACAAAGCATATGCCTCGCGCGGGATCGCGTTGCGCGCCGTGCCGCCTTGCAATGAAATCAGGCGCAGATCGGCGTGTACAGACAGATCGCGCAACGCTTCTGCCAGCAGCTTGATCGCATTGCCGCGCCCCAGATGAATATCGATGCCGGAATGACCGCCTCTCAAGCCCGAGACTTCCAGCCGTATCAGCTCATAGTCCGGCGGGACTGCCTGCTGTTCGCAGTCGTGGCTCACCTCCACATCCACGCCGCCTGCACATCCCAGATAGAAATGCCCCCATTCCTCGGTATCCAGATTGATCAGCGTCTTGCCGTGCAAGGTGCCAGGCTCAAGACCGCGCGCGCCATCCATCCCGGACTCCTCGTTGACAGTCAACAGCACTTCGAGCGCGGGATGAAGCAGAGACTCGTCTTCGAGCGCGGCCAGGGCCAGCGCGACACCGATGCCGTTGTCCGCACCCAGCGTGGTGTCCTGTGCCACCAGCCAGCCAGCTTCGATCCTCACCCGGATCGGATCGCGCAAAAAATCATGCACCGTGCCGGCATTGGACTGACACACCATATCCAGATGCCCTTGCAGAATCACGCCAGGCTGTGCCTCACATCCGCGGCTTGCCGGTTTTTTCAAAATCAGGTTGCCGGCGCTGTCGACGGCGGCGGTAATTCCACGCGTAGGCGCCCAGGCAATCAGATGTTCGATCAATGCCGCCTCATGCAGTGAGGCGCGCGGTATCTCGCACAGCGTGGCAAAGTGCGCCCAGACTGCGCGCGGCTGAAGGTCGTCAAATATGGATGGCATTGTTGATAGCTTGTAAGTTGTTCGGGGAAATTGCGTGCCGGCAGTAGCAACTAGCCGTTCCCGGCACCGAAGCATACGACCCTGTTGCGGCCGGTCTGTTTTGCGGTATACAGCGCGGAGTCCGCCTCGGCGAGCATATCTTTTAATTCGCGCGTGACATTCTCCGGACAGATCGAAATGCCGATGCTGACCATCACGGAGAGCTTGCCTTTTTCGGTATCGAACGACCTGGCAGCGATCGATTCCCGCAGCGATTCGGCAAGCTGCAATGCGCCGGCCATATCCGTATCGGGCGCGACTGCGCAAAACTCCTCGCCGCCGTAACGCCCCAGCACATCCTGCACGCGCAGCCGTTCTGCAAGCATGCCGGCAACGTTGCTCAACACATCGTCGCCGGTGGGATGTCCGTGACTATCGTTGATCTGCTTGAAGTGATCCACATCGATCATCAGCAGCGCCAGCGGTGCTCCGCTGCGCCGCGCCAGAACCTGCTCCGCGCGTTCCATCAGCGCACGCCGGTTGGGGACCTGAGTCAGGCTGTCGGTCATCGCCAGCTGCATGATTTCGCGATCCGAGCGTTCCTTGACCATCAGCACGAAGCCGATTGAGCCCAGCAGCGACGCTGTCATGACCGCGATAAAGGCGATGATCTGAACCGGCTGAGGCGCGACACCATTCGCGGCCTG
>JBAZCE010000029.1:0-18037 GCA_041671105.1 Gallionella sp.
GTAATCGACCTTAGATGATCTAGAGAGTTGATCTCAGCATCCAATCGCTTCAACGACTGAAGGTTCGCCAATTCTTTGGCGAGCATTTCCCCGCAGCGTCCATTCGCGATGATTTCGAAGCCACTATCTTCCCATGGCTGTTCGTGCTTGGCCGCATCCAATACAGCCTGGAATCTCAAGGCACATTGCGCGATTTCCTGTTTTGTTTTTAGCCCCTGCCAGATACTCGCTGTCTCTGCTCCTGCATCAAGCGTAGAAATCTCCGAACGCAAAGATCGAATCTTGACCCACAGATTGAGATCCTTTTCACAGTTTAGTTCGCCTTCACCAACGACTGTAGCATCTAGCTGTTTTCGGATTGCTCGCTTCCCAAACCAAGATATCGGCCACATGGCTTTCTCGGCCTTCACCCATTCACGCTGAAGCAAATTAACGTTGAGTTGCTCAACCTGCTCCCCATATTTGACCGACAGATGGTTCGTATTTGCAAGGTCATCAAGCAACACCAAACCCTGCTTTACAATTTCAACAACATCCTGAGACCAAGGCATGCCAATCACAGCAAAAACTTGTCTCCTTTGTTGCAACAAAAGTAGTCCGCTCTGACAGGCGGTAACGACTTCATCCGCCCATTGAGATGTAAGCGCAGCACTTAACTCCCGATATTGGGTCAACAAATGGGCACCCGAACTCAATCGCTCTGCAATTACACGCACATCAGGCCGCAATACAAAACGCCAATCTCGTCCAGTACCATTGGGCAAGGCTTTAGCAAGTATCTCTATTGCTTTTCGAGCACGCTGATTTTTTTCAACGACGGGTAGTCCTGCCACCAGACAAAATCGATCATATGCTTGCTCAACTGAATGAGAGAGAGGAATAACAGCGCGCGCAAATTCGACCAAAGTTTGCTGCCAACTTGGAGACCATTCGTTTCGATCAACGGCTGCAAGAGGCCCATTCAGTAGAGCATCCTGTCCGACGGCCAGAGCATTCACTTCCAAGCGGTCGACCACGTCCCTCATTGTCTCCATTGCTTCCGAATCATGAGCACTTGCTGTGCCCCACGATAAACGCAAAGCTGGCACATCTTTGCCAGCTGCAATGCAGCCAATAGCATCAAAGATCGTCAGCCCATTCCTAAATCGAAAATGGAGACGTTCAACGTACACATTCAGACCGTCACGCAACTTCTGAAGACGTACGGCTTCTGCTCGCCACACATCCGGGTCGACATTGCCTCGTGCCGCCCAAGACTTCCCTAGCTGCGCGAGTACGTCCAGTTTTCTTGCCTTGCTTGAATGTAATTCAAGACAAAACTCTCCAAGTCCAACCTCGCGCAAACGACGGTATACAACGTCAAGGGCGGCAATCTTCTCCGATACAAAAAGCACCCGTTTACCCTCAGCTAAGCATTGCGCAATAAGATTCGAGATGGTCTGGCTTTTGCCAGTGCCGGGTGGGCCAATCAGCACAAAATCTTTACCCCGCACAGCGGCCATGACAGCAGATAACTGCGAAGAGTCTGCGGGAAGTGGACAAAATGTTTGCTCTGGCCTAAATTCGCTGTCAAGCCGATTAGGTGCTGGAAAAGCGACACCTGAGGGAAAATATTCTCGCGGAGTATCAATTAGGTGCCGAACAACTGCGTTCTCACGAAGTTGGTCGGTACGCTCAGTCAAATCCTTCCACATAAGGTATTTTGCAAAAGAAAACATTGCCAATACCACATCTTCCGTGACTTCCCAGCCCTTAATATCCTTAACCGCATGTGACACTGCCTTCCAGATTGCAGCGACATTCAAGCCAGCATCATCCTTCGGCAACTCTCCGTCAGCAATTCCGAGGTTTACCTTAAAATCTTGTCGCAGCATTTCAATGAGCGTAGGATTAAAACGAGGTTCGTCGTCATGTAAAACCAGAGTAAAACCGGACCTCACACTCTTTCGATTCAGCGTTACCGGAACAAGAATCAGAGGTGCTCGATACCGCTGACCAGACTTGTCATCACGCGTCCAAGATAGAAAGCCAATCGCCAAAAACAACGTATTGGCACCGCCTTCCTGAAGAGTGCTCTTTGCTGTGCGATACAACTCGACTAAACGAGCATCCAGCTCTTCTTGAGGCGTAGCGACAAATATTTCACGTCTTTTCAACGCATCTAGCGCATGCTCCCGACGCACATCCTCACGCTCCCGGCCCTCATAGATTGCTAAATCACGAGGATCTGATCCATCCATGAGATCTGGCCGAGATAAAAGTTTCACGGCAGTTCCATCTGATAGAAGGTCTTCAAGAGCACTTGGATCTGGAGCCTCAAGCTTCAACGCTTTCTTGCCATTTCTGAAGTTTAATAAATTATTGCGTAACGATAGATCAAGCAATTTTCGCTGCCAGCGAGCAAGACGATCCTTTGGATTCAGTGTAGCCGTATCTAGTTCAGTAATAATGTCGTCATCCGGCAAGTCTGGCGCTTCTTCAATTGCTGGTTCAGCAATTGGCGGATTTTTTGAAGGCTCTACTACATAAGTTTCCGCACTGGACAAAGGTTTTATTCTTTGAAGACGTGCCCTCCGAATGTCCACCGCCAATTCGAAGGCTTCCTCTTTATCTTCTGAAATGTGCTGCGTACCGAGTTGAATCGCAAAGGAGAACAATGGTGCCGGACGTTGAGTCACGACCGTTGTTTCAAAGACTACCAACTCATTAAGTTTAACCCGCTTCCGAAGCGCAGTAATGTCATCCACCACTGTGATCGAAAATTCTTCGGGTTTGAGCCATACTCCAACAAACGCGTGACCTTTCGTAAATATTAAGAGGGGATTTAATCCGATCTGCTCAATGGCCGAACAGAATAGAAGCGCCAGATCAAGGCAGGTAGCCAAACCAGATTCAGCGATTTGCGCCGCCCCACGCACCTTCTGCCCCGTATGTTCGAAACTTGCTGGTGGTAAAGCATAGTCCAGCCCCATGCCCGCAACCGCACTCCAGATGCCGGACACCAACTCCCACACACGTTTTGGGCCGCCTTTGTAGCCGTCTAGAGCTGAATTTTTACCACTTTTTCGCAGCATTTCTGCTGTCTGCTTGAGTAATCGCTCCACAGCGGGTTCATTCGGCTGCACGAAGGCTGCTACCAAATCAGGAAAATGAGACAGGCCGCCCCATTGATTTCTAGGCAGAAGTTCAACCGTCCAATCTAGACGCGCCAACTCTCGTCCCGCATCACTAGCAGACCTCAAAACTAATGCGACGGAAGCCTTCTCTGCTTCCGTTAGGCGAGAGAGCAGTGTGCCGTCAAGTTGTATATCCAGATCGCTGAGATTAAAACTTTTACCAGCCCCAACCTCTTCAATCCGCCAAGTCTTCGATTTTAGAAACGCAGGAACTGACGATATCTCAAGTTCGAGACTCTGAATAGCGACTTCAGAACCATTGACGATGCTTAGCTCACGGAGCAGTGGCACTGCATTCTGAAAGTCAGCAAGATTCAACTTGGAAACAAGAATTGCTTCGATCCGTAGAAGTGGGCTGGCAGGCTCGATTACAACAGTCGACTCAACTTGTTCCATATCCACCCTTTAACCACAGCCTCAATCTGGCCCAATTATTGTTTGAATCAATCTCAGAAACGCTATCTGGCCTCTCGCATGAGATTTAAAAAGCGCAGCACGGCAACAGGAATCTGTTGCGACCTACCTCAGCTGCTTGCCGCAACTTGTTCAGATGTCGACATATCGCGCAGGTCGTTCAGTGTACACCACTGCTCTTACATCGCCCTTACTATAAAGAGGGGCAACTATCCATACCCCAAAGAAAGGTGCGTACAAAATTTCGTGTACTTAATAAATGTCCAATGGCACAGTCCTGAAATCCATCAACATCCGCTTTGTTGCCAGCAATATTGATCTCGCAACCCCGTTCAAGCAACACGGGGAAGCTTATGTAATCCCGGTGTGTAATTTAACAGCAAAGCGCCCCTTCCGCCACTATCAGAACCGACAGGGTATGAATCGCTGGGAGGTCTCAGTATCATCGCGCGCGGGTGGTCTGCGGAGTAACCTTCAAAGGAAGATCACAGCGCATGATTGAGCGGCAACTATCGCCCCCTGAAAGGCGGATTGCCTGCTAAAACCGTTTCGTGCGGCTCGCGGGCAACTATTTTTTAAAGCTAACATTTTCATTCGCATTCACCGCGGCCTTTCAGTTTGAAGTGACAAAAACAGCAGCTTAAATAATGCGCTATCATTTGATGGCACAAAAACAATCTGGAGTTGAACATGGAAACATTCAGCATATGCGACCTGAGGGAACGGACAGGGGATCTGGTACGCACCGCCGAGTCGGGCAATCTTTCGATTGTTGCAAAACATGGTCATCCCCTGTTCGTTGCTGTACCGCTTGACGAATACGTCCTGACTCAAGGGCTGTCGATCGCCCTGGCGTGTCGCCTGTTCGCGGACAAAGTGTTAAGTCTGAGTAAGGCCGCACGCATGGCAAATATTCCGGTCGAGAGTTTCATCGGGCACTTGGGAGACATGGGCATTCCGGCGGTTGATTACTCCGCCCGGGAACTGGATCACGAACTGGAATTATTAGCATCGTGAAACTCATCGTTGCGGAGCAGGTTCGGACGCGCAATGCTGACACAAAATTAATTGCACATCAGGCTTGAAATCCCTAAAAATCGGGTGTATAAAACAACTGCAGGTTAAGGTTTTTGATATGTTGACTGTTAAAGGGAGACGCCTATCGATACGCCAATTATCCATTATCAGTAGAACCCCAGTCAGTTTTTAACGACTGACACAATCGGCATCCCATAAGCCGACACGTAACGCCGCTTAACAGCGGCGTTATTCTTTTTGCAAAGCATTTGTTATTTACCCGCTTGATATTTTGTTCGGTTCACGGCACGATAGGACAACTTATTCCGCAACGTTAGCCGCTCCTGCAACGCAAGTCTGATCGACGTGGATCACTACCGCCACAACGGCATTCGGCCGTATGCATTGAAAACGGGTAGCGACAGAGCAAGCCATGAACCAGAGCCTGCATATCGAACGACACTTTCTCGCATCAAAAATGGTGCGCGACATTGTCATTGGCATGGCCGACGGTTTAACGGTTCCGTTCGCGCTGGCGGCGGGACTCTCCGGCGCGGTTACATCCAGCCACATCATCACGACGGCGGGTCTGGCTGAAATCGCGGCAGGTTCAATTGCGATGGGACTCGGCGGTTTCCTCGCGGCGCGGGGCGACGCCGAGCACTACGCCCGGGAGTTGCTACGCGAACAAAAGGAAGTACAAACAACACCGGATCAGGAAGCTGCCGAGATCGTCGAGGTATTCAATACTTACGGCGTATCGGCTGAACAATCTGCACCGGTAGTCGCCGCCTTGTGCGCAGATCGCGAGGCCTGGGTGAATTTCATGATGCGGTTTGAACTGGGTCTTGAGCGGCCTGACCCCGCAGGGGCGATACACAGCGCGGCGACGATAGCCTGTGCCTATATCGCAGGGGGACTGATTCCCATTGCCCCCTACTTTGTGGCATCCGAAGTCAGCGCAGCGCTACCCTGCTCTATCGCCATCACACTGCTCGCATTGCTCGCGTTCGGCTATATCAAGGGGCGCTACACCGGCACAGCCCCGATTCGTAGCGCGCTGCAAACCTTGCTGATCGGCGGCATCGCAGCGGCAGCCGCATTTGCATTAGCCAGAGCGATTGCATAGGAGAAAGCCATGACCACCAGAGCAGAACACGATTCGTTCGGCAGCATCGATGTTGCATCGGATCGACTATGGGGCGCGCAGACGCAACGCTCGCTTGAACACTTTCACATCTCGACCGAGTCGATGCCCGATGAGATTATTGCGGCGCTGGCGCGTGTCAAACGTGCCTCGGCACAGGTCAACTGTGATCTTGGCCTGCTGGCGCAAGACAAGGCAAGTGCCATCGTGCACGCCGCAGATGAGGTGCTCTCAGGGCGGCATCGCAACGAATTTTTGCTGTCCGTATGGCAAACAGGTTCAGGCACGCAGAGCAACATGAACATGAATGAGGTACTGGCCAACCGCGCCTCGGAATTAGCAGGCGGCAAGCGCGGCCAGGGGCGCAACATCCATCCCAACGACGACGTCAATCTCGGCCAGTCGTCGAACGACATCTTTCCGACCGCGATGCATGTGGCTGCCGTCATCGGCATTGCGCAAAAATTGCTGCCGGCCCTGAGTACGTTGCGCGCCACCCTTCAAGTTAAATCAGATGATTTTTCCGATATCGTCAAGGTCGGTCGCACCCACCTGCAGGATGCGACTCCACTGACGCTAGGCCAGGAATTTTCAGGCTACGTGGCGCAACTGGATCTGGCACAGGCGATGTTAAACAACGCGCTGACGCCGTTGTACGAACTGGCGGCAGGCGGCACCGCCGTCGGCACCGGACTCAACACCCACCAGGAATTCGGGATGCGCGTGGCACAGGAACTGGCGATCAGCACCGGCCTGCCTTTTCGCAGCGCTGCCAACAAATTCGCCGCATTGGCCGCTCACGACGCACTGGTATCCGCCCACGGCGCACTGAAAACGCTGGCGGTCGCGCTGATGAAGATCGCCAACGACATACGCTGGCTGGCATCGGGCCCGCGCTCAGGGTTAGGCGAAATCAGCATCCCTGAAAACGAGCCCGGCAGCTCGATCATGCCGGGTAAGGTAAATCCGACCCAGTGCGAGGCGCTGACTATGCTGTGCTGCCAGGTGTTCGGCAACGACGTCGCGATCACCATGGGCGGCGCCTCGGGCAACTTCGAACTGAATGTATTCAAACCGCTGATCGCGCACAACTTTATGCAAAGCGTACGCCTGCTTAGCGATGGCATGAGCAGTTTCGAGAAATACTGTATACGCGGTATCGAAGCCAATCGATTCAGGCTGACCGAATTGATGGCGCAATCGCTGATGCTGGTGACAGCGCTGGTGCCGCACATCGGTTACGACAAAGCAGCAGAAATCGCCAGGCATGCACAGCATACTGCATGCTCACTCAGACAGGCAGCCCTCGCATCCGGGTTTGTAAGCGAAGAAGACTACGACAGATGGGTCGTGCCGTCAGCCATGACGCATCCGTTTCCATGACAGGTAGCCAGTCCATCCTGATTCGGTCAAAATAATACTTGACAAAATAACTGCGGCATGATTAACCTGTCCGCACGAAAAACCCGACAATACACAGGAGAAAATCATGAACACACCCGCTTCAGTTTTTTTCGCATTCCTGATCGCTTCCGGCAACGCACTTGCTGCAGATGGCAAAATCGTCATTTCCTCGCCGCAAAACGGCGCGACAGTCAGTCAACACGACAATGTCGAGTTGAACTACGAGGCAATACCGGGCCCCGACGGGGATCATCTGCATCTTAATGTCGACGGCCGTCGCGTGGATGTCATCCATCCGATGCAAGGCACAACCCGTGTCGGCGTGCTAAATCCGGGCAAGCACCACATCTGTCTGGCGGTGAACACCCGGGGCCATGTCCCGACCGGCGTGGAGACCTGCATAGACGTCACCTCAAAATGAGCGCCGCGCAAAACCTGGCTTACTCCCTGGTACAGGTCGTACATAATTTCGGTGCGGTGGCGGCGGTTGGCGGTTCGCTGGCCGCTCTGAAATTTCGCGGCGTGGATACCCGGCGGATTCTTGCCAAAGTTGCACTCGGCGGTTTGGCAACGCAGGGACTCAGCGGTGCGGCTTTCGGTGCAACCAGCTATTTTTTTTACCACCGGTTTCCGGATATTGCAGGCATTGCCATCGCAGCGCTGGCAATAAAGATACTGTGCGTCGTCATCGGCTGTCTGCTGCTGGCAAGCTACCTGATGCCGGGCAAGGATTGGGCAGTGACCAGAATGAATGTCATATGGATCGCGTTGGCGCTGCTGACGTCCACCGCACTTACAGCCGCCGCATTTTTACGCTGGTTTTCCTGAGCCGGTAAAACACGACAACGCCCGCGACTGAAGGCGGCGAAGCTTAAGCGCCTTGCAGCAAGTTCTCCACTCTGACCCGGTCTTCGGGCGTCGTCATCACCATCAACACATCACGGCCGCGCAACAGGTAACTCGCAGGGGGGTTGAACTGCCATTCCCCCTCACTCAGGATCGCCAGCACCAGGCAGTCATCATTGCCGTGATACAGGCTGCTCAGGGTTGTATCCTCCAGCGTATCCGGAATAATGATCTCTTCCATTCTAAGATTGCTGTCGGATTTGAGCATCTCATCCAGGAAATTCATCACATTGGGTCGCAGCATTGCAGAGACGATGCGCTGGCCGCCGCTGAAATCAGGAGACACAATCTCATCCGCCCCGACCCTGCGCGTCTTCTCGGCGTTCTTCATGTCGTGACAGCGCGCCACGACGCGCAAGTGCGCATTGAGCTGCTTGGCACTCAGGCTGATGACAAGATTCGTGCTGTCATCGTGCGCCACAGCGAACACGCCCTTAGCGCGCTCAACCCCTGCGGTCAGCAATATATCGTTGTCAGTCGCATCCCCCTGCAAAAAAAGCTGCTCCGGATGCGCATCGAAATAGCGCTGAATATTATTCTGATCATTCTCGATGATCACGAACGGACGGCCCGTCAGCGCCAGATCATGCGCCACGTTGCTGCCCACCAGGCCGATTCCGCACACGATGTAGTGATCTTTCAACTGATCGATTTTCTTCTGCATCTTCCTTATCCTCCAGGATACGTTGAGATCACTTTCCAATATAAATGCCGTCACCGTAGACAACACATAACCCAACACGCCGATGCCGGAGATACCGATGAATACCGTAAACAGGCGTCCGTATTCATATCGCGTCACATCGACGATTTCGCCATAACCAATGGTGGTGATGGTGATGAAGGTCATGTAGAAGCAGTCTTCCAGCGAGTAACGCGGGCCGCCTAACAGACGATAGCCTGTCGTGCCGATGATGAATATCACAACCAGCGCCAGCAGCGAAATCAACAGATTGCGGAAAACCTTCGATTCCTGATGTTTAACGCGGCTACTCATCAGGCATATCCACTCCCGGGAACAGTTCCTCGCGGTAGCCGAATTTACTCATATCGACAATCCGCATCGGATACAAAATCCCGTCCAGATGATCGCATTCATGCTGCACTACCCTTGCATGAAAACCGCTGACCGTCCGGTCGATCAGGGCACCATATTCGTCATAGCCCTGATAACGTATGTAACAATGACGAGGCACCAGTCCGCGCAAGCCGGGGACGCTCAGACACCCTTCCCAGTCATCGACCATTTTGTCATCCAATGGCGTGATGACGGGATTGATCAGCACCGTTTGCGGCACGGTATCGGCATCGGGATAACGCGATTTTGGATCAGGCGTTTCAAGGTGCGGGGGTTGCACGCCGAAAATCACCACACGCAGGTTGACGCCGATTTGCGGCGCGGCAAGACCTACGCCGCTCAAGGCCTGCATCGTATCGCGCATATCCAGCAACAGACTGCGTAACTCATCGGTGTTGTAATGACCGACAGGTTCCGCCACCCTGAGCAGCCGCGCATCGCCCATGCGCAATACAGTCTTAATCGCCATTTTCCTGTCCACACACGTATTCAAGAATCACACGCACCCGCTCCATCGCGCTCTTTGCGGTTGCATTGACCGCTTCCATGCTGATACTCACGTGGCTGTCGCCGCGTCCCGCCGCATAATTGGCCACCACGGCGATGGTGGCATAGTCCATATCCAGCTCTCTTGCGAGGGACGCTTCCGGCATGCCGGTCATACCGACCATGTCAGCGCCATCCTTTTCATAGCGATTGATCTCGGCAATGCTGTCCAGTCGCGGCCCCTGCGTCGCAGCATAGACCCCTCCATCCAGGCAGGGCTGTTGCACCTGTTCTGCACTGTGTAAAATTCTACTGCGCAGGTTCATAGAATATGGCAACGTAAAATCGATATTTTTATAGCTGGTGTTGCGGGTGCTGAAAAAGGTGTAATCACGCCCCTGCGTGTAGTCGAGGATCTGATCGGGAACAACCAGCGTACCCGGCGTCAAATCCGCGCGTATACCGCCGACCGTTGCGACCGAGACGACTTCGCTCACCCCCTGCTCGCGCAGCGCCCACAGGTTGGCGCGGTAATTCACCAGATGCGGCGGTATCGTGTAACCATAACCGTGACGCGCCAGAAAGATCACCTCATGCTGATTGAGCGTGCCGAACAGGAACGCGCCGGAAGGCTCACCATACGGCGTGCGCATCACCTGCCGGTGGGTGATTTCGAGATTCGCCAATTGCGTCAGGCCGCGACCGCCTATGATTGCCAACATATATATCCTTTCAGGAGCGGGGATTCAGGATTGAGGATTCAGGATAAAAAAACCAATGCTCATCGTTTTTCACTCAATCCTCGATCCTCAATCCTCGATCCACAATCCTGTTTTATCGCACCGCATAAATTGCGGGCAGATTGCGCCACGCGCCTTCAATATCCATACCGTAACCGAACACAAAGCGATCCGGCAATTCCAGCCCGACGAAGTCGGCCGCTACTGGCTTGGCTCTGCCGTGGCACTTATCGGCAAACACCGCGCTGTAACAACGAAGCGCCCCGAGTTCGAGTATCCGCTGTTGCAACGCAGCAAGGGTATGGCCCTCGTCCAGAATGTCGTCCACCAGCAACACCACCCTGTTTCGCACCGATTCATGCGGAGCCACCTTCCAGTGCATCGCGCCACCGCGCCGCGCATCGCCGTAACGCGACACATGCACATAATCAAAATCGAGCGGAAAGTTGAGCAACGGCAATAACTGTCCGGAAAACACCACAGCCCCCCCCATCACCGACAGCACCAGCGGGTGCTGATCCGCAAGCTGCTCGTTGATTTGCTGCGCAACTTTATGCAGTGCGGCTTGCACCTGCGCCTCGGTGCACAGCAATTCGGCCTGCTGCAAAATGTCGCGTATACGCTGGACGGTCATATAGGAAAAGCCTACTTCAGGCTGTTCAGGTAGGCGGCAAACGCCTCGGCCACTTCCGGATGCTTAAGCCCCTGCGCCACGGTTGCCTGCAAGAAACCCAGCTTAGAACCGCAATCATAACGAGTCCCCCGATAGCGATAGGCCAACACCCGCTCCTCCTCGATCAGGGCGGAAATCCCGTCCGTCAGTTGTATTTCCCCACCGGCGCCCTTCCCTACGTTGCGCAGATGATGAAAAATGCGCGGCGTCAAGATGTAGCGCCCGACCACAGCCAGCGTGGTTGGCGCATCTTCCGGTTTCGGTTTTTCAACGATGCCCGTCACCTGTTCAAGATCGTTGTTCACCTTCGCGCTGCTGACGATACCGTATTGACGGGTCTGCTCGCGCGGCACATCCAGCACACCCAGCACCGAACTGTGATGGCGATCGTACACTTCCACCATCTGACGGGTGACCGAGACATCGCTGATCATCAGATCGTCCGCCAGAATGACTGCGAAAGGCTCATTCTTGACCACAGGCTGCGCGCAAAGCACCGCATGCCCGAGACCCAGCGGCTCGGACTGACGAATATAGATGCAATTTACACCATCGGGAATCACTTCCTGCGTCAGACGCAACAGTTCCAGCTTACCCTTGCGCTCAAGTTCGGCTTCCAGCTCGTAGGCCTTGTCGAAATGATCTTCAATGGAACGTTTGCTGCGGCCGGTTACAAAAATCATATCCGTGATACCGGCGGCGACGGCCTCTTCCACCGCATACTGAATCAGCGGCTTATCCACGATGGCCATCATTTCCTTCGGACTGGCCTTGGTGGCAGGCAGAAAGCGGCTGCCCATCCCCGCCACCGGAAATACCGCCTTGCGTATCACCCTCAATGGTCTAGTCATTATTACCCTCAATCAACAATAAGAATTCATCTTCATTCAGAACGGCTATATTCAACTCGAGCGCACGCGCAAGTTTGCTGCCGCTATCCAATCCTGCCACCACATAATCCGTTTTTTTGGACACGCTGCCGCTGACCCTGGCACCCAATGCTTCCAGCTTTTCTTTTGCCTGCTCTCGCGAGAGGTTTGCAAGAGAACCTGTCAAAACGAAAGTTTTACCCGCTAACGGCAATATTTTATCCGGCAGCTGTTCCTGTTCGTCCCAATGCACCCCCATGCCGCGCAATTGTTCGATGACACCGAGGTTATGTTGCTCGCCGAAAAAACTCACCATACTCTGTGCCACCACCGGCCCCACATCGCGCACCTGCTGCAACCGGTCGGCATCGGCAGCCATCAGGGTATCCAGCGAACCGAAGTGCAGCGCCAGATCCTTCGCGGTTGTCTCGCCTACATTGCGTATCCCTAACGCAAAGATGAAACGCGCCAGCGTGGTGTGACGGCTTTTTTCGATCGCATCGAGCAGATTAAGGGCTGATTTTTCACCCATCCGTTCCAGACTGACGAGTGCGGACATGCCCAGTTTGTACAGATCCGCGGGGGTACTGACCAGATTGGCATCCACCAGTTGCTCGACCAGTTTATCGCCCAGGCCGTCGATATTCATCGCGCGACGACCGGCGAAATGCAGCAGGGCCTGCTTGCGCTGCGCAGGGCAAAAAAGCCCGCCCGTACAGCGCGTAGCCGCCTCATCCGCCTCGCGACTGACATGCGAACCGCACACCGGACACAAGGTCGGCATGACAAACAAGCGGGCATCCGCAGGCCTCTTGACCAGCACCACGCCTGCGACTTCGGGAATCACATCTCCTGCACGACGCACGATCACGGTATCGCCGATGCGCACATCCTTGCGCCGGATCTCATCCTCGTTATGCAGCGTGGCATTAGTCACCGTCACGCCGCCGACAAACACGGGATTCAGGCGCGCCACCGGCGTCAATGCACCGGTACGTCCGACCTGCACATCGATATCCAGCAACGTCGTCATCGCCTCTTCCGCAGGAAACTTGTGCGCGATCGCCCATCTCGGCGCACGTGAGACAAAACCCAACCGTTGCTGCTGTGCGATGTCATTGACCTTGTATACGACGCCATCGATCGCGAAGGGAAGCGTTGCCCGCAACTCCCCTGTCATGCGATAAAATTCAAGCAAACCATCTGCGCCTTGCACCACGCAACGCTGCGCGGCGACCGGCACGCCCAGACTTTCCAGCAGTGCCATTTGGCCTGCGTGCTTACCCGGCAGTGCTATGCCGTCACACAATCCGATGCCGTAGGCGTAAAAACTCAGTCGGCGGCCGGCGGTGATGCGGGAATCGAGTTGGCGCAACGAACCTGCCGCCGCGTTGCGCGGGTTGACGAATTCCTTCTCGCCACGGCTGCGCTGTTGCTCATTCAGCTTCTCGAAGTCGCGTGTAAACATCAGCACTTCGCCGCGCACTTCGATATCGGCAGCCAGATCAGCGCCGCTCACATCCAACAGACGCAGCGGAATGGAGCGCACGGTGCGCAAATTCTCCGTCACATCTTCCCCTGTGCTGCCGTCCCCCCGCGTCGCGCCCTGCACGAACAGACCGCCGCGATAACTCAGGTTGATCGCCAACCCGTCGAACTTGAGTTCGACCGCATATTCGACGCAGGCGACATCCAGCGCCTCTCTGATTCTTGCGTCGAACGCGCGCACTTCATCTTCGGAAAAAGCATTGTTGAGCGACAACATCGGCGTGCGATGCGGCACTTCGGCAAAGAATTTCAGCGGAGTTCCCCCGACCCGCTGGGTAGGCGAATCGAGGGTGAGCAGCTCGGGATGCGCGCTTTCCAGCGCCTGGAGTTCACGAAACAACCTGTCGTATTCGACATCGGGAATGGTGGGTGCATCCAGCACGTAATACTGGTGGTTGTGCTGCCCGATTTCGGCGCGCAACTGCTCGATGCGACTGGCGACAGTCATTAAACTGAAACTCGCATAGCGATACGTTTGCCCCCTCGCCCACTTGTCTCGCCGAGGTCGCTGCACAACAGCAGGAACCTCGCGGGCACGGGAGAGGGTTGGGGAGAGGGCATGGCGGAAGGTGACATC
Organism: Gallionella sp.; assembly: GCA_041671105.1. Lineage (GTDB taxonomy): Bacteria > Pseudomonadota > Gammaproteobacteria > Burkholderiales > Gallionellaceae > Gallionella. The sequence continues at coordinate 14,036 of JBAZCE010000029.1, forward strand.
TTCGTCATGACCATCAGGAAAACAGTCGGCGTGCCTGTGCGCTGCCGGGGATCAGGTTGTTTTCGCACATTTTCAATTCGACCTCGACGATCTGCTCGCGGATACGGGCAAGACCCGCATCGGTCAATTGCACCCGGTTATCGTCAACCAGATTGACCTGCAACTCAGCTGCCAGGGCGTGCGCCATCTGCACCAGATGATCGAAACACACCGCAGGGCGTTCTACACGGGGCACATCCAGCATCAGCGTGATGCCTGCCGTCGTAAATTGCGCCAGCGTGTGATGTTGAAAAGGCTTTGTATCTTTATTTATCAGCGTAATCAAGCTATTGCCCATCGAATCGGTCAGATGAAACGCCCCGTCTGATTCGAGCTTCATACCCTGCAAAGCGGCAGCCTCGGCAATTTTTTCGCCCTTGAGCTGCCTGTCACCGGCAGGCAACAGGTTCACACCGACCATCTGATCCACCTCGGCACACAAGGCATCCAGCCCCAGCGCGCAACTGTGCGTCTCCAGAATATCGGGGATCGTGGTACCGGCGCCGATTGAATTGGCGATACCCGACACCAGATCGCGGAAGTCGCCCAGTTTAGCGACGCTGATCACGCCGCCTCTGTCGACCAGTTGCAGCGCGATGCGGAACTGTGAATAAAGCGTCTGACTGTCGGCGATGACGCGTTCCCATTGCCCCGTACGCAAGGACAGACCACACACCTGCAACGGTTTACGAAAATCAAATTTGCGCTGCCACAAGCCATCCAACACGGCTGCAGCACTGGACTCGACCGGATGTAATCCGATGATGAAATCGCTGTGCGAATCGAGCAAAGCGCAGGCCTCGCTCACTGCGCCAGTTGCGACTTCCGCGGCTGTTTCCGCTGCTTCAGCTGTTTGAGCAGCTTCCGCGACCGGTGCCAGCGCATCCGTATTGATCATGACTTGCTCGTCCATGATGAACGGCTCGACTGGCGGTACTGCCGCATTGACCTGATACAGGGCATCATCGTGACTTTGTCTGAAAGCTGCACCAAACTTTTTACTGTATTGACGCTGTTTCCACCAGCCAAAGGCGTAAACCGCGACCACCACACCCAAACCGATTGCCAACAATGCTGCTTGTAATTCACTCATCATCATGTACACCAATGCGCGATAAAAAACCTGCCCGGATTATCTCAAGTGCGGCAGCAAAAAGCTACGACAACGGACATGACAAATTTATATTGAAATTTTCCATGTCCGTTCCCTCTCCTCAATCCTCTCCCGCCAGCGGGGAGAGCGCAGCGAGGGGGGCGAAGCCAAGCAAACGATTCTCGCAGGGATGATGCCCTGTGGGCAAGTAGGGTTAGCAGGTATATCTCCCCCGGGAGATAACTCGCATCAACGCGCAAACGAATCGTTGCGCGAAATTTACGACAATGGCAACTCAGGCGAACTTATGCCGATACCGGCCACTTCCTGCAAGGCCTTGAGGAATTGCGGCTGTTCATGCAGCTTTACCATCGGAACGGGATGAGCCGCACCGCGCATCTGCATGACACGGGCGCGGCTGGTCAGCGGCATTTCCCAACGCAGGCCGCGCAGCAACTCATCTGCCGACTCAGGCTTGTTGCACACCAGCACCATGTCGCATCCCGCATTGAGCGCAGCGGAAGCCCTTTGCACAATGCCGCCTGCGACGGTTGCGCCTTCCATGGAGAGATCATCGCTGAAGATGCATCCGTCGAAGCCCAGCTGTCCGCGCAGCACCTCCTTCAGCCAGACCGGCGAAAAACCGGCTGGACGGGAATCGACTTTAGGATAAATTACGTGAGCCGGCATCACCGCCGTCAGACCGAAATTAATCATCTGCCGGAATGGCACCAGATCGCACAGTTCGATATCCACAAATTCGCGCTCATCGACGGGAATATCCAGATGCGAATCAGCCGCGACATAACCGTGGCCCGGAAAATGCTTGCCGACCGTATGCATGCCGGCCTGCTTCAACCCCAGCAGCAGGCTATGCGCAAGCTCGGCGATCGCCTGCGGGTCACTGTGAAACGCCCGGTCGCCGATCACGCTGCTTTGCCCGGGATCCACATCCAGCACCGGCGTAAAACTGAAATCGACCCCGCAACCGCGCAACTCGGACGAGAGCACGTAACCTGCCTGCTGTGCAAGATGACGCGCCCGTTGCGGATGATGATCCCAGATTTTGCCTAATTCGCGCATCGCAGGAATCCGGGTAAACCCCTCGTCGCGAAAGCGTTGCACCCGCCCGCCTTCATGATCCACCGCGATCAGCAACGGAGACGGACGCAGCGCGTGTATCGCAGAGGTAAGCCTTGCCAGTTGCTGCGCCGATTCATAATTGCGCTTGAACAAAATCACCCCGCCCACCAGCGGATGCATCAGACGCGTCACGTCCTCAGGGGTCAGTTCAGTTCCCAACACATCCAGCATTACCGGCCCTAAACCCATAACCACTCCAAAAAAGTTTACGTATTCATCGCGTAGCGATTCCTTATCCCCCTCGCCCGCTTGAGGGAGAGGGCGGGGAGAGGGACAACGGGCATGCATTATGCCCGTTAGTTTGTTTCCAGCACGACAAATGCAACAATGGTGTTGCGCTCATCGCTGATGGACAGATGATGTCCGATAATGCCGGCTTGCGCCAGATAAGTACGCAGCACCGCATCGAACATCAAAACAGGCTTACCCAGTCCGTCATGCGCAATACTGATACGGCTCAAGCTGACAGGATGACGCAGTCCGCTCCCCACCGCCTTGGCAAAGGCTTCCTTGGCGGCAAACCGTTTAGCCAGAAAGCGCGCCGGATGAGCGTGCCCGTGAAATTCAGGCAACTCACCTTCACTCAATAAACGTTCCGCAAAACGAGAGCCGTATTTGCTCCACATCGATTCGATGCGGGCATATTCCACGATGTCGGTGCCGATACCAAAGATCATGATAAATCTACTGTGCAGCCCAATTGCGGTGTCGCATGCTCGCTCATTCCTTGCCTATCCATTTGATATGTTTCGTCATTCGCTGCGCGGCTCCTTGCACTCGGGCTTGCTCGCTACGATTTATACGTATACTCATCCGGCAATTAACAACTGCTTCATTTTCCGCACCGCCGCATCCAGCCCGATGAACACCGACTCGGCGATGATGGAATGGCCGATATTCAGCTCCACAATATTGGGGATCGCTGCGATATCCCGCACGTTATGATAATGCAGCCCGTGTCCTGCATTTACCTGCAAGCCCTGTGCATGTGCATGCGCCGCCGCGATGCGGATGCGTTCAAGTTCATGCTTGTGTTCGGGAACGCTGTCCGCGTCGGCATATTTACCGGTGTGCAGTTCCACGACAGGCGCACCGATGCGGCGCGCGGCGTCGATCTGTTTTTCATCCGGATCGATGAACAGGGACACGCGTATCCCCGCCTCGGCACAGCGCTCGCAAGCCGATTTTACGGCATCGAAATAGCGCACCACATCCAGGCCGCCTTCCGTCGTCAGCTCTTCGCGACGTTCAGGCACCAGACACAGATCATGCGGCTTGATGCGCAACGCGTTCGCAATCATCTCACCCGTGACCGCACATTCCAGATTCATGCGGGTTTGCAACATGGTACGCAGCACATCCACGTCAGCATCCTGGATATGGCGACGATCTTCGCGCAGATGCAGGGTAATCGCGTCGGCACCCGCCTCCTCGCAGATCAGGGCTGCGCGCACCAGATTGGGATAACGTGCACCCCGCGCCTGGCGCAACGTGGCAACATGGTCAATATTCAGTCCTAGTTTAATCATAATTTTTGCAAGTCCTTAATCAATTCGCGCGTATGCAAAACTTTCCCGCCGAGATGGTGATTGAGCAACATGCGCATCAGTTGCTTGCTCTGTTGCGCAGCAGCTGCGTCGCTGTAATCATCGGCGGCCATCGCCAGCAAGGTTTTACCCGAAACCTTCAAACCCGCGTGACTATCACCGTTATCTGGCGATGCACCC
>JBAZCE010000030.1:0-17544 GCA_041671105.1 Gallionella sp.
CACATACATAGCAATACCAACGGCAATCATTGGAACCGCATCAACCAAGCCCATAACGATGAAGAACTGGGTACGCAACATCGGAATCAGTTCAGGTTGACGTGCTGCACCTTCCAGGAAACGACCACCCAAAATACCAATACCAATCGCAGCGCCTAACGCGCCCAAACCCATCATCAGTGCGCCGGCTACATACAACAGTGCGTGTGCTTGATCCATCTTTACTTCTCCTATTGATTAAAATTAAAGTTTGAAAAGAAATTTAGTGATGCTCTTGGTGTGCCATATCCAGATAAACAATGGTCAGCGTCATGAAGATAAACGCCTGCAAAGTCACAATCAAGATATGGAATATTGCCCATGGCAAAGATAGCGACCATTGCGCCCAAAAAGGCAGCAACGCAATCAGAATGAAAATCATTTCACCGGCATACATATTACCAAACAGACGCAGGGCAAGCGAGATAGGCTTGGCGATCAGGTTCACGCCTTCCAGCAGCAAGTTTACCGGAGCACCCCATTTGCCGAATGGCTGCAGTGTCAATTCACCGATAAAACCGCCTATCCCCTTAACCTTGATGCTGTAGTAGATCACCAGCAAGAAGATACCGATAGCCATACCGAATGTTGCATTAGGATCGGTCGACGGAACCACCTTGAAATGCGGCAGACCGAACGCTTCCATCAGCTGAGGCACGTAATCAACCGGGATCAGATCCATCAAGTTCATCAGAAACACCCAAAAGAACACGGTCAACGCCAGCGGCGCAACCATATTGTTCTTGGCATTAAACGATCCTCGTACGCTGCTGTCGATAAACTCAATCGCCCATTCGACTGCGTTTTGCATACCGCTTGGCACGCCCGTTGCCATATTTTTGGCAACACGACTAAATACCCACAGGAACAATGAACCTAAAATAAACGACATCAACATGGTGTCCACGTTGATCGCCCAGAATCCCATCGCCTTGGCCTGCTCTGCGCCATGCGCGAATCCCAGCGTTCCGTCAGGCAGGGTGCCGTAGGTTAGATTCTGTAGATGATGCTTAATGTATTCTGATGAGGTGAGAGCTTCGCTGGACATAGTTCTATCGCTTTATCATTAAAATCCGCGCCACAATGGGCACAACCTGACCTACCACAAATCCACACAACACCGCTGCCGCCGATAGTTTTAAACCACCCATCGCGAAAGACAATGACAAAATTACCAGGAAATATCTTTCCATACTGTTGCGGTACATACCTCGCAACAAGCTGTGCGGCTGATAATCTTGAATTTTTTCGATCTTTGACAAACCGCGAACGAGGGATAAACCACTTAACACAGCTGTCGTTGCTCCCCACAGTGCAGCCGAAGCAACACTCCACAGATTACTGTAGAAGTATGCAATTACAGTCACAACCAATCCAACCGCAGCTTGAAGTGCGATGATCCGAAATCCCTGCTTTTTTTCGTTTGCAAACTCTGAAAGACGCGGCATTCTAATTATCTTTTCATATACTGTCAAACTGGAACCCCGGCTTTAGCCAGAGTTTACGCGGTTATTGTTGCTTGTTCAGCCTCAATTTTTCCAGCAAACTATCCAGGTGTTCATTGTTCTCAAAAGCAACAACCAATTTACCGGTGCCATTTTTCGCCGTTTTAATTTCCACTTTTGCACCCAGCTGATCAGATAATCCATCCTGCAGTCGCATCAAGTCTCTGTCCTCGATTTTGACAGGCTTGGGTTTTTCTACTGCCGTCAGCTGTTTATTCACCAGATTTTCAGTGTCGCGTACCGACAGTTGCTCGTGCACAACTTTGTTTGCAATAGCGATCTGCTCTGCGCCTTCCAAGCCCAGCAAAGCTCTGGCATGGCCCATGTCCAGCTTATTTTCCATCAGCATGGACTGTATGAGTAATGGTAGCTTGAGCAACCGTAGCAAGTTGCTGGCTGCACTGCGTGATCGTCCCACTGCATCTGCCGCACTCTGATGCGTCATTTCGAATTCATCAATCAGACGCTGAATTCCGATTGCCTCTTCCAGCGGATTAAGATTTTCACGCTGTATATTCTCGATCAGCGCCATTGCCAGCGCTGCTTTGTCCGGAACGGTACGTACCAATACCGGCACATGGTTCAAGCCTGCAATTTGCGCCGCACGCCAGCGCCTTTCTCCTGCAATTATTTCGTAGCTGCCGTCGATTAGCTGGCGCACCAGAATCGGCTGTATCACACCTTGCGCCTTGATTGAAGCTGCCAAATCCTGCAATGTCTGCTCGCCCATATTTGATCTGGGCTGATACTTTCCCGGCTTTAACAACGTGACGCTCAGGTCGCGCAGCACATCGTCCTTCTCACTCTTGCCACCTGAGAGCAATGCTTCCAGCCCGCGCCCCAGTCCTTTTTGTGGTTTTGTCATCTAAGGCTTCCTTTATGCTCAGAGTGCGGATTTCGCCGCGATATTCAATAGTTCACTTGCAAGTGCAAGATAAGCTTGCGTTCCTTTGGAGGCTTTATCGTGATAAAGCACAGGGATGCCGTAGCTCGGTGCCTCAGCCAGGCGTACATTGCGTGGAATTACAGTGCGATAGACCTTGCTGCCGAAGTGCTCAAGCAGCTGATCTGAAACCTGCTGCGCGAGTGTGTTACGCGGATCAAACATGGTGCGCAATAATCCTTCGATCTCAAGAACCGGATTCAGATTGGCGCGCACCTTGCGTATCGTATTAACCAGATCACTCAAACCTTCAAGCGCATAGTATTCACACTGCATAGGAATCATCACAGACTTCGCCGCACATAACCCGTTTAAAGTCAGCATATTAAGCGCGGGCGGGCAATCGATCAGCACATAATCATATTCGCCTGAAATTGGCAGCAACGCATCTCGTAAACGTGTCTCTCGCTGAGAAAAATCAACCAGTTCTACTTCAGCTCCAGCCAAATCGCGATTTGCCGGCAACACATCGTATTTACCGACCTCTGATTTTTGCCTGGCTTCGGCGATGGTCTTACTGCCCAGCAGTACGTGATAAACAGTAACTTCCAGATCTCGTTTCTCAATCCCGCTACCCATGGTTGCATTACCCTGAGGATCCAGATCAATCAGCAAAACACGCTGCTTGGCGGCCGTAAGACTGGCGGCAAGATTCACCGTGGTCGTGGTTTTTCCCACTCCGCCCTTTTGATTGGTAATGGCCATTATTTTCGTCATGATGCCAGCTCCTCTCGAGGTGTTGCAATAACCAGGCAGCGCGCTGCATCCAGTCCCGGCACGCTTAACGGTATAACGGTTTCGACTCTGCAATCCTCCGGCACACCGGGTAGTTCATGTTCCGGCGCCCCCTTCATAGCGACCCAATGCCCTTGTGGTGCAATCAGATGCCGGGTAATTCTCAGAAAATCTCCCAATTCGGTGAAAGCCCGCGAGATGATTCCGTCGAACTTCTCCGGCGCTTCAAATTCTTCCACCCTTGCGCTGTAAACATGTGCATTTTTCAGATCCAGCTCGATGATCGCCTGCTGCACAAAGCTGGTTTTCTTGGTGTTGCTGTCCAACAAGGTGAAGTGCCATTGCGGCTGGACAATTGCCAGAACCAGTCCCGGCAATCCCGCACCACAACCTACATCCAACCATCGACCGGCATTCATATGAGGCATCACGGCAAGACTATCGAGCAGATGATGACTTACCATCTGCCGCGGATCACGAATCGCAGTGAGGTTATAAACCTTGTTCCATTTCACCATCAATGCCAGATACTCAAGCAATTTTTCCTGAGATTCGCTATCGACCGACAGCCCCAATTGAAATATGCCGCTCTGCAATGCTTCGGCTAATTGCTTGTGATTATTTAACTGGTTTGGCATCACGGAACCCGCGCTTTAAATGAACCAACAATAACGATATCGCAGCCGGCGTAATGCCGGAAATGCGTGCCGCCTGACCGATTGTTTCAGGCTTGAATTGGTTAAGTTTTTGCTGCACCTCGATGGATAAACCCCTTACCTCCCGGTAGTCCAGATCGTGCGGCAAACGCTGAGCCTCATTTTGTTCGCCGCTTTTAATCTCAGCGTGCTGCCTGTCTATATAACCCTGATATTTAGCCTGAATTTCCACCTGCTCGGATACTTTGATATCATCTGCAGAAACCCCCGATCCGGGTAAGGTCATCAGGTTGGCGTAGTTTACATCCGGGCGCAGCAATAGCTCATGTAATGAATACTCACGTTCAATATTTTTTCCCAGCACGCGCTGCGCATCCTCTTCGGGCAAGACACGAGGGTTTACCCAGGTGCTGCGCAAACGCTGTTGCTCAACGGCAATTGCCTCACGTTTTTTTTCAAATGCCTGCCAACGCACGTCATCTACAATGCCAAGCTTGCGTCCCGTCTCAGTCAGTCGCAAATCGGCATTATCTTCTCGCAATTGCAATCGGTATTCGGCACGGCTGGTAAACATGCGATAAGGCTCTGACACGCCCTGAGTGATCAGATCGTCAACCAGCACCCCCAGATAGGCTTCATCCCGTCTCGGGCACCACGCGTCCATTTCGCGAACCTGCAGCGACGCATTGAGCCCCGCGAGCAAACCCTGCGCGGCGGCCTCTTCGTAACCCGTCGTTCCGTTGATTTGTCCGGCAAAAAATAAACCTTTGATTGCCTTTGTTTCCAAAGAACTTTTCAATCCAACGGGATTAAAATAATCGTATTCGATTGCATAGCCTGGCCGCAAAATATGCGCCTGCTCCATCCCTTTGATGGAGCGCACTAATTCCACCTGAACATCAAATGGCAAGCTTGTCGAAATTCCATTCGGATAAACTTCATGTGTCGTCAAACCTTCCGGTTCAAGGAATATCTGGTGCGACTTCTTATCCGCGAAACGGGTAATTTTATCTTCGATAGACGGGCAATATCTCGGGCCTACCCCTTCTATAACACCTGTAAACAAGGGTGATCTGTCCAGCCCGCCGCGTATGATGTCATGCGTACGTTCACTGGTTTCTGTAATCCAGCAAGGCAACTGTCTTGGATGCTGCGCTGCGCTGCCCATGAAGGAAAATACGGGTACAGGATCATCCCCCGCCTGCTCCTGCAATTTCGAATAATTGATGGTGCGTCCGTCGATGCGCGGCGGAGTACCGGTCTTGAGCCTGCCTACCGGAAGATTAAGCTCCCGCAGCCGGTGCGCCAGACTAATTGAGGGGGGATCCCCTGCTCGCCCTGCCTGATAATTTGCCTGCCCTACGTGTACCAGTCCGGCAAGAAAAGTCCCGGTGGTCAAAACCACAGTTTTCGCGCTGAAGCGCAACCCAAGCTGTGTAACGACACCCGTCACAATATCCTGTTCTACCAGCAAATCATCGACGGCCTGCTGGAACAACCACAGATCAGGCTGATTTTCCAATACAGTGCGGATTGCCTGCTTATAGAGCATACGGTCGGCCTGTGCACGCGTGGCCCGTACCGCATAACCCTTGCTGGAATTCAGGATACGGAACTGGATACCACCCACATCGGTCGCCTGCGCCATTGCTCCGCCCAACGCATCCACTTCCTTTACCAGATGCCCCTTGCCTATTCCACCTATAGAAGGATTGCATGACATTTGACCGAGTGTCTCAATGTTGTGTGTTAGCAGCAAGGTTTTACAACCCGAACGCGCACTGGCCAAGGCTGCCTCAGTTCCGGCATGCCCTCCACCCACTACAATTACATCGAATACATCAGGAAATTTCATGTCACTACGGAATGGTAAAGGAGGCGCATCATACAATAGACCGGCCGCAATCCAAAATGGACGGTTCCACGTGAAACAGCTATTTGCCTATGCAGAAACGACTGAATATCTCGCCCAGCAAATCATCTGCCGTAAATTTTCCGGTAATGCTGTTTAAAGCTTGCTGGGTCTGACGCAATTCCTCTGCAAAAAATTCCGGCAGATTCAACAATCGTGTAGCCTGATCAAGATGAGTTTTCGCCAGATTCAGCGCAATCAAGTGGCGCTCACGAGCGATGAATGCGCCGCTTTCCTGATTACGCCAGCCGATTAATTTCAGCATCTGTTCGCGCAATTGATCAATACCTTCGCCCGACTTTGCAGAAATATAAATCCCTGCAGAATCTTGTTTTGTTTCATTCAGCAAGTCAGCTTTGTTAAAAACCAACAGATGCGGGATATCGGCAGGAAAGCTGGAAATAATTTCCATATCTTCGTCACTGCATCCGCTTGCTGCATCGAGCAGCAGCAGGATCAAATCTGCTCGCTGCAGCGTCTGACGGGTACGCGCCATACCCATATTTTCAACTTCATCTTGAGAGACCCTGAGACCTGCCGTATCCATAATATGCAGCGGTACGCCACGTATTTGTATCGCCTGACGAATGACATCGCGAGTCGTACCGGGAACATCGCTCACCAGGGCTATTTCCTCCCCTGACAACCTGTTCAACAGGCTGGATTTTCCAACATTAGGCCGGCCCACCAATGCGATATGCGCCCCTTCCCGCAACAGACTACCTTGCTTTGCAGATGCAATTGTCTGATCTAGTTGGTTTTGAATGGATTCCAGCAGTGTGTCACGGTACGAACTGTCCGCGACATCAATATCTTCTTCCGGAAAATCCAGCATTGCCTCAATCAGCATACGCAGCCGAATAAGGTTATCTACCAGCATGTGAATCGCAGCTGAAAATTCGCCATGCAGCGAACGCATCGCGCTGCGAGCAGCTTCCGTGGTTGTGGCTTCTATGAGATCGGCTACGCTTTCAGCCTGTGCCAAGTCGAGTTTATCATTAAGATATGCGCGGCGCGTGAATTCGCCTGGTTCAGCCAGACGTATACCTAAACCAAGGCAGCGTTGTAGCAGCAAATGCAGCACGGCAATTCCGCCGTGTCCTTGCAACTCCAGCACATCTTCGCCTGTATATGAGTGGGGAGCTGGAAAATACAGAGCGATGCCCTGATCGATAATCTCGCCGTTACCATCCTTAAAATCGATATATGTAGCATGTCGTGGCAGTGGCAACCCGCCCAGGACTGCTTGAGCAATACCGGTAAGTCCACGCCCTGAAATACGTACAACCCCTACACCGCCACGGCCTTGCGCCGTGGCGATTGCAGCGATCGTATCAACGCTTGGCTGCGGCACCCTCAACCTCTATACCGCGCGTGATGTACCACTGCTGAGTAATTGACAACACATTGTTGACGATGGAGTACAACACCAGTCCTGCAGGGAAGAAAAAGAACACCACACTGAAAGCAACCGGCATGATTTTCATCAGCTTTGCCTGCATGGGATCAGGCGGTGCAGGATTCAGTTTGGACTGAATAAGCATGCTGACACCCATGATTATAGGCAGCACATAATAGGGATCAGCCGCCGACAGGTCGCTTATCCAACCAAAAAACGGTGCGTTGCGCAACTCAACGCTCGCCAGAATCGACCAGTAAAGTGCAATGAATACCGGAATTTGAATCATCACCGGTAGACACCCTCCCAACGGGTTGATTTTTTCAGTTTTGTATAGCTCCATCATAGCGCGATTGAGTTGTTCGCGGTCATCGGCATACTGCTTCTTTATTTTTTCCAGCTTGGGCGCAACCAAACGCATTTTTGCCATGGAGCGATAGCTTGCCGCAGACAGTGGGAAAAATATTATTTTAATCAACAAGGTAAGTACGATAATCGCTACGCCCCAGTTATGAACAAGTCCCTGTATAAAGGTAAGTACCCAAAACAATGGCGTCGCAATTACAGTCAACCAGCCATAATCAACCGTCAGACCTAACCCTGGTGCGATGTCATCAAGGTTGGATTCCGCAGGTCCTGCATAAAGCGGCACACTGATTGCAGTGTGTTGTCCTGCTGCAATCGACGGAACGGCCACGACAACACCTGATGAATACAAGCCGTTTTCAAGTTTGCGTGTAAAAAACTCACGTTCAGCCTTGTCAGCCGGCATCCAGGCAGCAACAAAATAGTGCTGCAGCATACCCACCCAACCATTATCTGATTTCTTTGGATACTCAACCTTACCCTTGTCTATATCGGAAAAAGCAATTTTCTGAAATTTTTCCTTCTCCGTGTATACAGCGGCACCGGTGAAAGTAGGAACCATTCTGGAACCACCTGCCGGGTCAACGCTATCTCTGACAAACTGGTAATAGGCCGACGGAGTTACCGCAACCGGACTGTTATTTTCAATTTCATAGGCCACATCCACTACATAGCTTGCCCGGTGAAAGGTCAGCAACTTAGTGACTTTAATCCCGTTTGATTCAACGGCCGCCAGTCTCACTTGTAACTTATCGGCACCTTCCTTCAATTCATAGCTATCTTGTTCGCTAATAAACAAACTGGTGTGGTTAGGCATATTTTCGCCCAACAATCCTGACTGAGTTATATATCCGTGAGATCCGACGCCTTTATCAAACAGTACAAAATTTATTGATTTGTCCTGGCCGTCAGCCTGTTTTAAAAAATCCAGGCGCTGAATATCCCCGCCCAATGTATTGATCTGAGCATCCAGAAAATCCGTTTTAACCCTGATCACCTTGCCGGAAGCCGGTTTAACCAATTGTTTAACCAGTATTGCCTGCGATGCAGCATCTGTTGCCTTTAACGTTGCTGCAGGCAGGTCGGTTTTAGCTGCAGTTGTAATTTTTTCCGCTTGAGGATGCTGATAGCGTTGCCAACCATCCCAAACCATCATTAATGAAAAGGAAAATATTAAAAACAGGAAAAGTCTCTGGAAGTCCATGATGGTATTTTTTTAATTAATTATGGTGCTGGGTCGTAACCGCCCGGATGCCAGGGATTACAACGTGCGAGACGCTTGATACTCAACCATGTTCCTGCAAACAGGCCGTGTTTGGTCAAAGCTTCACATGCATAGTGAGAACAACTGGGGGTAAATCGACATGTAGGCGGACTGAGCGGACTAATCAGATACTGATAGCCGTGGATAAGTTTTATCAGGATTCTGCGCATCGTATTGCTACCCGATTAAAAAGTTTACTCAAAGCATCCCTACATTCACTTTTATCACCGCGTACGGTATTGCGCGCCATCACGACGATATCAAGGCTATAACCCTTAATTTCGTGAACCCGGAACAATTCCCGAATTTCACGTTTAGCCAGGTTTCTATCCACTGATTTTGGCATATACCTTTTAGCCACAACAATACCCAGCCTCGCTTTTTGCAATTGATTCGGCACAAAAAAAAGCTTGAAATACTTGTCTGATATCACAAGTGATTTCAGACAGTGGCTATAGCCTTCGCTGCGCGGTATACGCTGCGCAGCGGTAAAGCTATTTAAATTACTACACAGCGAGTCTTGCACGACCCTTGGCACGACGTGCACGGATAACAGCTCTGCCACCACGAGTTTTCATGCGAACTAAAAATCCATGGGTACGTTTTCTTTTCGTAACTGAAGGTTGGTATGTGCGTTTCATTCTGAATTATCCTAGAGATGTCATAAAACGCGGTATTACAATGTGTTAGCCGCTGCGTGTCAAGATATATTTACTTTATTGCCTGTGGATAAGTTTTGCTATGGTCTGTAGAATTACGCGTATCTATCGCTAATTTGCACTTCCATCTAGGTTTATATGCAAGAAAATGCTTTTTGGGATACTTGTCTCGACTCTTTTGAGAAGAGCCTGCCGCCCCACCAATTTCACTCATGGATTAGACCCCTCAAGTTTTCAAGTGAAAATGGCTGTCTGATTTTGTCAGCACCTAATTCTTTTACCTTAAAAATTCTTCAGGATCGATTTTTTCCGGAGATCAACCGGCAGGCCAGACTCGCCTACTCTGTTGTACCCCAATTTGAATTTCGAGTAGTGGAGTCTGCCCCCTTGAAATCTTCTCCGGCTCCTGTATTTCCCGAGAAAAAACAAACACTCATTGAAACTAAACCAAAGATTGAAACATCGTTTCGTGGTTATGGAAAACTTAATCAAAGTTTGACCTTCGACAACTTCGTTATAGGCAAGGCTAACCAGTTAGCATTTGCTGCAGCAACTCAAGTTGCTGAATTACCTGGTGTATCTTACAACCCGTTATTTATTTACGGTGGAGTAGGTCTTGGTAAAACTCATCTTACTCAGGCAATAGGCAATCAAATTTGTGTTAACCGCCCCCAGGCAAAGGTTTGTTACATGCACGCAGAGCGTTATGTAGCCGATGTTGTTCGAGCCTATCAAACCAATAAATTTGAAGAATTCAAGCAATACTACCACTCGCTGGATGTATTACTCATTGACGATATTCAGTTTTTCGCCGGAAAGGCAAAAACTCAGGAGGAATTTTTCTACGCTTTCAATACCCTGGTTGATTCCAATAAACAAGTCATTCTTACCAGCGATACCTTTCCTAAGGAATTAACAGGCCTAGAAAGCCGCCTGGTTTCTCGTTTTGGATGGGGACTCACCATTGGAATTGAACCACCTGAACTGGAAATGCGCGTAGCAATTTTGCTCAAAAAAGCCGCTATTAGTGGTTACACATTGAACGATGCTGTTGCTTTTTTTATTGCAAAACATGTCAATTCGAATGTTCGTGAATTGGAAGGTGCTCTCAAACGCGTTGAGGCTTACAGTAAATTCCATAAACGAATTATTTCTGTTGAAACCGCAAAAGAAGCTTTAAAAGATATTTTGGTCGCGCAAAGCCGGCAAATATCTATCGATAATATCCAGAAGACAGTTTCTGATTATTACCGTATCAAAATAGTCGATTTATTATCAAAAAAACGTACAAGGAATATTACGCGGCCACGACAAATCGCTATGAGTCTTGCGCGCGAATTAACTGCAATGAGTTTGCCGGAAATAGGCAATGCGTTTGGGGGCAAGGATCATTCAACTGTAATTCATGCGTGTCAGACAGTAGTAACACTCAGATCCGGTGATACAACAATTGATTCTGACTATAAGACTTTATTGCAGACTCTAACCGGATAAAGCTGTGATTTAGTTGTGGATAAAATGTGGATATCAACTTTTAAATATTTTTTGTTAAACTTATCCACATTAAACCGGATATTAGTCAACAGTCTGGACACGTAAATTTTTTAAATCTAATTTATTGTTTTTTAACATATTTATTGAGTTATCAACAAATTATTGAATCATTACTATGATTATTAAGTATTTATATTACTTTATACAATTACAAGTAAATATTTATTCCGGTTTTATATGAGTTCTAATTTTTAGAAAAATTATTGTTGTTGCATCCCTGATCGTAAAGCCACTTTTATAAATTCGAATTTTTTATCGGTTCCATTTAAAATTATTTAAATCAAAAATGTCTTATCGACTTTTTTAATAACCCTTAATCAACTGTATTTTAAATTTTTCTTATCAGATACTTCACATAACGTTGTTACTTTGTTGTGGATAAAATGTGGGTATTTATATCTAATTTATTTTTGTTAAACTTATCCACAAATCAGCTGTAAATTGCCAACAGCTTAAACACAGGCATTTTTACATTTAACATATTGTTTTTTAAATAATTACGGACTTATCCACTCAATCGGAAGACATTATTAGTCTTATTAGGTATTTATATTATGTTTATTGAAAAGATAGAGAAAGAAGCTTTATTAAAGCCGCTACAAACTGTAGTTGGCATTGTTGAGCGAAAACAAACGATGCCTATTCTATCTAACGTATTGATTGAAAAGGAATTTGGTAAGATTCGCTTCACATCAACGGATCTTGAAATTCAGATTTCAACAACTATCGATGCTGAATCTGACGGGGATGCTTCTGTAGCCATTACGGTTGGTGGAAAAAAACTTCAGGAAATACTGCGTATACTTCCGGAGCAGAGTAAAGTATCAATAGACGTAAAGGAAAACAGGGCTCAGATTAAATCAAATAAAAGCAGATTCAATTTACAATCTCTGCCCGCCCAGGATTTTCCTAGACTCAGTAATCAACTCTCAGATTCCAAAAAAATAAGATTAAGTCAAATTGCATTAAAAAATTTGTTGGCTTCAGTTCAGTTTGCTATGGCGCAGCAAGATGTACGTTATTATTTGAATGGTGTTCTTTTTGTTATTGAGGACGATAAATTCCGGGCAGTTGCTACTGATGGACACAGGTTGGCGTACAACGCAATAAGCCTTGAAGAGCGTTCAGACAAGATTGAAATAATTATTCCGCGTAAGGCAATCGTTGAACTTTCCAAATTGCTTAGTGATGACGATAAAGAAATTGAATTGGAATTTTCTTCCCAGCAGCTCAGGGCAAGTTTTTCGGGTATTGAATTAATTACCAAACTTATCGAAGGTAAATTTCCTGATTATCAGAGAGTTATACCCAATTACGTCAATCATCTGAGCATTAACAGAACGCTTGTCCAGCAAGCCTTGCAAAGAGCAGCGATTTTATCCAATGAAAAATTTCGAGGAGTCCGGTTTGTTCTTACCGAAAAGAATCTCTGTATCATAAGCAGCAATAGTGAACAGGAAGAAGCACAGGTTGAAATTGAAACGGATTATCATGGTGAAGCAATTGACATTGGTTTTAACGTCAATTATCTGCTTGATGGTTTAAACAGTATCAATACTGAAATGGCTATTTTTTCGTTTGGCAACCCAAACAGTAGTATTTTGATTACATCGCCGGCCGATCTTGAATTCAGATACGTTGTTATGCCTATGCGTATCTGATTCTGTAATATGTTATTTTGCGATATCTGAAGTGCATTAAATGTTTCACGTGAAACAAAACAATACCAGGAAAGAAACCAATGAGTGAATATGATTCCAGCAGCATCAAAGTGCTGAAAGGCCTAGAAGCAGTCCGTAAACGTCCAGGTATGTATATCGGCGATACAAACGACGGCACTGGTTTGCACCATATGGTATTCGAAGCGGTAGATAATGCAGTCGATGAAGCATTGGCAGGTCATTGTAATGAGATCAATGTGATTATTCATGCGGATAATTCAATTAGTGTCAGCGATAACGGACGTGGAATTCCAACTGACATTCACAAGGAAGAAGGTCGATCTGCTGCTGAAGTAATTATGACTATCCTGCATGCAGGTGGAAAATTTGACAGCAATTCATACAAAGTTTCA
Source organism: Gallionella sp. (assembly GCA_041671105.1). Classification (GTDB taxonomy): domain Bacteria; phylum Pseudomonadota; class Gammaproteobacteria; order Burkholderiales; family Gallionellaceae; genus Gallionella. The sequence continues at coordinate 13,107 of JBAZCE010000030.1, forward strand.
GGCGGTCTACATGGTGTGGGCGTATCAGTTGTCAACGCTTTATCAGAATGGTTGAAGCTGACTATTTACCGCGATGGAAAAGAACATTTTATTGAATTCCGCCATGGTGACCCTGTCGCTCCGCTTGTCGTTGTTGGAGATTCAAAAAAGAAAGGTACTCTGGTTCACTTTCTTGCAGCAAAAGAAACTTTCGGCTTAATCGAATTTCATTTCGATATTCTGGCAAAACGTTTACGCGAGTTGTCGTTCCTGAACAACGGCGTGAAAATTGCGTTGATTGATCATCGTAACGGCAAGGAAGAAAATTTTTCCTTTACCGGCGGAATTAAAGGTTTTGTGGAGTACATGAACCGGAATAAATCGGCACTGCATCCGACTGTTTTTCACGCGATCGGCGAGAAAGACGGGATGACTGCGGAGATTGCGATGCAATGGAACGATTCCTATCAGGAAAATGTTCAATGTTTTACCAATAATATTCCACAGCGCGATGGAGGTACGCATCTGACTGCAATGCGTGCCGCTATGACCCGCACCTTAAATAATTACATCGAAGCCGAACAACTGGCTAAAAAAGCAAAGGTTGAACCTACGGGTGATGATATGCGTGAGGGATTAACGGCCGTATTGTCGGTTAAACTCCCGGATCCAAAATTCTCGTCGCAAACCAAAGATAAACTTGTTTCTTCAGAAGTTCGTCCCGTCATCGAAGAATTGATAGGACAACAGATGAGTGCTTTTTTGCTGGAAAAACCGAACGATGCTAAAATTATTGTTGGGAAAATTATTGAAGCAGCACGTGCCCGTGAAGCAGCGCGAAAAGCGCGCGACCTCACTCGTCGCAAAGGTGTGCTGGATGGTATGGGTTTGCCGGGAAAATTGGCGGATTGCCAGGAAAAAGACCCCGCTTTATCTGAACTGTATCTGGTAGAGGGTGATTCTGCGGGTGGTTCAGCCAAACAGGGGCGCGACCGGAAGTTTCAGGCCATTCTTCCGCTTAAGGGCAAGATTCTCAATGTGGAAAAGGCACGATTTGAAAAACTGATCAGCTCACAGGAAATTGCTACACTGATTACCGTGTTGGGAACTGGTATCGGTAAAGACGAATATAACGCTGATAAATTGCGTTATCACCGCATCATTATCATGACCGATGCCGACGTAGACGGTTCACACATTCGCACGCTGCTGCTTACTTTCTTTTACCGTCAAATGCCGGAACTGGTTGAACGCGGCCACATCTATATCGCTCAGCCCCCTCTGTACAAGATCAAGCAGGGGCGTGACGAGCGCTATCTCAAGGATGATCTTGAGATGAAGAGCTATCTGTTGGGCAATGCGTTGAAAGATGCATCTCTCTACCCCGCGCTCGAATCCACGCCGATTCAGGGCGAAGCGCTGGAACAGATTGCGCGGCAGTATTTTCTTGCCGAAGCTGTGATCGATCGTTTGACGCATTTCATTGCTCCTGAAGCAAGCCACGCCTTGTTGATCCTGCCGACTCTGTCGCTGGACAATGCTGAGCAAGCACAGAAAAGCGCGCAATTACTTGAAGCTGCCAGTGGCGGTGTTATCAAAGTCACCATCGACAACGATGATCAGGGCGAATTGCGTCTGCGCTTGGAAAAACTTTATTATGGAAATTACTCAATAAGCTATCTGGATAAAGATTTTCTGCAAGGTGGAGACTATAAGCAGATCCGCCAAACCGCTGAAGCGCTTAATGGTCTCATCACTCCGACGGCTTACGTGATGCGTGGCGAGCAGAAACGCGGTGTTTCCAGTTTTAAACTAGCTATCGAATGGCTGCTAGAAGAAGCAAAACGCGGTCTCAGTATTCAACGCTACAAAGGTCTGGGTGAAATGAATCCGGAACAACTGTGGGAAACCACTATGTTTGTGAAAAACCGCATCCTGCTTAAAGTACGTATTGAAGACACTATCGCAGCCGATGAAGTATTCACCACTTTGATGGGCGATCTGGTCGAACCGCGTCGCGCGTTCATCGAAAAGAACGCACTGGGTGCCAAGAACTTGGATGTTTAAGTGTAGGTTCTCATAATTGTTGAAAACATTCTCACAACATCAATAATTTATTTAACGCATGAAAATTCAGAAAACTAGCTGAACAATTAAAATAAAGTGTGAAGCAAGATAGAGAAATAAAATGGCCACGAGATATTCGTGGCCATTTTATTTTCTGAAACCTTTGAAAAAAATAATTTTTAAAAAATTTAACTCGAAGCTGGTTAGCTTAGTAATAAAGGTGAAAATTTCTGTTAAAAGTCGAAAAGTCGGTGTTTTTATAACATTAGGCGGATGCTACATTCTTGCAAGCCAGTAAATACAAGGCTTGCAGAGCATTACCTTTAAAACGCGCTATAACAGCTCTGTGGGTATTGGTTAAGGGGTTGGGTTGGGTAGCGCTATGTAAGTCGCATATTCTGCGTTTTACGGCGTTTGAAAGATTTATTTCGCAAAAAGTAGGGATGAACAGTTCTACCTCTGTGTATAAAACCAAGATCCTATGAGATATCGAAAGATATTGATGTCTGTGTTAGTCTTTGTAAGTTGTGCGTTTTAACGGATTTTTAAGTTTTCTAACAAAAAAATTGCAATAAGATTTGAGTTTCAAGGCCGGTAATCCCCCCTGAAATTAGTTGCAGTTAGAAGTAGAATTTTCTCACTTTGAAATGGAGGAAGTTTTACATGAAGTTGTCACGATTTTCAGACAGTCAAATTATTGCGATACTCAAACAGGCCGAGGGCGGTAGCCCCGTCCCTGAGTTGTGCCGGGAGCACGGCATGAGTTCCGCTACGTTTTACAAATGGCGGAGTAAGTTCGGCGGCATGGACGCTTCATTGATGTCACGGCTCAAGGAGCCATTACCTGTTTGAGTCGATTGACGAAGCGCAGGACTATGCAACGAAGTGGATGTGGACCTACAATCACGAACGCCCACACATGGCGCTCGGCGGCATTACCCCGAAACAGAAGTTAGCTTTTTTAGCAAACTCTACTTTTGACCCCAACTAAAAATGGGGGGATTACCCTCTCATATAATTCGAAGCTGACAGCCCCCATGAAACTCACATGGATAATTTATGTTAATGCAATGAATAATGCTTTCATGGCTCGATGTACGGGACGGGAACGCGATAGATATTTTGCTGAATGATCCGGATTTATCCTTCCTCGAATACATTGGAACTCATCACGTAAACTACAGGGCGTGCTCAAAAAATTATGGGCGACTTCGAAATTACAAACCTGTCCTTAAGCTCTGAAAATGATCTGATCAGACCGAGCAACTATATTTTCCAATACCAACGCATTGACAGTCGAAATATTTCTGAAAATTATTCCGACCAGTTGAAAGGTAGAAAATCGAAAGGAATAAGCAAAAAATAGGTGTTTTTATTGCTTAGAGTCACAGAAATAGTCATTGAACCCAATAAATATAAGGCTTGCAGAGCCTGCATGTTAAAAGTGCCCTGTAGCTGATCCGCAGAAGCTCAGTAAGGGGTGAGTCAGGGAAGCAAAGTTTCAGCCGCTTGCTGATGTGTTTACGGGCGAAATAACTCCTTTGTTAGAGAAAACCGTCAGACAATTTGTATGCAACAAGCGTTGAGAGGCGAGTTTCGCAAAATTGGCCACCTCGAGGGAGAACAATCCTTATTCGCATTGGTGACTCTTCCAGCTTTTGAAAAAATAGCCGACGAGGCGATACGCAAGGATAATGACTGTGCAGCAAGGCGATACACAATGGCAATTTCAAACCCCAAGTGTAAATAGCGAAGAGTGATGTTAATTATGTTCAACGAGATAGAGAAGCAGATGTAGCCCTACCTGAACTTCGAAGCAGCAAGTCGGGGCGTCATAGCATCAGCGGCTGTTTCAAATCGCCTTGTTATATACAGGCCAATAGTCGTTTTTGACTGATAGTGTATTATGCAGCATCGCGTATCTTGATCTACCTGCTTAATGTTTTTCCAATGTTGTAAGACTTTGGGAAATAAAGGGCAGAAAATTTGAGTTAAGTTCGCGTGATTTTTTAAAACGGAGTATTTGAATTGGCGACAGTTAGCAAAGTATCCGACAAATGGGTATTGATTATTGACGATATGGAAGCTGCACGCTCGCAGTTGCGGATGTCGTTATCGAGCGCCGGATTTGCCAAACTGCATGCGGTACCCAATATCCGAGTAGCGCTTGAACGCCTGGCCGAAAATCATTATGACGCAATCCTGTGTGATTATTCATTGGGAGATGGTACTGACGGGCAACAATTTCTTGAGTATTTACGAACCAATGATTTGATCAATCGCAATACCATTTTTGTGATGATCACGGCAGAGCAGGCTTATGCCAGGGTGGTCGCCGCCTCAGAGTGTGCCCCGGATGATTATTTGCTCAAACCCTTTACCTCTGCACAAT